>JAYWEQ010000024.1:0-28749 GCA_043779185.1 Pseudobdellovibrionaceae bacterium
TCGTAAGTCTTCATCAGTAGATCATCAAAATCCAATGCGTTGGCTTTTCGCATTTCAGCTTCGTAAGCTTTATAAACTTCTAAGGACTTGGGATCAATAATTCCACGAGCGCCACTGGCTTCAATTTGTTCCGGCGAAAGTCCACGCATTTTAACGGCGCTGATGCGAGATTGAAAGCCTTTGGCTGGATACATTTTGTCGTTGATATTTAAAATCGCCATGACTTTTTTGATCTGTGAAATTTGATCGCTGCTATCGTAAATCAAAAAGAAACTTTTATAATCCAGCATCTCGATATGCCGTCTTAAAATTCGAACGCAAAAGCTATGAAAAGTGCTGATCCACAATTCATTGCGAACGGGGAAGCCCATGTCTGACAAAATCCCATGGATCCGATGCTCCATTTCCTTGGCCGCTTTGTTCGTAAAAGTCAGACAAAGAATTTCATCAGGTGCCGCAAAGCCTTGGCCAATAATATGAGCCATCCTATGCGTGAGGACCCGGGTCTTCCCCGAACCGGCGCCGGCAAGAATTAAAAGCGGCCCTTGCGTCGTTAAAACAGCGTCCTTTTGAGGAGGGTTCAAAGAATTTGTAATGTTTTCTAATCCTGACAAAAGGCCCTCATTTTCAGGTATATTGCGGCTGATAATTTCACGTCAAGTTATAGTGGCTGGGGGCCTTTTTGTGAAGAAGCTTTTTGGATTCTTAATCGGCGCTGCGCTGCTTGCTCCCCTGGGTTGCACTCATGCCACCGAATCAGAACAAGCCACAGGCGATATCAAGGTTCAGATTCCGGTCAGGGAAAATGACCAGCCTGCCCTTAAAGTTGTAACCCTTAGAAAAATGGAAGATTTAAAGCGTGTTTCTGGTGGTATTGCGACCTTTTATTACGCTCCAAAAATTGACGGAACCACGGTCATTGGTGAAGTTCCTCACGCTCGATTTATTAAAACTTATGATGATGTTTTTATTCCGGTCGATAGTCAGTCTGCTGATATGGCAGCAATTTACTACCATTTACAAAACTTGACGGCGTTGGATGCAAGCCTGGGCTTAGGCCGCTTCAATGAGGGACCTCGGAAGGTGGCTCTTTCTACGCGGATCTTAAAAAGTGACGACTGGGTTCGAAATAATTCCTTTTATGATCAAAATTCTGACGCAATTATTTTTGTCGATTTTCAGTCACAGGCTTTGCCACTGACGTTAAACCCTGGCGTTGTGGCTCACGAACATTTCCATTCTTTGTTTTCTAAGTTAGTTGTTCTTCCTTTGATCAAAGCCGGCAAGGTTTCTGAATCCTTAAAAGTTTCTTCGACCGACGATGAACTGCGCCGCGATTATGAAGATTTTGTTTTGTTTAAATCTTTGAACGAAGGTTTAGCTGATTATTGGGGTTGGGTTTATTCGCGGGACGAAAAGTTTGTTTCAGCCTCCATTCCGGCCGAGCAAAATCGGTCCTTGGAAAAACCTTCCCAGGAATCTGTCGAAGCGGCTTTCCGTTCTCCGCAAGATCGTCAGGCGGAATTAGATAGTTTTTTTGAGCCCTACCTTCATTCTGACAACAAAGAGAAAGCCTTGGACACCATCCAAGATATCGGAGGGCGATATGCCTACGCCATGGGAAATGTCTATGCGCGATTTTTTCGAGGCTTGAATAAAACGGCCGATGGAAAAGATTTAGACGCCAATGCGCAGACGGCACTGGTTCAACAAATGATTGGCTTGCTTCAGGATTTGCGGGAAAATATTTTAAAGAATAAAAATCACACGGCCCTTCAGCCCGAAAATGTGATGGAGCTTTTTCGCTCAAAAAATCCTGAACTGATTCGCGTTCACTGCAAAGAATACGAGCGGCTGATCAATCATAAATCAACCTGCACCGGTGAATCTAAATGAAAACAGCAGCGAATATATTTATTCTTTTTATTCTGCTGACGGGCTCTGCTTTCGCTAAAGTTAAAGACGTCGATGAGGGTTGGAAGAGCTTCGAAGGCGTCGAGGTTTTGCCTGTCTTGGAAAAGTATGAATCGACTCCAGTTCAGTGGGTTGTTTCTCTGTTTGGGGTCGAGCGCCGTATGGAAGCTTCGACCAATCCTGTCCTTGAACCTCGAGAGCCCGTCAATGTCGCTTTAGGTCTGCGTCTTGATCGACATTTATTTTCGATAGAGTATTCTCGCTTTGGCGAAAGCAGTGGCAACGAAACTTATCATGTTGAACGCAGCTTTCAAGATTTGCTGGGTTGGTATCGCTATTCGTTTTATAAAAATCATGGATTTCGAACCACGATGGGTGGGGGAGCGGGTGTTTATCAAGAACAAGTGACAACCCATTTTTATAGTTTGAAACAAGATCTTGGCTCGGGAAATAAGTGGACAGTGGCGACTGGCTTGGGCGCCGAGTATGAGGTTTTCAAGCACGTCGTTTTATTTCTTGAGGCCCGTTTGATCAGTGGCCAAAATTTGGATCCCAATCCAAATCCTGATGGGCTCGCAAGAATATCTGTTCAGTTCTAAAAAAAAGGGCGGACTTTTCAGCCGCCCTTTAAGTTCATTTAAAATTTTATAAAATCAGTTCGTCATTTTTTGAATGATGGCACTTTCAATTTTTGACTTTTGCATAAACTCTGTGCGGTAAGACTTAGCTTCGTTTTCTGTCGGAAATTGACCGACGCTGACGCGGAACCAGTTTTGCCCATTCACTTTAGCTGGTAAATAAAAAGCACTGTAGCCTTTGTTTTTTAAATCTTCGGCTCTTTTTTTAGCATCGTCTTCACTGCTAAAAGAGGCCACTTGCACAGTAAATTTTCCAGCTGGGTACTGCGCTACATTTTGCGGAAGGGCCGCCGGTAAGCGGGGACCTTTAGCAACCATTGGAGCGGCCGCGGGTTTTGCTTCCACAGCATGTTTACCTTCAACGATCGTTTGAGCCACTTTCATTGGAGCTGCCGGAGCCACTTCAGCCGTTTTTGCCGTTGTGGCCGCGGGCGTTCGAGCTTCCTCAGCTTTAGCGACTTCAGGTTTTGCTTCTTTTGTATCGGTTTCGTCGGTGACAAATTCTTCTGCTAATTTTGCAATTTCTTCGTCGCTCATAGCGCCGGCTTTGCCGACTTCTTTTTCGGACGCGACATGACGACTTGAAGATTCTTCTTTCGTCGGTTCGTAAGCCGCCATTTTATGCTGTTGATCGCTGTACTTTTTGCCGACAAAAGTGCCGACCGCAAAAGATAACAAAGAGATCACAAACACCAAGACTAATTTAACTATTGCATCTGATTTAGCAGCCATTCATTCCTCGCGATCGAACGATCAAGTTCAATTGTTAACCGGCCATTCCATTGGCCTTAATACTATGTTAGCCTCTCGGTGATGGTTCCGTCAATCCGGGGTGATGATGATGAAAAGCTATAATAATCAGGATGTTCTTCTAAAAGCCATCCAAGCCTGTCGCCTGGGTCGCGATATTTTGCTGAAACATTATGGGCACTTAGAACATATTGAAGAAAAGCTGCATGCCGGTCTTGTCAGTGAAGCCGACAAAGCTTCTGAGGATATTATTAAAAAGCAGCTTCAGAAATTTTTTCCAGAATCAGAGTTTTTAGGAGAAGAAGAGGCTTATTTGACAGGGACCAAGGTCGGGTCTCCGGCCACCGATAAGCCGCGCTGGATTTTAGACCCCTTGGATGGAACAACAAACTACATTCATCGCTTCCCGATTTTTTGCATCAGTTTAGGTCTAGAGTATCAAGGACAAATTCAAATTGCTGTGATTGATGTGCCGATGATGAATGAAACTTACACAGCCATTCGCGGCGGTGGCGCTTTCTTGAATGGCAAGCCGATCAAAGTCAGTCCCACCAAGGAATTGAAAAATTCGCTCCTCGCCACGGGATTTTTTGCCGATGACACGAAAGCTTTAGATGAACAGCTGAAAATCTTTTCGAATTTAGTCCGTGTGTCGCGGGGAATTCGCAGAGCTGGGGCTGCAGCCTACGACCTTTGTATGGTGGCGCGCGGTGTTTTTGACGCTTTTTGGGAGAGAAACTTAAGCCCCTGGGATACAGCGGCGGGCTTACTTTTAGTGCAAGAAGCCGGCGGCGAAGTCGTGACTTACAGAGGAAAATCTTACGATCCTTACAAAAATGCGATCATGGCGACAAATGGATTATTAACACCTACTTTGGTCCAGTCTGTCTCATCGATGCTGTCAGAAGAAACGCATTGATTGTCAAAATCATGACTTGTTCGCACAGAATTCACGTTCTTTAATTTCTCCATCTTCAAATAGATGTCTTTACCCACCACATATCTACCTAAGACTAGTTGGCACTTTCGTTGCTGTGAGTAATGCAGAGTAGTGTTCGCTCATATCAAGGAGGATGGAGTGGCAGAGGAAAAAGCAGCCGCCGCACAGGAAGCATCAGCATCTGGAAGCGGGGGATCAGGACAAAAGCCTGTTCTTTGGATGGCTGTCGCCATTATTAACGTCATCATCGTTGGAGCCGTCGGCTTCATGCTTTTTAAAGGTCGGCAAAAAGATGCCGCCGAGCCAAAAATTGAACATGTGATCAACGGCGAAAAAGAAGCTCAAGAAAAAGAAGAGCACGAAGAAAAATCTTTTGTTGGAAAAGTGGTTCCTTTAGAAACTTTTATTGTGAACTTAGCAGGATCGAAGGGTCGCAAAATTGCCAAAGTAAATATGGAGCTAGAATTAAAAGGCGACGGCGCTTCGGAAGAAATTGAGAAACGCAAAGCCCAGATCCGAGACTATATTATTATTATTCTTTCTTCGAAAACCTATGAAGAGGTTTCAAATAAAGAAGGAAAAAATAATCTTCGTAATGAAATCAAGGACACCATTAACTCGTATTTAACTAAAGGCAAAATCACTAACGTCTTTTTTACTGACTTTATCTATAATTAAGGATCAACCATGAATCAGGTCTTATCCCAAAGTGAAGTTGACGCCCTCCTTGCCGCCGTTTCGGAAGGGGAAGTATCGAACACCGATAGTTCTAAGGCCGATAACCACGGCAATAGTATGCGTGGGATTGATGACAAAAAAGTCGTGGCCTATGACCTGACCAGTCAGGATCGAATTATCCGTGGACGTCTTCCACAGCTGGAAGTGATCTATGAAAAATTCATGCGTGCTTTTCGCGTCAGCTTGTCATCATCACTTCGTAAAATTGCCTCAATCACTTTGACCAGCACTGAGTTTCTTAAATTTGGCGAATTTATTAATACCCTACCTTTGCCAACTTGTATGAGTGTTCTGCGTTTTGGAAACTTGCGCGGATCAGCCCTGATGGTCATCGAAAGTAAACTTGCTTATGCCCTGGTCGACAGTTTTTTTGGCGGAGCAGATCGACCTTATACAAAAATAGATGGAAAAGACTTCACACCCATCGAGCTCAGTATTGTTCGTAAAGTTGTCGAGCTTGGGATCAATGACCTAGAAAATGCTTGGGCCTCTGTTGAAAAAATTGGCTGTTCTTTTGTTCGAACCGAAGTGAATCCACAGTTTGTAGGAATTGTTCCTCCAACGGATGTTGTTATTGCCTCGACATTTGATGTCGAGCTTGAAAATGCCACGGGTACGATTTCGATGGTCATTCCTTATTCCACCATCGAGCCCATCAAGCAAAAACTTTCTAATGGCTTCCAAGTTGAATCAGACCAGACCGATAAAAAACTTTGGACAGCAATTATTAAAGAACAATTAATGGATACAAGGTTAGATATCAAAGTCAGCCTTGGAGAAACAGAAATTCTTCTTAAAGATTTAATGGAGATGAAAGCCGGAGATGTTATTCCCTTAACGCAAGATGCGACAGGCGAATTGAATGTCCAAGTTGAAGGCGTTGCAAAATTTAAGGGATATTACGGAAACCATCACGGCACAGTCGCCGTGCAAGTCACGCGTGCAATAGAAAAGTAAGGGGGTTTTTAAGTGGTCGATGATCTAGACAACCTAGCCGAGAAATTAGCTCAAGAAGCAGAGGCGATGACATCTGCGATGGACAACAAGTCTGAGGGTCATGGTTCATCCGGTGGAGGAGGCGATGGCGCAAGTCACGTTTCAACGACCAAAGATCGAAACTTACAGATGATCTTGGACATTCCGCTCAGGGTCACTGTGGAGTTAGGCCGAACGAAAATGCCTGTCAGTGATCTTTTAAACCTGACGCAGGGAAGTGTCATCGAACTTAATAAGTTAGCCGGTGAGCCTATGGAAGTTTTAGTCAACGATAAGCTGATCGCTCGTGGCGAGGCCGTTGTTGTTAACGAAAAATTTGGCGTGCGTTTAACGGATATTATTTCTCCTTCCGAGCGTGTTGAACAGCTGAATAAGTAAGGACTTTATGAAAACAATTTTCTCAATTTTAATTTTAGCTTTTGTTGTTTTCTTCCAAGCGCCTTTAGCTTTAGGGGCCGAAGAAATTTCAAAACCTGTGGTTGAGACTCCGGCGGAAACCGAGATCCCGCTGAACTTAGAGTCTCCTAAAAAAGCCGTTGCTTCGGAAGGAATGATTGGGAAAGTCATTTATAGCCTGGCCATTTTAGCCTTGTTAGCAGGCGGAGCTTTTTATTTTTTAAGAAAGTATTCAATGCCAAAGAATGCGAAGACACAGGCGCAGATTAAAGTTTTATCGCAGCATCATTTTGGGCCTAAAAAGAGCCTGGCTCTGGTGCGGGTGGCCGGTGAGTCCATTTTGATCGGCATCACGGATCAAAATATTAATTTAGTAAAATCTTTATCTTTACTAGATGAAGACATTCCGGAAGAGATGCCCAAAACGTTTTCTAAGACTTTAAACGAGCAAGTGGAGGTCGAGGCCCATTCGACAACCCAAGAAGAAGATTTTGCGATTTCTGGAATTAAAGACATTGTTCATCGTCGTCTTAAGAGCATGAGGAATTTTCAGTGAAACTAAATCCTCGTTGGATCTTCGTCACATTAGTTGGTTTTGCAGTGATGCTGATGGGGACTTCAGCTTGGGCTCAGGTGACCTTACCAAGCGTTAACTTAGGATTTAAAACCACCGATAATCCTACAGAAATCGTCAGTGCGATTAAGCTGGTGATGATTTTAACTGTTCTTACTTTAGCACCGGCCATCCTGATTATGATGACTGGATTTACTCGTATTATTATCGTGTTGTCTTTTTTACGCCAAGCTTTAGGCGTTCAACAGATGCCGCCGAATCAGCTGCTGGTTGGCTTAGCCTTGTTCCTCACATTTTTTGTCATGAGTCCTGCCCTGACTGAAATGAATACAAATGGCATTCAGCCCTTTATGTCAGGAAAAATTTCGCAAGATCAAGCCATCGAAAAATCCTTGGCGCCTTTAAGAAAATTTATGTTTTCCCAAACGCGTGATGCGGACTTAGGTTTATTCATTAAACTTTCTAAAATAGAGCGCCCTAAAACCCGCGCCGATGTTCCGACCCTGACTTTAGTCCCGGCTTTTGTTTTATCAGAATTAAAAACGGCATTCCAAATCGGATTTATTATTTTTCTTCCATTTTTAGTGATCGATATCATCGCTTCCAGTGTCTTAATGGCAATGGGAATGATGATGCTACCGCCGATTGTTATTTCGTTACCTTTCAAAATAATGCTTTTTGTTCTGGTGGACGGTTGGGCCTTGATTGTTGGCTCTATGGTTAAAAGTTTCGGGTGAGGTGAAAAATGACTGAAGATCTGATTATTCATTTAGGCCAAGATGCTTTAAGGACAACGGCGATGTTGGCAGCGCCACTTTTGATCAGCACTCTGGTGGTTGGATTGGGCGTTAGTATTTTTCAAGCTCTGACACAAATTAATGAAGCGACGCTGACCTTTGTTCCAAAAATGATTGTGGTTGCGATTGTCATCGTTTTAGCAGGTCCGTGGATGATGGATGTGATGAGCCAATACACGATCAATTTATTTGAAAGTCTTCCAGCGCTGGTCAGGGAGTAATGAACAGTCTTTACATGATGTCTGAAGTGAAAGTGCTTGTTTTCTCTCTGGTTCTAATCAGAATGATTTCTTTTATTGTGGCTTCGCCCGTTTTTGGCAGTGCTCAAATCAGTGCTCACGCCAAAGTCTTATTGTGTGTCACTTTAGCGATCTGTCTTTTTCCATCAATTCCAGTCGATTCAAAAGTTTATGACGGTCTTACAAATGATTTAATTTCCTTGGCGGGACGTGAAGTTCTTGTCGGCATCAGCTTAGGATTTTTCAGTCGAATGTTTTTTTATACTGTCTCCATGGCGGGTCAGTTGATTTCAAATTCTATCGGCCTCAGTGCTGGGCAGATGTTTAATCCCTTATTAGGCAGTCCAGGAAATATCATTGAACAATTTTATAGTATCTTGGGAATGCTTTTCTTTTTTATGGTGAATGGGCACCACATGCTGATCGGTGCTTTAGCGCAAAGTTTTGATTTCATCAAAGTAGGTCAATTAAGATTTAATATGGGCGCTTTTTCTGAAGTCGCTCTTTTTGGTCAAACAATTCTACTGATCACAGTGAAAATGTGCGCGCCTGTTCTGGTGGCGATTCTGCTCAGTCAGGTGTCGTTGGGTTTATTAGGGCGAGCCATTCCTCAGATGAATGTTTTAGTCACAAGTTTTCCTGTCACAGTCATGTTGGGTTTAGGAGTCATGATCATTTGCATCCCATTGTATATGAATGGTCTTAATAATTTGATTGAAGTTGTTGCCGTGAATTTACTGCAGCTGATGAAGGGCATTAATGTCTGACGAACAGGGCGAACGCTCAGAACAGGCGACGGACGCGCGGCGGGAAGAATTCCGTAAGCGGGGTCAAGTGGCTCACACCCGTGAGTTGGGCGGTGCTTTGATTTTGTTGTTGGCGGCCTTGGGTATGTACGCGGCTGGGCGATTTTTATTTGCTAATATATTTGATCTTTTCAACTACACCTTTGGGCCGGACATGGTGAAAACTGTTCGACAAGGCGAATACGGAGATCTTTTAAAATTTGTCGGTTACAAGGCAGTCATTATGACGATGCCTTTAGTTGGAATCGCGATGGTTTTAGGAGTGGCTGCCAACGTGTTTCAGCTTGGATTTTTGCAAGTTGAAGATGCTCTGATGCCAGACTTTAATAAAATTAACCCACTTGAGGGATTCAAACGAATTGTTTCTTTGCGCGGACTTGTGGAATGGTTAAAGTCGATTGCAAAAATGGTTGGGATCAGCGTTGTTCTTTATTTTCTTTTAAAATCCGAAGTGGTTCAAATTCCAAAGTTAATGACTTTTTCAATCGAACAAATGCTGGTCTACATTGGCACGATTGTTTTTAAGTTATGTTTTTCGGTGGGAATTATTTCCTTAGCATTAGCTTTGGGCGATTATTTTTTTCAGCGTTGGGACTTAGAGCGCAAAATGATGATGACCAAGCAAGAAGTTAAAGAAGAGGTCAAGCAGCGAGAAGGGGATCCGATGATTAAAGCTCGGATCCGCCGCATCCAAAGGGAAATGGCTAATAAACGAATGATGGCCGATATTCCTAAAGCCGATGTCATCGTGACCAATCCGACCCATATCGCGATTGCTTTAAAGTATTCAGCCGAATTGCCGGCGCCGCAAGTGATTGCAAAGGGTGCTGATTTGATCGCTGAAAAAATTAGAGAAATAGCCCGTGAGCACAATATTCCAATCGTAGAAAATAAGCCTTTAGCCAGGACCATTTATAAGACTCTAAAAATTGGCCAAGTGGTTCCCCGTGAGCTTTTTGTCGCCGTGGCTGAGGTTCTTTCTTATGTTTATAAACTCAAGAAAAGAAAGTCGGGTAAAAGATAATGGAAGATATTTTTCAATTTCTGAAAAAATTCGAAAAATATACTAAGAACACCGATCTTTTGATCGCCGTGGGCTTACTTGCGATCTTGTCGGTGATGATTATTCCATTGCCACCGATTGTCTTGGATTTAGCCCTGAGCTTGTCTTTAGGTCTTAGTTTATTGATTTTATTGGTTTCTGTTTACACCAAGCGAGCCTTGGACTTCACTTCGTTTCCGTCGCTGCTTTTAATAACCACTTTGTATCGGTTATCCCTGAATGTCGCAACAACGCGATTGATTTTGACTCACGGTCATGAAGGTCCCAAAGCGGCTGGTGAAGTGATCAATGCGTTTGGTAATTTCGTGGTGGGAAATAACTACGTTATTGGATTTATTGTCTTCCTTATTTTAATAGTCATCAACTTCATAGTCATCACCAAGGGTTCGGGGCGCGTCGCTGAAGTGGCCGCTCGCTTTACTTTGGATGCGATGCCAGGAAAGCAAATGTCTATTGATGCCGACCTGAACGCCGGGCTGATCAATGAAACTGAAGCTCGTCGGCGCCGTCGTGAAATTGAGCAAGAAGCTGACTTTTATGGAGCCATGGATGGTGCCTCGAAATTTGTCAGAGGAGACGCCATCGCTGGTATTATCATCACCTTAATTAATATTATCGGTGGTCTATTAATTGGTGTGATTCAAAAGAATTTAGATATTGGAACGGCCGCTAAATACTACACGATGTTAACCATCGGAGACGGACTGTTATCTCAGATTCCAGCTTTAATTATTTCCACCGCGGCGGGTACGATTGTGACTCGAAGTTCTGGCACCGGTGAAAATATGGGCCATGAAATCACCTCGCAATTATTAATGAATCCCAAAGCTGTTTATGTGACAGCAACGGTGATTGGCCTTTTGGCCCTTGTTCCTGGGTTGCCAACCGCCCCATTTCTTTTTCTAGCTTTCGTTTTTGCTTCAGTGGCTTGGGTGATTACAAAATACAAAACCGAAGCGATTGAAATTGAAAAAAAGAAAACAGACGCAATTTCAATGGGACCGAAAAAAGAAAATATCGAAACAATGCTGCCATTGGATATGGTCGAGCTTGAAGTAGGTTACGGCTTAATCAATGTGGTTGAATCCGATAAAAGCGGTGATTTACTTGAAAGGATCGTCAGTATTCGTAAGCAATTTGCCTTGGATTTGGGAATCATCGTTCCTAGTATTCATATCCGGGATAATTTGCAATTAGCTCCTGGCGAATATCGATTGCTCATTAAAGGAAATAAAGTGGGCGGCGGAATGCTTCGTCCCGAATGTATGCTGGCGATGGATCCCGGCAATGTCACTGCAAAAGTTGAGGGTGTTCCAACAAAAGAACCTGCCTTCGGCCTTGATGCGATGTGGATATCTCCGGCCCGAAAAGAAGAAGCCGAAATTTCAGGATACACTGTTGTCGATCTGCCGACAGTGATGGCCACACACTTGACTGAAATTATTCGAACGCACGCCCATGAATTGCTGGGACGGCAAGAGTCATCAAGTCTGATTGAAAACTTTAAGAAAACAAATCCTAAAGTGGTCGAAGAGCTTATTCCTGATCTATTGCCACTTGGAACTGTCGTTCGCGTTTTGCAAAATCTTTTGCGCGAACAAGTCTCCATCAGGGATCTGTTAACAATTTTTGAGACCTTGGCTGACGACGCTCCTAAATCAAAAGACGCTGATGTTTTAACTGAGGGCGTACGTAAAGGTTTAGCACGTGGAATTACGGCTAAGTACACGACCGAGCTTGGAAATATTCCAGTCATTACGCTTCATCCAAGAGTTGAAGAGACAATTGCAAATTCCTTATTGCAAACGGAACAGGGTATCCAATTGGTGATGGACCCGAACTCAGCGCATGCGTTGATTAACCAGATTGCGATGACCGTTGAAACTCATCCAGAAATTGCTGGTCAGCCAATTTTGCTGACCAATCCGACCTCAAGGCGACATATTTATCGTCTGACCTCGCGATTTATTCCTCAGCTGGTTGTTTTATCTCATAATGAATTAGTGGCAGAGGCTAACGTTAAATCAATAGCTTACGTGGAGTTGGGAAATGCAGGTTAAGAAATTTGAAGCCCGAACGATGAAAGAAGCCCTAGAGATGGTCAAGACCCAGTTGGGTCCTGATGCCATCATTCTTTCAGCCCGCGATAACAATAAAAGCTTTGGACTTGTTGGCGAAGGCAGCGTCGAAATTACAGCTGCTGTCAGTGAAGACACTTTGCACAAAAAAAGATTCGTTGAATCTAGAATTAATGATCGGGATAAACAGCGCTTTCAGCAAAGCCCTGCAAAAGTTCAAAAAACATTTATTGAAAACATGGTCAAAACACATTTGGACAATCAGCCCAAGGCCGTGACTCGTCAAAGATATATAGAAATTGATGATACTCAAGCCCAGGTTCGGCAAGAGGAAGTTGCTAATGCCCGCATTAAAAATGCAGCTCAGCGCGCCTGGTCCAGCTTTGCCAATAACACCTGGCAAGAAGAGGTCGCAACTTCGGCCCCGACGTTAAAAATGGCAGCAGCACCAGCACCATCCGGTCCCGTTGAAAAAGCCGAGATCAATCAGTTGAAAAATGAAATTGCGGGACTGAAGGATTTACTGAATCGATTTGAAAATATGCCGCAGCAGTTTGTAAGCTCTTATCCAGGTCAAAGCTATGGCCTTCCTTTTGAACTTAGTTTTATGTTTGAAAGACTGGTGCAGACCGGTGTTTCAGAAGACTTTGTCGTTGATATTTTAAACCAAGTTCAAGAGACCGTACCCGTTGCAAAATTAAAAAATAAATCCCTGATCGAGGGATGGGTTGCAAAACATATTTTGGAAACGACTCGGATCGAAACGACTGTTTCTGAAAAAATCCATGTTTTTATGGGCGGAGCCGGCAGCGGTAAAACTTCGCAATTAGTAAAAATGGCCAGTGACTTAGTCATCAATCAAGGCAAAAAAGTGGCGTTATTTACCACCGACACTTTTAAAGTCGGTGCGGCTGATCAATTAAGAATTTATGCACAGATTTTAAACGTGCCCTTCGCGATCATTCGGGGTCCCGAAGATTGGTCAAAAATAATTAAATTTTTATCCCAAGTCGACACGGTTTTAGTGGACGTTCCAAGCTTTAGTTTAAAAAACCAAGAAGAAATTCAAAAGCTCCGAAATATTTTGCCATCCAAAGATTTAAGCACTCGGTATCATTTTGTGGTTTCATCTATGGCAAAAGATTCTGACACCGCAGATTTAGCAAGAAGATACTCAGTGATTGGTTTTGATGACGTTATTTTTACGGCCATTGATCAGTCGATTCAGCATGGAACGATTTATAATTTTATGAAAAGGCATCAATGTCCCATTCACTCTTTTGGTATAGGCTCAAGAGTCCCTGAAGATTTTGAGTACGCGACACGAGAAAGAGTTTTAGATTTATTGATGAAGATCACACAGTATAAATTCGAAGACGCTTCGGCGAGTTGAGGTGATAAGTATGCAAGGACGTAAGACAAAAGTGATCAGTATTTCGTCGGGAAAAGGCGGCGTTGGCAAATCCACGATCGTTGCCAACACGGCTTTCAAATTAGCTCAAATGGGAAAGAAAGTCTTAATTTTTGATGGCGATATGGGGATGGCTAACATCGATATCTTTTTCAGCGTCAGACCCCATGGGACAATCCACGACGTCATCACTGGCGAAAAAACCATCAATGAGATTTTAATTGAAGTGATGCCAAATATTTTTCTGATCCCAGGCGGCTCGGGGGTGAGCGAACTGCAAAATTTAGATCATTTTAGTCGAAGATCCTTAGTTGATAAGGTCAGCGCTTTGCCTCAAGATTTTGACGTCATGCTGATCGACACGTCACCGGGGCTTGGTGAAAACGTCCTCTATTTCAATTCCGCCGCAGACACAAAAGCTGTGATTCTGACGCCAGATCCTTCAAGCTTAGCAGATTGTTATGCCTTGATTAAAGTCTTGAATAAAAAGCATCGCGAAGCCCATTTTTCATTAATTTGTAATCAAGTAAAAGATGAAATGGAAGGACTGCGGCTTTATCAAAGATTTTCAGATGTCACTAGTAAGTTTTTAAACATTGGACTGGACTACTTAGGAAGTATTCCGCAGGACCCTGTTCTTCGAATGAACAATCAAATGCAGCGTCTTGTCGTCAAGCACGAGCCTCACTCCGCTTCAGCTTTGGCGATTGGGCAAATGGTTCCAAGACTTATTCGTTTGCATTCTCAAACTGAGACAGCCAGTGGTCTTCAAAAATTTTGGGAGCAGGTCATCGGTGTAGCTTAGAGCGAGTTTTTTGAATTGGACTTTTAGGTCTGGGATACGTTTGCTAGAATATATCAATCAGGGGTAAAAATGGCTAAAAATGCAGCGCTGCTAAAAAAGTACAAAGAAGAGCCAAAAAGGCTGACTCAAAAGCAAAAAGATCAGCTGATCAAAGAATATGCCCCCCTCATTAAATTTATTGCACAAAAAATTGCTGTGCGCTTGCCTTCTAATATTGAGCTTGATGATTTGATGTCAGCCGGCGTGATCGGTTTGATGGATGCGATCGATAAGTACGATCCCTCGCGTGATAATAAATTTAAAACCTACGCTGAATTTCGAATTCGCGGAGCCATTCTTGACGAATTAAGGGCGCAAGATTGGGTGCCGCGCTCGATCCGCGATAAAGCAAAAGTTTTAGATAAGACAATTGTTCATTTAGAATCTGAGTTTGGCAGATCCGCCACCGATGAAGAAGTTGCAACAGCTTTAAGTATCTCAATGGATGAGTTCCATGATTTGGTCAATCAAGTGCGACCGGTCAGCTTACTGTCAATCGATGATGCTCAGACTTTCAGTAATACCGATAAAAAATCGATCCTCAATCTTTTAGAAGGTTCAAGATTAAATAATCCCTACAATCAATTAAATATTAAAACCATTAAAGATTTAGTGGCTTCTGCCATCGAAGAGCTGCCAGAACGCCAACGTTTGGTCCTTTCGCTGTATTACTTTGAAGATCTAAATTTAAAAGAGATCGGCCAAGTTTTACGAGTTACTGAAAGCCGTGTTTCGCAATTGCACGCTCAAGCCGTCCAACGACTGCGAGCCAAATTGACCGCAAGCCTTGGTGCTGGCGAAATGGAAGTCGCTTAATTTTCCTCACCCAACATGCGCGATTTAATTTTCTTCATTAATCGCGCTTCCATTTGGCGAACGGCTTCGCGGGTGATGCCGTGTTTTTTGCCGATCTCTTGTAATGTCAGGGGTTCATCGTTTAAGATGCGCTCATCTAAAATAATTTTTTCACGTTCTGAAAGTTCAGGCCGAATTTCTTCGATCTTATCTCTTAAGATTGATAGCTGTTCCTCATTGGCTAGGCGAACATCAACAGGGACGTCATCTTTATTATCTTTTTGAAAATCTTGAAATGTTTTTGAAGAGTCATCATCCACAGGCCGGTCCAGGCTGATATCTCGGCCCGAAAGCCGTTGCGCCATAGATGTAATTTCGTCCTCAGGAATCCCCAGTCGCTGGCTTAACAAAGCCAAATTCGGACCCTCACCCATGGCATCTAAAGCATCCTTTTGTTTTTGTAGCTGGTAGAAAAGCTTTCGTTGATTTTGGGTTGTGCCAATCCGAACTAAAGAATATTGGCGCATCAGATATTCTTGAATGTAGCCACGAATCCACCACACCGCATAAGTGATCAGACGATTGCCTTTGTACGGATTAAATTCTCGGACCGCGTGCATCAGCCCAACATTGCCCTCTTGAACTAGATCAATCATTCGGGCGCCAAAGCGAGAATACTCGGCCGCAATTTTCACGACAAATCGCAAATTAGACTTTACTAAAGTTTGACCAATTTCTGGATCCTTGGTTTCAACGAATTTTTGCGCAAGCTGCAATTCCTCTTCCCGAGTCAGGACAGGATATTTTCTAATTTCATTAAGATACATGACCAAGGGATCTGTGCTTGTCAGACCTTTGCTGGGGACAAGGGCTGGAAGTTGGGTCGGGACGCCAGCCACTTTGATCAGCTTTTCAAGGTCTTGATCAGAGGCTTCTAAAGAGTCTTCAACAACAGCCGGCAGGCTATTTTCAGTGACGATTTCAGCCACCACATTTTTTGGTTTTTTTTTCGGCTTCGGACCAGGTTTCGTCAGCGGCTTTTCAGAGCGACGGGTCGTTTTTAGAGTTGTTTTTGAAATGCCTTTTTTAGCCATGATATTTACTTTTTAAGCCAAGTGTTTTTTCAACATTTTAACCAGAGAATCTTGAATTTTTCCTTTAAAAGGCATTAACAGGAATGGAAGATCCACCGTGATGTTGATCTGGCTGTTCGGACCTTCGGCGGCAACATTCATTTCGGCCTTAAACTGCGATCCAGAGATGGAAGCACTTTTTTTCGAATCATTGAAAGTGCATTGCGCCTTTGCATCAAGCTTGGCGATTTCATTGTCTTTGCTCAGAAAACCCTTAATTGTTTTATAGGTTTCGTCAGCGTTTTTTGTGGATGGGTGCTCGATCTTAAATTTTGGCATAAACCCAATCTAATCCGTCTGTGCCAGCACTGTCCACCAAAACTGATTTTGACCTCGTGGTGACACTGTGTCAGTATCAAGGTTTCACGACAGATCAAAGGTTTAAGGAAATTTTATGAAGTTTGTAATTGAACAGAAGCGCTCTCACTACTGCGGCGATTTAAATCAAAAGCATGTGGGTCAAAAAGTGACCTTGATGGGCTGGGTTGGCACGCGCCGAGATCATGGAAGCCTGGTCTTTATTGATCTTCGTGATCGACAAGGTCTGGTTCAGGTTGTCCTGGATCCTAATAAACTTGAAACTTCTGCGGCCAAGGAATTGCGTGGTGAATTCGTCCTGGCCGTTGAAGGGATTGTGCGCGAAAGACCTGAAGGGATGCGGAACTCTAAAATTCAAACTGGCGCTATTGAAATTGAGGCACAACGCTGCGAAATTTTAAATCCTTCGGCCGTTTTGCCCTTTCAAATTGATGATGAAAACGTCAATGAAATGTTAAGATTAAAATACAGATATCTGGATCTTAGATCACCGCGTTTGCAGAAGCAGCTTTTCCTTAGACATAAAGTCGCCCAAACGGTCAGGACCTATCTTTCTGATAATGGTTTTATCGAAGTTGAAACGCCCATTTTATTTAAAAGTACACCCGAGGGGGCCCGTGATTATTTAGTTCCTTCACGGGTTAATCCAGGAAATTTTTATGCGCTTCCGCAGTCGCCACAATTATTAAAGCAGCTTTTAATGGTTGCTAATTTTGACCGTTACTTTCAAATTGCCAGATGTTTTCGGGACGAAGACCTTCGCGCTGATCGTCAGCCCGAGTTTTCTCAGATTGATATTGAAATGTCTTTTATCGATGTGGATGATATTATTAAAATGAACGAAGGTTTACTGCGTTTATTATGGAAACAGTTTCGTGGCGTTGACATCGGAGATGTTCCACGAATGACTTTCCAAGAGGCCATGGATCGCTATGGAAGTGACAAGCCGGATGTTCGTTTTGGACTCGAAATCAAAGATCTAAAATCAATTGTTAACGGCAAAGGTTTTAAAGTTTTTGATGATGTTATCGCTCGGTCGGGTGTCGTGCGTGGAATTGCTATTCCCGGCGGTGGAAAATTTTCTCGGGGGCAATTGGATAAGCTGACCGATCTTGCGAAAAAATCCGGAGCCAAGGGTCTGGTTTGGATTAAGTCTGAGGTTGAGGGTGCGATCACATCATCCATTGCAAAATTTTTTAGTCCCGAAGATTTAAAATCGATGCTTCAAATCTGTGGCGGTGGGAGCGGCGATGCGGCCTTGGTGGTGGCCGATGACTTCGATACGACCTGCGCTTCTTTATCGGTCTTGCGTTTGCACTTAGGTAAAGAGCTTAACCTGATTGATAAAACGAAAGATCGTTTTCTTTGGGTTGTCGATTTCCCAATGTTAGAATTTTCACCCGATGCTAAGCGGTGGGTGCCAAGGCATCATCCATTTACTTCTCCGAAGGACGAATCCTTTCAAGATCTGATGACAAATAACGAAAAAGCTTACGGGAAAATTTTAGCCAAAGCTTATGACTTAGTTTGCAATGGTTATGAAATTGCGGGCGGAAGCATTCGAATTTATCGCAATGAAATTCAATCAGCGATGTTTAAACTTTTAGGGATGACTCCTGAAGAAACCGAAGCGAAGTTTGGATTTTTCTTAGAAGCGCTTAAATACGGAACACCTCCGCACGGAGGCATTGCTTGGGGAATGGACCGTCTCGTGATGATTCTTTGCGATACTGAAGCGATTCGCGAAGTGATTGCCTTTCCAAAGACAGCAAAAGCTTCGTGCTTGATGTCTGATTGCCCTAGCGAAGTGACTCGTGACCAATTGGCCGAAGTGGGTGTGAAGCTCAGTTCGCTGGCTGAAAAGGCATTGGAAGACTCGAAGAAATAAGTCCTTGGTCCAGGCTAGTTGTCGACGGGATGTCTCAAGTTGATCCATTCTTTTCCGATAATACATTCAGGAGTCATGATGACTCTTGGTTGCACACGGAGGTGTTATGGAGAAAATCAGCGGAATTATTGCTGCAAATGCGCGAACTCGGTCGGTGGATGTTTCAAACTCGCAACCGGTTCGCCCTGGAGCTCCTGCCTTTGGCCGCCCCGAAGGAAAAGTTACAACAGCTGCTATCGAAGATAAAATTTCAATGAGCGGACTTGCTAATGATCGACCTCTTGATCCAGTCACTTATAAAAACAGTGCAGAAGCTGCCAAAGTAAAAATCATCAAGGACAGCACTCAAAAGTTTTTTGAAACGCGTGTGCCTCAGACCATGGCTAAAGAAAGCGAAGCGCCTTTATCTGAAGAAATTTTGGAAAAGATTTCTGAGCCCAGCTTATCTAAGGTAAATCCAGAGTCTTCTAAAGAAGCAATGGCATAAAGTCCTTTAAATTTTCGTTGTCCCTGGGAATCGCGGCCTGTGACCAAGATTCCGTCCAGGGACATATGAATCAATCGACGAATCGCCGTCAGATTCCATTGGGGCGCGCCCAGCTGCACCAACATTTCAAGCCGCAATAAAGCTTGCGCGGGTCCTTCCGCATGCAAGGTTCCCAAGCTTCCACGATGACCTGATGATAAAGCCATTAAAAAATCTTTAGCCTCGGCGCCACGCATTTCCCCGATCACCAATCGATCAGGCCGCAAACGCAGAGCCGTCTTTAGCAAATCCATCAAGGTCACATCCGGCAAAAGTCCTTGCGAATCTTTACGGGTCAGTAATTTTAAACTTGCCTCATTGGGGGTTTTAATTTCAGAGCTATCCTCCAAAATAATTGATCTCTCGGTTGGCTTTGTTTCGCAAAGACAGGCATTCAGAACGGATGTCTTGCCCGAGCTGGTCGGGCCGATCACCAAAAAATTTTTTCCCGATGAAACCCAATGCTGTATAAGGTTTTTTTCCCAATCTTGGCACCAGCCCACAGATTTTAATTGATCTAAAGTCCAAGGATTTTCGGGATGTCTTCGAAGGCTTAAAATATCCCCGCCACTATGAAGTTCAGAGCGCACCATATTCAATCGAAAAGGTCCCGTCTGACCATCGACAATGGGAAATTCTGCCGTTGGATGCACCTGAGCCGACTGCGAAATCGCATCAAATATATTTCGATAAGTGGTTAAAGAGAGGAAAATATCATGATGTTTTTGTAGCTTTCCTTTTTTTTCAAACCAAATCGAGTCAGGGCCATTCACTATTATTTCGCAAATTTCGGGATCGGTCTTTAATTCCTCTAATGGGCCCCAGCCAAAGAATTCATCGCAGACTCGAATTCGTAGGTTTTCTGGATACTTTTTTAGAATTTCATCCACTCGGGATTTTAATTTTTCATTATAAGCGGTCGTCGCAGAAGGCCCAATTTGATAGTCTTCTCCTGAAAAATCATCTAAGCTTTTTTGAATTTCAACAACGATGCTGCTAATTTCCATAAGACTCTCGGTTCACCAAGTGTTGCGGAGGTAAGTCGGCAGGCTCGGACTGCAAATCAATAATCTCAGGCCGTACAAAAATCACAAGTTCAGTTCGATTTTCCCGAAAATCTTTGCTGGAAAACAGCGCTCCCAAAACCGGCAGACGGGACAGCCAGGGCATGCCTTCTGAGCTCTGACTTTCCTCATTTTTAATCAGGCCAGAAAGTGCAATGGTTCGCGAAGATCGTAGATCAAAGTAGCTTGAAACATGATGGGTAATAATAGCTGGAATTCCGTCAACAGTTCGTGCCGGATCGATACTGGACACATCGGTGTCAATTTGTAAGCTCATTTGTCCAAGACTGTCGGCCAAAGGTTTAACTTTTAAAACGATACCGTATTTTTTCCAAACAACATCACTCATTTTGTAATTCATAATTTTAATGGGAAATTCTCCGCCAGCCACAAATTCAGCCTCTTTCCCGCTCCGGCAAATTAAATTAGGGCTGGCTAGGACTTTACCTTTTCCACTTTGTTCGAAAAAATTTGCCGTCGCTGTTGTTGTCGCATCTCCGAAAAAAGTCGTGGGTAATATTTGAGCTTCATAGCTGTCGGGCCAGCGAAGCCCAATTTTTTGACTCCATGCCCTTTGAACTTCAACGACGGTGATTTGCAGACGGATCGTGGGCTCCATCGCCAGACTGCTGGCGTCTTCTGAAACAGTAATTCCATAGGGGCTGAGGATCTTTTTGTATTGAGCAGTAAAAATATGTTTTAAAGGAAGTCGGATCGAGGCTCCTTCTGAAAAAGAAAGTTTTTGCTTGGCTAAAGAATTTTCCACGAGCAGAGCATCAAAATATTTTTGGGCCTCAATTTTAAGATCATGGCTGAGCTCTGCATTCATCACATAATTAATTTCTGAACCTTTCAGGTTTTGCGCTAACGTCTGCCAATCTTTGATTCTAAAGACTTGACCCAAAACCTGGGTTTCGCCCTGACTATATTCGACCTTCAAGCCTAAAATTGTTTTCAAAGCTTCTTGAAGTCTTAAAAGGGCCTCTTGTTTTTTTGGGTTGATGACATAAATTTGATAAGGTTGGTCTCCGATTCGAACCAACGAGACTCCTTCTGCCAGGCCAGAAACCTTTAATGACCCTCCCATATTTTGGGCTTTGATCACTTTGCTGTCTTCAATCCAGACGCGCGATGAATTCAAGGGGAGTTTTTTTTCTTCTCCTAAAACTAAATGAGACACAATTAAGGGTGTCGCCTGAGCTAAAAAAGAGACCATTAGAAAGACAAAAAAGAAGATCACTGAGATTAGATTTTTCATAATTCAAAAGGGCTGCAAGCGCCAGTCCATGGGTAACGGCATTCCTTTTAAGCCTCATTAAGCTGGGTCGTCCGATAAATCCGGCGATTAAAGATCAAAATAAACAGACACCCCGCCGGGATTATTTCGAATATTCAGACCAGATCCATGTTTTCGCAATATCGCCTGAGCCACTGAAAGTCCTAAGCCTAGTCCCTTGCTATGATTCATAATATCTTCATCAATAAAAAATGGCTTAAAGATTTTCTCAATCACGGCCTCTGAAATGCTTAAACCTAAATTGGTGACAGAAATTCTAAATTTATTTTCAAAAGGATGACCGTCCACCAAAATTTCGGTTTTTTCAGTTCCAAATTTGGCAGCGTTATTAATAAGGCGGTCCATCACTTGACCTAAAAGCCTTGAGTCCGAAAGAAAAGTTCCGGTTTGGAAGTTTTCTTTGACGGTTTGCTGTTTTTTCATCAAAAGTTCTTTCGTGTCTAACTTTAGCTCTGGTAAAAACGAGGTCAGAATTGTTTCCCGTCGCTCTATTGAAAGCTGATTTAATTCAGCACGAACTAAAAGCAGCACATCGTCGACTAAGTTTTTAAGCCGCTCGGTACTTTGTTGAATGCGATCAGCGTAAAGTTGCTGCTCCTCATTTAGGTTTGTTTCTACAAGCAGGCTCAGAAAACTAATCAAAGAAGTCAGTGGCGTCTTAAGTTCATGATTGATTAAAATCATAAAATTACTTTTTGCACGATCTAGCATTTGCAGCTCTTGAAGAGCAGAAATAAGATCGGCATTTTTTTGTTTCAGTTCACGACCAATTAAAAATCTGTCGATCGCGTGTTCGACGGTGTTGGCTAAATCGATAGGATCCCAAGGCTTTGTTAAGTATCGATAAATCTGTCCTTCATTCACCGCCGCAATCACAGATTCCAGATCGGTGTATCCGGTCAGAAGAATTCGGACGGTGTCAGGAAAGGCGATCAGGGTTTTTTGTAAAAACTCGACGCCTGTCATTTCGGGCATTCGTTGATCGGTGATGATCAAGGCGACTTGTCCCGGATGTTGGTCCAGCAACTGTAAGGCTTGATCCCCAGAGGTGGCTTTCAAGACAGTATATTTTTTCCTGAACAATCGTTCGAGCGCTTCAACGTTATCTATTTCATCATCAACACAAAGAATTATATGCTTTGCCATGGTGCTTAGTGTAAGATTGGAAGTAGGTGCAGGCAAGGTCCAGCGCCTAAAGGGATTGTCATGGATGACATGAACACAGGATCTAAGTCTAGTCTTTACAATTTCATTTTAAGTCATTTCGACTTTCTGACGATTTTACCTAGGTATGACATTTTAGAAAATTGTTTGTTGAGAGGATATCTATGAATTTCATGTGTCGTTTTCTAAGCTATTGGCTTGTTATTGCGATGTCGTTTCCCGCGTCTGCCCAGCAAATGGGTGGCGGAGCTTACATGCAAGCGGGAACAGGAATGGCTGGAGCTGTTCAAGGTTGCCCTGGTGGCGGAATGCAAATTCCTCCTGGCGCAAGAGATGCCTTGGATGATGTTCGCCAACGACAAAAAGATCTTGATGCTTTAAAAGTTAAAATTCGCCGACTTGAAAGCGATAAAGATAAAGCAGAATCCGACAGAGATCGTGCCAAGGAAGATTTAGGCGATATTGTTGACGGCCGTTGGGTCGATACTTTTGCATCTCATATCGATAATCAAAATTCTTGTACGTCTTATTCTG
Source organism: Pseudobdellovibrionaceae bacterium (assembly GCA_043779185.1). Lineage (GTDB taxonomy): Bacteria > Bdellovibrionota > Bdellovibrionia > Bdellovibrionales > Bdellovibrionaceae > JAYWDA01. The sequence goes on from JAYWEQ010000024.1 coordinate 22,904, forward strand.
TTCATCCAAGTTGCAGCGCTTCAGCGCCTTCGCCATCACCCGAGCCAGCACCAGCGGTCTTGCAAAAATGTCCGAATGGAAAATGTGATAAATCACCGACAAAAGTAGATGCTGTTAAAAAAAGAGGGACGGCCAGCGTTGATGCGGCTCCTTGTAGTTTGAAAACAATACGACCCGTTCAAGCGGACATTTGGAATCGAGTCTGTGATGAATCTCAGCCAGGAAATATTTCAGCTCCGGCGGCTTGCGAATCAGAAATTTATCTTAAAGGGGCCGAGGGTCGAACAAGAAGCAAATGTATCAGCGCCCTTCAAAAATATCAAAACGCAGCTGCTAAAGTTAGAAAGTTAGATAATCAATTAGCTGTTTATGGCGAAGATCGTTTAGATCGTGCTTCAGACCGAGTTGACAGTGCAAAAAGAAGATTCGAAGAAGCCATCACGCGGTATCAAACTGAAGGTACGTTTTGTTACGAGTGTGCGGCCGGCGGCGCTGTTAGTGAAGCTCCAGAAAGACACTTTGACTGGGGAACTTTACTGGCAGGGTCTGCAGTTGGTGTGATTGCGACAGTCGCAGGATTAAGCGCAGAAAAAAATCGCGCGGCTTATAATGCAAAAATTGGATTTCCAACAACAGAAACGTATCCTTCATTTATGTATGGAATGCCATTTTTCCTAAATGGTTTTTATGGAGCGTTAGCTGGAGGAGTTTCTGCCGGAGGATTTACTTGCGGTGGGGGTGGTGGAGTTGGTGGCGGTGGCGGCTATGGCGGCGGTAACGGCGGAGTCTTTGGATATCCTCCGGGTATGGGCGGCGGAGTCGGTGGCCCTATGGGTGGTGGAATTTATTTACCTGGTGGCGGTATAGGCGGAGGGATCGGCGGTGGAATCGGCTTTCCTGGAATGGGCGGCGGCATCGGATTTCCAGGTGGCGGCGGCTATGGCGGCGGTTACCCAGGAATGGGCGGCGGAATCGGTTTCCCTGGTGGTGGCGGCTACGGCGGAATTCCTGGAATGGGCGGAGCTTACCCAGGTGGCGGCGGATTTCCTGGTATGGGATATCCTGGCATCGGCGGTGGAATTGGATTTCCAGGTATCGGAGGAGGCATCGGCTTTCCTGGTGGTGGAATGGGTGGCGGTATGGGCGGCTATCCTGGAATGGGTGGCGGTATGGGCGTCGGTGGTTTCGAAATGCAGCAGCAAATGTTGCAAGCTCAGATGCAAGCCTATCAAGAGCAGATGCAAATGCAGATGCGTGTCCAGGAAAATGCAATTCAACGTCAGCATGTTGTTGCGGGTCTTTATCAAGAGCTGCAAGGCCTTCAAATCAGAATTCAATGTGTTCAAGCAGGTGCTAACTGCGGTGGAAACTATCTTGGAAGCGGCATTCAAGGTGGTGGCGGCGGCGGCGCCAGCGGTCAATGGGGTGGCGGCTCAGGATCATTAATTCCTGCAAGCTCAGTCCCAGGTGGTGGTTTTGCGCCAGCCCCAGGTACGAATCCATCGGGTGGACCAAGTGGCGGCGGATCTAACAATGGCGGCTACGCTAGATAATATTTTTGCTGATTTAAGTTAAACTTTTCGAAGCCCTTTGCTAAACAAAGGGCTTCTTTATGATCATAGAAAACCTTTTCGACAGCCACACTCATTTTTTAGCCACCGGCGAAGTTCTTTCGGGCCTTAATCTGAATTCTCTAAAATCAACCCAAAACTTATTAAAACTGAATCAAGCTGCGTCCTATTTCAGAGGAGAATGGTTCGTAGGGTTTGGCTGGAATGAAAATTATTTCACGGATCTAAAGCCAACGCGGCAGATGTTGGATGTAGTTTATCCAAAGACGCCAGTCTTCTTTTCTAGAATCGATGGTCACACTTCGTGGGTCAATACTTGCGCCCTTCATAAGTTAGGTTATGCCGAAAAGAGGAAAAAAGATTTCTCTCTTGATGAACAAGCCATGTTAGGTTTTGAAGACGATGAAAAACTTTCAGGCTTATTAAAAGAAAAATTTCATATTCAAGCAATGTTGGCACTTCCAAATTATTCAGGGGCACAGAAGAAAGATTTTCTTCGAACGGCCATCGCAAATTACAACCAGCAAGGATTCACCCATATTCGCGATATGGGGACAAACCAAGATCAATTTTTAATCGAGCTTGAATTAGAAAAATCGAACGAGCTGACTCTGCATGTCGTTCACAATTTTATTTGCGAAGACAAAAACGATTTCGAGCGGGCATTTAATGAAGCACAGGCCTGCCTGAAGTTAGAAAGTTCTTTACTAAAAGTCGCCGGATTAAAGTTTTTCTACGATGGATCTTTGGGGTCCGAGACCGCCCTTTTATCACTTCCTTACAATGGCCAGCCAGAGGGAAACAAAGGCGTCGTTAATTGGGAGATTTCAGATTTAGAAATGCTGATAAAAAAAACTTGGCAATCCGGATTTGAAGTTTCAGTGCATACAATCGGTGATGAAGCGGCCCACCAAATTGTTCAAGCCGCACGAAGAATCTCTGCTAGCGGTGTCGCAGGCGTTTTAAATCTAGAACACGTTCAAGTTTTAAGGCCTGAAACAATTCAGGCCATGAAAAGTCTGCACGTCGTCTGTCACATGCAGCCCTGTCACTGGTTGTCTGATAAAATTTGGCTGAAAGAAAAACTAGGTCCGCTTTTTAATTGCGCTTTTTCGTGGGAAAACCTACGTGCAGCAAAAGTGCCTGTTTGCTTTGGCAGTGATTCGCCCATTGAGGCCTCAATATTAGAAAATAATTTGCAAGCGCTTCGAGACAGTGAATCGCAAGGGATTAAAAAATTCAATGCCGATCCCTTGGCGTTTCACGTTTCAACAAAATGGCCCCTGCAAAAAACTTATTGCCAATGGAGTCATGGAAAAGTTGAAGAAGTTTATTTCCAAGGACAAAAAATTATTTAAAAGCATTACTGAATTCAATTTGTTTATCTCGCATGTAATAGCCTGCTCCCGCCGTGACCACTAGCGCCGAGAGTAACCAAACTTTATTCCGCTCAATCCAAGTGTCTGGCTTTACAACGATCGGCGCCAAGAGATTTTCTGTCAGTTTGCGCACGCAGGTTCGATCAAAGCCGACAGATATATTTTCAGCCAGCGACTTTTCCACACCTTGATATGGCGCTGACGCTAGGCAGCCGCCCGTAACATAAGGATTGCTAAGGGAAACTTGGGATTGAAGCTCTTCCATTGTAGCCCACGCTGATTTAGATTGAAAACGAGAGGACACAATTTTCCATTGATATTTTCGCTGCGGTAATAAAAAAATATCTTCGCCTGGTTTAAAAGTAAGACCGTCGACAAAAATAATGAAGCTTTGATCGGTTGCCAAACCTAATTTTCCAAGGTCTAATTTTTTATTCCCGCACTTTTCGTTAGATTGCCAGTAACAGTCAAGGGCCCGGCCTGATTTCACCCAAAGCTCTTGCAGAAGCTGTCGTTCCTTGGGGGTTAAAAGTCCTTCAGCCCGCAGTTTTTCAAAATTTTTTGAAAAGCTTTGGCAGTTCTTTTTTAGCAAGCACTGATCGGCCAGCTTAAAAATTTCAGGCCGAGCTTCTTGCTGCTGATATTGAATTAACGCCGCTTGAGCCGGCGTCATCAGGTCTTTTCGCTCCATTAGAATCTCTTGATAGATCGTTTCAGATAAACCGGGAGCCGCGACCAAAATGGAAGTTTGTGCAGAGGCTTCAAGAGTCATTAAGAAGACCCATGCTACGTAAATATTTTTCATAAATCCCTACCTTTGATAAACGATTGAAAAATTATTTTTTATTTCACGATGAACCGAGCCACCATTCTGCTTTGGGTTTTGAACAACGGCCCGAAAAGGTCCTAGGTAATTTTGAATCACCGAACCCTCGCTTTCCGGGATTAAGGCCGCATAAACTTGCGGATTGAACGGCGCTTGAATAACTTTTACTCTTGAGGCGACCAAGCGACGCTGTTTTGTTTCAGCTCCTCCTGTGTACAGATCGACCACGCCAGAATTGCCAATCAAGGATCCAATCTGCTCAATATTTTCAAGCTCCAATGGAACTAAGATGTAACCCTTGGGAATCATTGTGTCGACCGAATCAACCCGAGAAACTTCTGAAGCTTGTGGGGCGGGGCTACGGCCCGACACCACCATGGCTAAAATTCCAAAGCCGAAAAAGGCGATCAAAAGCCATTTATTTTTTTCGATAAAAAGTTTGATGTTCATTTTTTCCCTCTTTGGTAAGATCCATTTTTTCAAACTTATTTTTGGTCATACTTAAATGTGATGCGATTAAAATTAAGACCATCGCTAAAACCAAAATTACGATCGCAGCTTCCACGGCAATTTGACCTCGCGGTAAACGATGGGCCATGTAGACTCCTTTGAATTGATGGTGGTAGAACAACTTTGTGGAAATTGACTGTTAGCAGGTAAAAAGCGAGCCATCGCTTTTTGGCTGATTGTTTTTAAGTTCCAAGTGAATTCAAGGGACTGGTCTTCTATAAAATTTTGACTCAAGGAATAAGTCGGAGCAAGAGCTGGATCGTTTGCTATGACTGAAAGCTTGGTTGGTTTAAATTTAAGGTCAGACACTTCATTAATCATAAACGACTTGAAATCACTTTTGCGACGCTGGCTGATTTGGACTAATTTTATCTTTAATAAGTTCTGATCCCAGGCAATTTGTACATCTGCCATTTTAATCAGCGCTTTCTGCTGAAGATCCAAGATCTGTCGTTGCGCGTAAATCATATCACGGTGGGCTTCTGCCGCAGCCAGCGCAGGAGGAATTGCTGCGACAGCTAAACAGCGCAGCTGAGCAAGATGATACTGGGTTCTTAAATGTTGCGCCCGCGGATTTAATTTGAGCAAGCTGTGTAAAGACGATTTAATATTTTGTTGAATTTTGATTTGATCTCGGAGACAAGTTTGGGTCATTTCAAGATTTGAGTCTGAGAAGCTAAGAAATAAATAAAGGCAAAAGCCGACGGCCATCATCAGCGGCAAAAAGCTAATAAAATGAATGGCCACAAAGCCTTTTTGATCGCCCATCACAGATTTCTTTCAAGAGGTTGAAGAAGAGTTCTTTCAAGGCGCAGGGCGGGTGTGCCGGCAGCTTGAATGTTAAATGAAACAACGATTTGTCTGGGATTCTTTTCTATTTTTAGCTCAGAAGATTCTTTAAAAATTAAAAATGATTTAGTTTTTTTATTAAATTCGGATTCACAAAATGTTTGAGATTTCATTGATGACAAGCAAAACAGCAAGTCATTCACTGAATGTCTGGCCGCAAAATAGACCAAGCCCCGGTAGCCCATTAAAAGCATGACCGTGAATGAGATCAGTGTCACTCCCGAGGTAAAGATTGTTTCGATCAAGGCTTGGCCCTTTTGCTGGCGCAGATTCATTAGTTAGAGTCCTGACCGAGGCCAGAGCTTTTTTTGCCTGAAGCCGCGCCTGCATTTTGTAAAAAATCACTAAGATCTTTTTTCTTATAGAGTTTTTCGTCAGCCTTTTCGGCTTTGACCTGATAGGATTCACCGCCTAGGGCGCGGGAAATATTGGCATATTGAACAGAAACATTTTGCCCGACGACACGAACGATTCCAATCGTGGCAACGGCGACTAAAGCCACGATGATCAAGTATTCGATCAAGCCTTGTCCTTTTGAATTAAGAATTAAAAAGCTAACTTTCATAAACTCCCCTTTTGGTTGTTGGGGAGCTAGTGCAAGGATAAAACCAGACTTCGGACAGCTCTAAAAATAACTGAGGCCCGGATTGGGTCCGAGCCTCGATAAAAAAATCTTAATTTTAAGAACTTGGAAAACTATTTTTTGCCTTT
>JAYWEQ010000025.1:0-37729 GCA_043779185.1 Pseudobdellovibrionaceae bacterium
ATCGATAAAATGACACGAAAAAGCCAGGAAGCGATGCAGGCGGCGGCTCAGATCGCTGAAAAAGAGTCCAATCCCGCCGTTGAGCCTGAGCATCTTCTGGCCGGGCTGGTCGGACAGATCGAGGGCATCGTCCCGCGAATTTTAGAGCGCCTTCAGGTCTCGGGTCGGTTTTCAGAAGATATTCAAAGTCGAATTCAAAAACTTCCAAAAGTTTCGGGCCAAAGCCAAAAGCTGTTACCCTCTAGCAGATTAACCAAGGTTTTTTCAGGGGCTGAAAAAGAGATGAGCGACTTCGGCGATTCTTTTATTTCCACCGAGCATTTTTTCCTGGCCATGTTAAAAATGAAAGATGCGGACCTTGAGGCCCTGTTTAAAAAGTATAATTTACGCTTTGAAAATGCCCTGCTTCAATTAAAAGAGATGCGAGGAAATCAAAAAGTGACAGACGATGATCCTGAAAATAAGTATGAAGTGCTTAAAAAATACGGGCGCGATCTGACGGAACTGGCCGCCGAAGGAAAATTAGATCCTGTCGTGGGCCGAGACGAAGAAATCCGCCGCGTGATCCAAGTGCTTTCCCGAAGAACAAAAAACAATCCCGTTCTGATCGGCGAACCCGGTGTTGGAAAAACAGCGATTGCCGAAGGCTTGGCCCTCCGGATCGTTAAAAAAGATGTGCCTGAAAGTTTGAATGGAAAAAAATTGATGTCTTTGGATTTAGGATCTTTGATTGCTGGGGCTAAGTACCGGGGCGAATTCGAAGATCGTTTAAAAGCAGTGATCAAAGAAGTCACCGGCAGCAACGGTAAAATTATTCTTTTTATCGACGAAATGCACACGCTTGTGGGCGCTGGAAAAGCAGAAGGCTCGATGGATGCGGGTCAGTTGCTGAAGCCGGCCTTAGCCCGCGGCGAGCTTCGCTGCATTGGTGCGACGACATTAGATGAATACCGAAAAAATATTGAAAAAGATGCGGCCCTCGAGCGCCGCTTTCAAACTGTTTTGGTCGCTGAGCCCAATGTCGAAGATGCCATTACGATTCTTCGCGGCTTAAAAGAGAAATACGAGCTTCATCATGGCGTGCGTATCACTGATGCTGCCATTGTCGCGGCCGTCAAATTATCACATCGATATATCACTTCAAGATTTTTACCCGACAAAGCCATCGATTTAATGGATGAAGCCGCCAGTAAAATGAGTATTGAAATTGGCAGTGTGCCCCAGGTGATCGATGAAATTGATCGTAAGCTGATGCAGCTTCGCATTGAAAAAGAAGCTTTGAAAAAAGAAAAAGACGAAACTTCCCGGGACCGCATCTTCGTTTTAGAAAAAGAAATCAAAGAGCAGACTTCCAAAAATCAGCAACTGCGTGAAAAGTGGGAGTTTGAAAAGGGCGGCATCGAGCAGCTTAAAAAAGTTCAAGAGGACCTAGAGAATTGCAAAATAGAAATTGATAAAGCTGAGCGGGCTGGCGATTTAGGCAAAGCCGCTGAACTAAAATATGGTCGTTTGCCTGAATTAGAAAAGAAAATGAAAACCTACAGTGAAAAAATAAAAACGGCCGGCGCCACTGAAGACAGACTTTTGCGTGAAGAAGTCGGTCCCGAAGATGTGGCGGAGGTGGTCGCAAAATGGACCGGCATCCCGGTGACGAAAATGCTAGAAAGTGAAACCGCTAAACTTTTAAATATGGAAAAGCAGCTGAGCGAGCGAGTCGTCGGCCAAGACCATGCTTTAAAAATTGTCGCCGATGCCATTCGCCGGGCGCGGGCTGAAATTTCAGACCCGAATCGACCTACAGGTTCATTTATTTTTCTGGGACCAACGGGTGTGGGGAAGACCGAAACGGTCAAGGCCTTGGCAGAATATTTATTTGATGATGAACATGCCATCGTTCGCATCGATATGAGCGAGTATATGGAAAAGCATTCGGTCTCAAGACTGGTGGGCGCGCCTCCGGGCTATGTTGGTTATGAAGAAGGCGGACAGCTGACCGAAGCTGTTCGACGCAGGCCCTACAGTGTCGTGCTTTTGGATGAAATCGAAAAAGCCCATCAAGATGTTTTTAATATTTTACTGCAGGTGCTAGATGACGGACGTCTGACCGACGGTCAGGGTCGCACGGTGGATTTTAAGAACACAATTTTGATTATGACCTCCAACGTGGGTTCGCACTCAATTCTTGATTCAGGCATGACGGAAGCCAGCAAGCAAAGTGCCGTGATGGACGCCCTTCGCGAAAAGTTCAGACCTGAATTTTTGAATCGCATCGACGAAACAGTGATCTTTAACTCGTTAAAGCAGGAGCAGATTAACGGCATTATTAAAGTTCAGTTGCAGCAAGTGATGGAAAGATTGAAAGCCAAAAAAATTCAACTTGAAATAGATGATTCCGTGATTGAGCTTCTGGCCCGCAAAGGCTTCGACGCAATTTATGGAGCGCGGCCTTTAAAGCGCGTGATTCAAAGTGATTTATTAAATCCACTATCGAAAGAAATTATTTCTGGCGCCTTTCGGTCTGGGGATGTTATTCATGTCACAAATAAAGAGGGCCTCCTGAAACTCGAAAAGAGAAATTGAAATGATGAAATCCCTGATCTTTTTTTTAGCGTTTGTTTTTTCAGCTTCGGCCTTCGCATCCGATTTTCATTATGACTTATCAGCCGGTTCGGGGCGCTACAATGATGTGTCTTATGCGGAAGTCACGGCGGGTTTGAATTGGCAATTTGCTGACTGGTGGGCGTGGCGGAATGCTGTTTTTTATCGTTTCGGGTCGGGTATTGATTCCATTACGGGTCTGGATACTTCAGTTCGTTTAGGGAATGCCTTCGCGACCAAGGGTGGCGACTTCGGTGTGGATTTTTATGTCGGTCCAGGATTGCGCTTTGCAAGCTCGAATGCCAATGCCGTTTTTGGTGAAGCCGGCGTAGGTTTTAAAATTATCGGTCTTTATTTAGGGGTCGGAATGAAATCTTTGTATTATACGCAACCGCGAGTTTCTTCTTCAGGCGTCGATCTTCCAAAAAATGACACGCAAGTTTATTTAGTCCTGGCTGGCGGCGGCTCTTTTTAGAGGAGAATTTGCGAAATTCTATTTTTTGGTCTGATTTTTTGACAAAAAATAAAACAATTTAAGCAGGGCCATGGGACTTCATAAAGTAGTGTGCAATATTTTTACAGGACTTTGATCAGGTCTTTTTCATTTTATAAAAAACAAAAAAAACCTCAACCTTTGTCACCAGGACTCCGAACCATTGTATAGGTCGCAATTGCGACTTTGACCTCGGAGGTCCCAATGAATGCACCAAATATGTTAAAAATCACAGCGATCATGAGTCTTGCTGGACTGATGATGGGAAATACAAACTGCGGTGGGTCGGCAGCGGCTCCGAAGGGTCGAGTTCTTCGTCGACTTGTTGAGGTCGGCAAAGTCGATGCTCAGCCCATTCCCTTGCCTGATAATCAGGTCTTTGATTTACAATTCGTCATCAATCAACAATTTCCTGATGTATTAGTCGGAACTCGCGAGTTTGCCGTCATTAATCGTGATGTCACGGGCGGTCTGATCGGTGGGGGTTTAACTCCTAAGGACAGCGGCCTGCTTCATAAAATCGGAGTTATAGCTGAAAAGTGGTATGCAACAAAAGATGCCGAATGCTTGATCAGTCTTCCACAGTACAAGTTGAATGGCGTGGTTAATTCCTACGAGTGGGTTTCCGGCGGTGGAATCCGAGTTGGTTATACGCCCTCCGGTTCGAACGCGATTTCAAATGTCAGTGGCTCTGTTCACTTTGATAAAGCAGAGATGGATCTGACATTAAGAGCAAAAAATCCTATCGACGGCACCGTGAGCCGCGTTGCCAATATCACTAAAAATCAGATTAAAACCAAAGTCGCTTTTGATGTTAGCTTTGGTCAGATCAGTATCGGCCCTGAATTTTATTATCAAAAGGGCTTAGCAAAAGTGACCAAAGAAGCTTTGGAATTGGCGATCTCGGCGTTACGAGCTCAAACCGATCTTCAGCCTTGGCAAACCCGAGCCGGAGAAGTTCAAGATAACTTTATTACCATCGTCGGTGGTGATGACATCAACTTGATGCCTGGAGATCAAGTGTCATTCCAAAATGCCCGCTACCAATGGCAGAACGCTGACAAGGTTTGTGACCCGGCCTATTACGTGGGTTATGTCCCTGGGCAGATCGTTGGTTACGGAGTGGTCACAGATGTGGGAGATCATCTTTCAACGGTTAAAATTGATCTGAATACTCTGAAAGACGATATCGTCCCTGGAGCCTTGGTTCACCTTGTAAAAATGGCAGATGCTGTTCCCGTTCCAGTTAAAAAATAAGCTTTAAAATCAAACTCTTAAGCGCCCTGTGGAAATTTTAAAACCACGGGGCTTTTCTTGCTTCCAGGGGTAATCCAGTGTAAACCCCTCCCATGTTCTCGGGCATTATCGAATCGGTCGCGGTTATTCAGAAAGTGCAGGAGTTTAATTCTCTTGTTCGCATTTGGGTTCAAAGACCTCAAAGTTTTAATGATATAAGTGTTGGTGATAGCATCGCCGTCGATGGTTGTTGCTTAACGGTCGAAGAATTTAATGATCAACAAATGCAATTCGCCTTGGGTTTTGAAACTCTGTCGCTTTTAAAAATCAAAGTGGCGCAATTAGAAAATAAAACTGTCAATCTAGAGCGTAGCCTTCGCTTTGGCGATCGGATGCACGGGCATTTGGTGTCAGGCCATGTTGAAGGACTTGGAACTGTTCGCACTAAAACTTGGCAAGGGGATTCTTTAGTCTTCCGAGTCGAGGTTCCCTTGGCTTTACGCCCGAGCCTGTGGGCAAAAGGCAGTGTTTCCATGCATGGCGTTTCCTTGACCGTCAATGATGTTGGCGGCAGTGACTTTGAAGTTTGTTTGATTCCAGAAACTTTAAAACAAACCAGTTTAAGCCAGTTAGAAGTGGGATCCGTTGTTCATATCGAAACCGATTATTTAGCCAAAGCTCTTTTTGAAAGATGGAAATTTTGGCAGAAAGACAGTGTTCATGGCATTTAACTCGATTGAAGAACTGATCGAAGATTTAAAAAATGGTAAGATGGTGATTCTTGTCGATGATGAAGATCGTGAAAACGAAGGCGATCTGGTTTTGGCCGCGGATCACGTCACTCCGCAGGCGATCAACTTTATGGCTATGCAAGCCAGGGGTTTGATTTGCTTAGCTCTCAGTCCGCAGCAGATCGAACGATTGCAGCTGCCGCTGATGGTTCGCGAAGATATGAATCTAACTCCCAACAAAACGGCTTTTACGGTCAGTATCGAAGCTTCTTACGGAGTGTCCACTGGAATTTCCACAGCCGATCGAGCTCACACGATTCGTGTAGCATCTAATCCTTTGGCAAAGCCGGCTGACATCCATATGCCGGGGCATATTTTTCCGATTCGCGCCCAGCACGGCGGAACATTGAAGCGAGCGGGGCATACCGAAGGCAGTATCGACTTGGCGAAATTAGCCGGACTTAATCCAGCCGCCGTGATTTGTGAAGTCATGAACGAAGATGGATCCATGGCGCGCGTTCCAGATTTGAAAACCTTTGCGCAAAAGCATCAGTTGAAAATTGGCACCATCGTTGAATTGATTCAATATCGACTGCAGCATGAAACATTGATCGAAGAAGTCTTTTCTGCCCCCTTACCAAGCGAGTATGGCGACTTTAAAGCTCGAGTTTTTAAAAGCAAATTAGATGGTATGGAACATCTAGTTTTGCAAAAAGGCGAAATCACGCCGGGAAAAGCGATATTAACCCGAGTGCAGGTTGATAATTACGTTAAAGATGTCTTTTCAAATTTGTTGTGCCACTCGAATCCTTTGGAAGCCTCTTTACAGACCATCGATGACGAAGGAGAAGGCGTGATCATTTTGCTTCGAGGTCATAATCGTGCCCATTTAGCCAGCGATGTGAAATCTTTAACTCATCCTGAAGAGGCCGGTCGCGCCTTTATGATGGATGAAAAAGATTACGGCATCGGCGCACAAATCTTACGGGCTTTAGGAATTCATAAAATTCGTCTGCTGACCAATAAGCCAGAAAAAAGAACCGGTCTGAAAGCTTTTGAACTTGAAATTGTCGAGGTTGTCGCACTGGACATCGTGCGTAGTTTGAAAGGAGATCAAGATGAAACAGCAACAGCTCAAAATCGGAGTGGTCACAAGTCGCTTCAATAGCGAAATCACTGAAAAACTAGAAGAGGGTGCGCTTCAATATTTAGAAGAATGCAACGCCGAAATTTTGGCTGTGCGAGTGCCAGGGGCTGTCGAAATTGCGCTCGCGGCACAGGCTCTTTTGGATCAAGGCTGTGATGGTGTCGTTGTTTGTGGAGCCGTCATTCGTGGTGATACGTCCCACTATGATTTAGTTTGTAACAGCGTCGAAAGAGGCATCACCCAATTGATGCTTGAATATAAAAAGCCCATCGGCTTTGGCGTCATCACAACTGAAAATGATCTGCAAGCGGAAGCTCGTGCCGGCGGAGCGCATGGCAATAAGGGCCAAGAGGCTGCACAGGTCACGATCGAAATGATTGGCCTGTTAAAAGATCTCAAGGCGCCTTTGAAAAAGAAGTCATTGAAAAAAGCTTCAAAATCTAAAAAATGACCCACCAGAATCCGAGCGACGAATTAAAAATGCCAGATAAAATTGAAGCTTCGCAAGAATTTGCAGAAGCCAAGCCTTCCTTGGAACAAAAAAAGCGCCGACGTGAAATCTTCATTGCGTTTTTACTATCGTTTATCATTGTTGTTTTCGGTTGGTTTGAAGTTCGTCTTTGGGGTGTCAGTCATAAACTTCAAAACAGCGTCTTTTTTATTGGCTTAGTTAATTTTAACATCGTGATCTTGCTGTTGTTGCTGTTTTTAATATTCAGGAATGTTGTTAAAGTTTTTGTTGAGCGCCAGGGCAAAGTCTTCGGCAGTAGTTTAAAAGCCAAATTGATCACTTCGTTTGTTTCGTTCAGTACAATTCCAACAATCTTGATGTTCATTATTTCGGTTTTCTATATAAATTTTAGCTTTGATAAATGGTTCAGCGTTAAAATGATTAGTATCTTGCGAAGCTCCTTAGAGGTTCAGCAAGAATACTATTTTTCAGCCAAAAAGAAAAACTATCACTTCGCTCATGAAATCGCCTCACGGGTCAAACCGTTGATGAATGAATACAAAATCAAGGAAACACTGCAAGGACTTCGCCGAGAATTCGCTTTAGATGCGGTCGAATATTATCCTTCGATGTTTGGGGGGCGGGTTTCTGCGATTAAAAGCGATGATAGTTTTTCGGGGATGACTGAGTTTCCTCCGGTCGCCCTTGATTTTTTGCAAAAGGGAATTGTTGACCAAGTTGAAAGCAGCACGATTCATCAATTCGGCGATGGCAATTTAGTGCGTGTTATTGTCCCCGTCAGAGGGGACCCCAAAAGCCAAGATCGAAGAAAAGCTGCGATCGTGGTTTCAAGCTTTGTTCCGATATCACTGATCTCTCAGATGAATGACGTGTCGACGGCCTACAATGAACTTCAAGATGTGAATCCTTTAGAATATCCACTGAAATCGATTTATATGATTATTTTATTTCTTGTGACCTTTGTGATTCTTTTGGCAGCCACTTGGTTTGGCTTCCATTTGGCTCGGCAGCTTGCGGTCCCTCTGGTGCAACTGGGGCTTGCAACCCGGCGGGTGGCTGGCGGTGATTATGCCCAATTAGAAATCAAATCAGGGAGCGAAGAGATCTCGACTTTAATTTCAAGTTTTAATCAGATGACCAGGAATTTAGAAGGTTCGGAAACAAGCCTTAAAGAAACCGTTAAGTATGTTGAGGTGGTTTTAGCGAACGTCAGTACGGGTGTCATTTCAGTCGATAAGAATGGAAAAATTCAAACGATCAATCGTCATGCCGGGCAGCTTTTAAAAATTGATCCCACTGTCTTTATTGGCCGGCCCGTTCGGGATCTGCTGACGCTAGAATATTTTAGAACGTTTTCCGAAATGTTAAAAACGATGCAAGAGCACCGAATAGAAAGCATTCAAAAAGAATTCAAAGTAAATATCAACGGCGAATCAGTTCCACTTTTAATGAATCTGTCGTTGCTTAAAGATGAAAATGGTTTGGAAATTGGAAAAATCCTAGTGTTTGATGATTTAACACCCATTGTGAATGTCCAAAGAGCCGCCGCATGGACAGAAGTGGCTCGTCGTATTGCCCATGAAATTAAGAATCCATTGACCCCTATTAAACTTTCCGCCGAACGATTAAGAAAAAAATTTGGCGAAACGATCAAAGATCCTGCTTTTGATGAGTGCACGTTAATGATTATTCGGCAGACCGATGATCTTAAAAATTTGGTGAATGAGTTTGCTCAGTTCGCCAGGTTGCCACAAAGCCGCCCTGTGGTTGGATCGTTAAATGCAGTGGTCGAACAATCTTTGGGGTTATTTAGGCAAGGACATAGTCAAATTCGATTTGTGATGGATTTAGATCCTAGTCTGCCAGACTTTAAATTTGACCCGGATCAAATTCGTCGAGTCTTGGTCAATCTGATAGATAATGCGATCGCGGCCAGCCAAAAAGAAAATCAGCCCGAAATAAAAGTGCAATCTAAATTCGAAAATGACTTAAGAATTGCAAGGCTCAGCGTAATTGATAATGGCGAAGGAATTCCCTCTGCTGATCGACAAAGAGTTTTTGAACCCTACTACAGCACAAAAGAAAGTGGGACTGGTTTAGGATTGGCCATTGTTAAAAGAATTGTCGAAGATCATAATGGCTTTATTCGAGCCACATCGAATGACCCAAAGGGAACTAAAATGGTGATTGAATTTCCGCTCACCCAATCGGCAGCGTGGATTCCTACCGACGTTGAAAAGGCAGGTCGTTAATGAGCACAGAAAACAGTCTGATAAAAATTTTAATTATTGATGATGAGTCCGCGATTCGAGAAGTGATGTCTGCCACCCTTCGCGACGAAGGTTTTACGGTCTCAACAGCGGCCGATGGTGAAGCAGGATTAAAGGCATTGAAGGAATCTCAGCCGGATATTGTTTTTTTGGATATTTGGATGCCCGGCAGCTTAGACGGGATCGAGGTTCTAACTCGGGCTCGCCATATGTACCCGCAAATTGACTTCGTTATGATTTCTGGCCACGGCACGATCGAAACCGCCGTGAAAGCCACCAAGTTAGGGGCCTGGGATTTTATTGAAAAGCCACTTTCCGTCGACAAAATAAATATCGTCATCTCCAATATCATTACCTATCAGCAGGAGAAAGAAGAAAAAGTCTTGCTGTTAAATAAGCTTCGAAAAAGTATTGCCCTGATCGGCGAAGCTCCCGCTTTAGTTCAAATCAAGCAAATTATTTCGCGGGTCGCGCCGACGCCCTCATGGGTTTTAATCTCTGGCGAATCCGGCGTCGGAAAAGAATTAGTGGCACAAAATATTCATTACATGAGTTCGCGCGCCAGTCGCCCCTTTGTTGATATTAATTGCGCCGCGATTCCTGAAGATTTACTGGAAAGTGAAATTTTTGGTATTGAAAAAGGCGCTTACCCTGGCGTTGAAAAAATAAAAAAAGGAAAACTAGATCTTGGCGTTGGCGGCACCCTGTTTATAGAAGAAATTTCCGAGATGAGCTTGCCGGTTCAAGCTAAACTGCTTCGCTACTTGCAGGAAAAAAAATATCAAAGATTTGGCGGAGGCGCCTTTGTGGAAAATGATGTTCGCATCATTGCGGCTTCTTCAAAAGACCTTGAGCAAGAGATGAAAGCTGGAAAATTTCGTGAAGATTTGTATTATCGATTGAACGTTATTCCTTTTAAAATTCCAGCTCTGCGCGAAAGATCTGAAGACATTGCTGTTTTGGCTTCTTATTTCGGCGATCAATTTTCTAAAGACAGTGGCTATGTAAAGAAAATTCTTTCTGAAAAAGCCATCGATAAAATGCGCGAGTACGGATGGCCAGGAAATGTGCGAGAACTTAAAAACTTTATTGAACGTGTTTATATTCTGACCCCGGGTGAGTTTATCGACGTCCATGATCTGCGATTTGCCGGCTTGATGGAAGCGGGTGATAGCCAGGACATGTCTGAAGATATGAAAACCTTCCGAGAGGCGCGCGCTAAATTCGAAAAAGAATACTTGCTGAAGAAAATCGAAGAAAATGGCGGAAATATTTCTAAAACGGCAGAGGTGATTGGCTTAGAAAGAAGCTACCTGCACCGGAAAATCAAAGCTTACGGGATCGAAGTCAGCTAGAAGTTAGATATTTGCAGTCTGATGTTTGATGTTATCGTCAAATTTCTTCCGTTATTGATTAAACAATCCGCATTCTCTTTTTGGTAAATTAAAAATAACTAACTAAATTGAAAGCTTACGTGCGCAATTTTAATTGCGACAGTATTGTCATGAAATTTTGTTTATGGGCGTCAGGCCCTTGACCTGCTCTGCAATTTTGAGAAAGGTGGTGGAGAGTTTTAAGAGTTCAATGACAATTAACGGAGGATCAAATGAAAATTGCAGCTTGTTTAAGTCTATGTCTTTTAGCTGGAGCGACGGCCATGGCCGCAGATGAAACCAGCGCCGCCACCCCGACAACGATAAAGGAAATGCAACACGCGCCGAACACAATCGATCGTTCTGTCCGAGCAAGTGGTCGTTCTGAGGATGCTGACACTGGTATGGCGGCACCCATCACAGGGTCAGATGCGGGAATTAAAAATATGAACGATAATATGGTTTATCATTCTCAAGCTTGGCATCGGCGTCACGATAAAATGCGCCAAGCTCGTCACCATAGTCGTCCCGTGTTCAAGTCAAATTACGACAGAAGCGTGAGCGGCACGACAGGTGCGACCGTGGCGCCCGCGGGAACCGTCGCAGGCTACGATCGAAACGTTACGGCTCAAGATCAGTCTACACAACAAAAAGACTTAGAAATCACGCGTGAGATTCGCCAAGGTTTAATGAGCAAAAAAGATTTGTCAACGCGGGCTCATAACCTGACCATTGTTTCCGAAAATGGTTTGGTGACTCTTCGAGGCACTGTTCCGACCAACGAGGAAAAAACGACTGTTGAACAAATGGCTCGTGGTGTTTCCGGCGTGGCTTCTCTCAATAGTTTAATTCAAGTCATTAAATAATCTATTCACTAAAAACCAAGGAGTCTTAAATGAAAAAAGGTAATAAAGTCGTTCTAGGAATTTTTGATAGCCGTTCTCAAGTTGAATCTTGCGTTGATATGTTGAAGGGAGCTGGATTTAGAAATTCAGATGTCTCTGTTCTTTTGCCAGAAATGGGCGATACAAAATCTTTTGCCCATGAGAAAAACACAAAGGCTCCTGAGGGAGCAACAACCGGAACAGGTGTTGGAGCCGTTCTTGGTGGAACTCTTGGCTGGTTAGTCGGCGCCGGTGTGATTGCTACAATCCCAGTTTTAGGACCCTTCGTTGCCGCCGGTCCTATCATGGCTGCCTTGGCTGGTGCCGCGACAGGTGGTGCGGTAGGAGGTTTAACTGGAACTTTAATTGGTTTTGGAATTCCTGAGTATGAAGCCAAGCGCTATGAAACATTCGTGGCCAAGGGCGGTATTTTGTTGTCGGCCCATTGTGATGACGGCCCATGGTGCGACAAAGCCAAAGATATTCTTGAGCAATGCGGAGCTCATGACATCAGCGCCACGAGCGAAAGCCACGACGAAAAAGACATGAAAAATATTGATCTGAAGGCTCGGACTAACATGGGAACTTCATCGACAGATATTCGTCACCCGATTCGTTAAATTTATCGAAAGAAGAGGGTCCTGGATCCTCTTCTTTTTTTGCCTCTGCACCTGGGTTTGTGATACCTCTAAGAGTCAGAGGTGATTATGAAGTGGTCCCAGGCTCATATCTGTACTTTGAAGGAAGCTCCTTCGGATGCTGAAATTGTATCGCATAAGTTAATGATCCGCGCTGGTATGATCAAGAAAGTGGCGCCGGGAATTTATACTTATGGACCCCTAGGCTTAAGAGCCATCCGTAAATTCGAAAATATCATTCGCGATGAACTGAATAAGAAAAATGCCTTGGAAGTCCTGATGCCCATGGTCCAACCTCGTGAATTATGGGAAGAGACCAATCGCTGGACGGAAATGGGCGCCGGCCTCTTAAAATTTAAAAATAGAAACAATCATGATTTTTGCTTGGGAGCCACTCATGAAGAAGTCATCACCGATTATATTCGGAATGACCTAAAGTCGTACCGTGATTTGCCTAAAAATCTTTATCAGATCCAAACCAAATATCGGGATGAAATTCGTCCTCGGTTTGGTTTGATGCGGGGTCGTGAATTCATTATGAAAGACGCCTATAGTTTCGATGCTGATCAAGCCGGAGCTGAAAAAACTTACCAACAAATGTACGAAGCCTATCGGGCCATTTTTGATCGTTTAGGCTTAAAATACCGCATCGTCCAGGCAGATGCGGGAAATATCGGTGGCAGCCAAACTCAAGAATTTCAATTACTGGCTGAGGCCGGCGAAGATGCTTTACTTGTTAGCGACACAACAGATTTTGCGGCCAATGTTGAAGTCTGTCCCGCCATTGATTTTGAAAAACAAATTTCATCCGAACAAGAAAAGCCCATGGAAAAATTCCCGACACCGGGACAGAAAACCATTGCCGATCTGTCAAAGTTTACCGGAGTGTCTGACAAGGAATTGGTAAAAACCTTATTTTTTTCGGCCAACGATGGCCAAGATCCAAAAGATAAATCTTTAAAAGCCTTTGCTGTCGTGCTGCGCGGCTGTGATGAAATCAATCCGATCAAAGTAAAAAATCTTTTAGGTTTGGCGAATCCGCCACAGCTGCTGACCGACGTCGAAGTGAAAGAAGTTTGCGGTGCATTGCCAGGTTCTTGCGGGCCTGTGGGTTTAAAAATTCCGATCTATATGGATCACGGGGTTCAGGGATTAAAGAATTATATTGTCGGAGCCAATGAAGAGGATTTTCATTTAAAAAATACCAATCATGGGCGAGACTATCAGACGACAAAAGCCGCTGATTTGCGGTTGGCTCATGCTGGTGATCGCTGCCCCGAAAGCGCGGGACGACTGCAGGCTTTTCGCGGTATCGAAGTCGGTCATATTTTTAATCTAGGAAAAAAGTACTCGCAAAAAATGAAAGCGACTTTCTTGGATAAAAATGGCCGAGCTCAACCTTTTGAGATGGGCTGTTACGGCATTGGTGTCACGCGAACAGTTCAAGCCGCTATCGAGCAAAGTCATGATGCCGATGGAATTATTTGGCCTCGGTCGATTGCCCCCTTTCAAGTCCATCTATGCGTCTTAGATCCCAAAGATACGACCGTTGTAGCTATGGCTGATTCCCTTTATAAGGAATTGAATTCCATGAATATCGACGTTTTGATGGATGACCGTGACGAGCGCCCTGGGATCAAGTTTAAAGACGCCGATTTGCTAGGAATGCCCGTGCGGGTCGTGATTGGAAAACGGGGTTTAGAAAGTCATGAAGTCGAAGTGGTTGAGCGAAAATCGAAAACCGTGAATAAAATTAAACCTGAGCAAATGATCACAGAGATCAAAAGGATTTTAGGATGAAAAAATTAGTCTGGATTATTTTAATTTTGCCTGTGGTTGCGTCGGCTAATTTAAAAAGACTTTCGGCCTTTGGTTTTGAACCCTCTCCGGCCGATGAAAATCGCGTGCAAGTTCAGGGGTGGGATAAAATTTCTGCGCCTCCAGGCTCAAGTTATGGTGCATACACTCGAAATGCCGCAGGGGGTTCGCCAGAAAGCAAAGCTCAGGATGGAATGTCGATTTACAAGTGGGACACCAAATCAGAAACCTCAATATCGCCTAAGACGATTGTCATTACGACGGCCTTTATGTCCCCAAATGAGAAAGATAAGAACCTTCGGGAAATTTATATTTATGATTACGATAAAAAATTTCAGCTGGAAGCCGTTAGCTACTGCTTACCGGCTTTGAAAAATTGCACCTCGGTCAGCCCCAAGACCTGCGCTCAGAATAAACCCGTGGACGAGGCTGTTAAAATCGCGCATTTTCGGATGCTCAGCAGCCACTATATTGGTGTTGGGACAGCACTTCCCACGGCTATGGCCGAAAAATTCAATATCACTTCGCCAGAGCTCAGTCGGACGGTTTGCCAATATTATTTTAAAAAAGCCATAACAGTCAGGCCGCAGGTCCAGCCAAGCAGTAAAAAAAGTGGGAACCAGTAAAGCGCTATGAAAGTCGGACCTCTGAATAATCCAATCATTGTCGCCCTGGATGTCGATACTGAAAAGGAAGCTTTTCTGCTCGCCGATCAGTTGGGCGATATCGTCGGAGGGATTAAGTTAGGACCGCGTCTTTGTATGCGGTATGGACAGGACTTAGTTCGACGAATGGCAGATCGTGCGCCGGTGTTTGTCGATAATAAATATTTTGATATTCCGTCAACCACACTGGCGGCTGTGGAAGCCAGCTTTGAGGCCGGGGCAAGTCTTGTGACCGTGCATGCTTTGAATGGACCAGAAACCTTGAAGGAATTGGCTGCGCTTGAAAAAAAACTACAACAAGCCCGACCCTTTAAAATTTTATGTGTGACCGTTTTAACCAGTTTTCAGCAAGATCATTTTTCGAAAAGTTTCAAAGATGAAGCGGTTGGATGGCATGTGAAAAACTTAAGCCAAGAAGTTCAGAGCGCGGGCCTCAACGGCATAGTGTGTTCGGCCCAAGATTTAAAGATGATCAACCCGGATGACTTTTTTGTGGTGACTCCCGGTATACGAATGGACTTGCAGGAAAAGGGCGATCAAAAAAGAACAATGGGCCCGAAAGAGGCCTTGCAGGCGGGTGCCAAGGCCCTGGTCGTGGGCCGACCTATTTTACAAGCTAAGAATCCCCGAGAAATGGCCACCGATTTCGTCATGGCCTGTTATGAAAATTAGACCTTAAAATTAAATTAATAATTCATATAACCACATACTTAAAGTATTGAATTTTCAATAAAAAATAAAAATTCAAATCAGTTTCTTGCAAATTGTGACATTTTCTTAATTAGTTTTTTGTATAAAAGTCATTTATTCTACTTAGGACCCAAATACGTAGGAGGCTTTCTATGCAAAACACCCGATCAGCATCAGTTGAAAATAGCTTATGCGTAGATGACCTCGCTGCCAATACTATCGATATTCTGATCATCGGTGCAAGGGGCGAAGATATTTTAGCCAAAGAGGCCCGTTCTGGAATGCTACCTATCCAGGTATTGGAAACAAGTTCTTGCCCTGAGGCACTACAGTATTTGAGGACCTACGAAGTCGCATTGATCTTAGTCGATTTGCAGAATCCCGAGATCGATGGTGTTGGAACTATGAAAGCTATTCGTAAAAATTTAAAGTACAAAAAAATTCCGACTATTTTTTTGACTACGGCTGATAAGGACGACGGGTCCCTTTATCGGGAAAATCAATTCGAAGTGGTCGATTATATTTTCAAGCCTTTTCGGCCTGAAATTTTGCACTCAAAGATTAATGCATTTGTTGAGATGGCTATCAAATCAAGACAATTGAAGGCCCAAAAAGATGTGATTCAATCCAGCCGACGGCGAGAGCGTGACCTGCAATTAGCCGCCATTGAAGTTGAAAGCTTAAAGCGATACCGCAGTTTAGCAGACGCGATTCCTCATATTGTATGGAAAGCCCATGCTGACGGGACGGTGGATTACTTTAATAAAGTTTGGTCTGATTATACAGGAATGAGTTCAGAGCGAAGTATGGGATCAGCTTGGCAAAATGCCATTTATCGCGGGGACAAAAAAAAACTCTTACAAAGTTGGATGCTTTCAACCAGCACCCATCAAGCCTTCGAGGTTGAGTGTCGATTACGACGCAGCGACGGCGAGATGCGATGGTTTTGGATACAAGCGACGCCTGAACTCGATCAAGAAAGCGAAATCGTAGCTTGGCTGATCACGGGCACCGACATTCATGATCGCAAACAGACCGAAGCCAAAATGATTGAAGCTGAAAAAATGGCAATTTCAGCGAATTTAGCAAAAACCCATTTTTTGGCGAACATGAGCCACGAGATCAGAACGCCGTTAAATGCCATTTTAGGCTTTGCTGAATTAATTTTGAATCCAGCTCAGACCGAAGAAGAGCGTATTTATAGTGTTTCAACAATTCGGCGCAGTGGTCATCATCTTTTGAAAATCATCGATGAAATTCTAGATATTTCCAAGGTCGAAGCCGGCCACCTTGAAATTGAAAGTATTCAACTCAACTTGATTGCGATGCTATCTCAGTTGAAATCTTTGTTAAATGTGCAAGCGCTAAGTAAAAATCTTCATCTAGAATTTATTTTTGAATCTTCAATTCCAGAATTTATTTTTACAGATCCGAATCGATTGCGGCAAATTTTACTTAATATGATTGGAAATGCGATCAAATTCACCTCAAAAGGATCCGTCCAGGTGCACCTGGAATGGCAGGAATCTCAGAAACCAGGTGAGGGGACTTTGTCTTTTCGAATTTGTGATACGGGTGTTGGTA
Organism: Pseudobdellovibrionaceae bacterium; assembly: GCA_043779185.1. Taxonomy (GTDB): domain Bacteria; phylum Bdellovibrionota; class Bdellovibrionia; order Bdellovibrionales; family Bdellovibrionaceae; genus JAYWDA01. Next base: position 16,600 of record JAYWEQ010000025.1, read on the forward strand.
TCGACGCGGCCCAAGCGGAAAGACTTTTTCAGCCCTTTATGCAAGTCGACAGTTCGACCACAAGAAAATTTGGCGGCACGGGATTGGGATTAGCGCTGTCACGGCAATTTGCAGAGGCGATGAACGGGACCGTCAGCCTTGAATCCAGTCAACCCAACAAAGGAAGTACCTTTCTTTGTAAAATTAAAACTCGATGCGCTAACAATGTGAAAATGGAATCTTCTTTGATTGAAAAACACACGGAAATCAACCGACCCTTCACGGACCGAGATCACCACATCTTAGCTGGAGTTAAAATCCTTGTGGTCGACGATGCGCCCGATAACCAAGTCTTAATCAGTCGGTTTCTAAAATCGGCTGGAGCAGAGGTAGAGCTTGCTGGGAATGGGGTTCAGGCCGTCGAAATGGCCATGAACGGCGATCATAAAATTGTGTTGATGGATATCCAAATGCCTCAGTTAGATGGTTATGAAGCCACGGCCATGCTTCGTCATCAAGGTTACAAGCAACCGATTATTGCTTTAACAGCACATGCTTTTAAAGAAGAGCGGGACCGTTGTATCAGTGTGGGATGCACGGATCATTTAACAAAGCCTATTGATCGCCACGTGCTGATCGAGCAAATCGCAAAACTCGTGAAATCGCAAATTTCTGAAAATGTTCTCTGAAAAAGAGTTCCTGGATGAAGTGAAAGAATTTAACAAAAAGCTTAACCAAATAACTTATCAGCAGCGTCCGAAATATTCAGGGGCCCATGATAAAGCCATTTTTTTTCTAAACGTAAGACTTCCAAATGATACAAACTGCAATTAGGAATAGCGATCGGCTCATTTGGTGCGCCTTCGCAATGGTGCACCAGTCTCCGAAGGGTTCCTCCGTGGGTTGAGACCGCCAGTGATTTCAGCTCCGGCAGACCTTCAATTTCTTGCAAAATAAATTTTAAAGCGCGATCTCTTTGTTGGCGTTTGGTCTCGCCGTTCGGAAAAGCAAAATCAATATCCTTAGCCTCAATCGAAAGCCATTGTTGCCAGCTCTCTTCGCCATAAATTTTGATAATATCATCGCGCAGCTGCCCTTCTGGGTTTCCTAACCTAGCCTCCCGCAGGCCTTCTGATACATGGATGGGCACAAACAGGCCTTCTGAAACTATCTGAGCCGTTTCCAAAGCTCGCGACAAATCCGAACTTAGAATCAATTCTGGCGAAAATGGCGCCAGTTCAGTTTTTAATTGAAGGGCTTGCTGGCGACCCTGCTGATTCAGGGGAATGTCCGTGTGGCCCTGAAACCTGCGTTCACGGTTCCAATCGGTTTCGCCATGTCTAAAAATATAAATTTGCACAGAGTTCATGGCGACAGTTTATCAGACTCTGGGCCCTCGTCAGCCTCTTTACTTTTTTACTTTAACATTTTTTGAAATGTTCTTTAGGACGTTTTTCAATTATAGATCTTCCTTCTAAAGGAAAACCCTATGGCTCGACGTCCTCCCGCAAAAGATTCTAGATCTTCTGACTTTAAAAAAGACCGCGCGCCGGCAAAGGTTCAAGCTCGACCACCAAGTCGTCCACCCCATCGTTCGGCAGGTCCCGCGCGGACTCCGCAGTCGGACAAAACTTCAATTCCAAAATCTTGGCGTATTGTTGTCGGTCACCATGCCCTACGAGAAGCTTTTAAAGTTTTCCCTAAAACCAATCGCGAACTGTGGTTAAAAACGGGCTTCGAGACCTCACCCGAACTGCGGGAATTCGAAGAAATGGCTCAAAAAGCCAAAATTAAAATCCAAATTAAATCCGAAGCGACCCTGGATCGATTTTGCAGCACTCACCAGGGTGCAGCCCTTTTAAAAGAGGGTCAGCCAAAATGGGATGACTCAGTCGTCAAAGATTTTTCGACCTTTCTGGTTTTGGATGGCATCGAAGACCCCCATAATTTAGGGGCCATCCTAAGAACTTCTTGGCTGATGCAAGTCGACGGAATTTTTATCCCTGAAAACCGAGCGGTGCAATTAACGCCGACCGTTCATAAGGTCGCTTGCGGTGGGGCCGAGCATGTTCCTGTCCAGACTTGCGTCAATTTTGCACCAACAACAGAAAAACTAAAAGAGATGGGGTTCTGGATATTTGGCCTTAGTCACAAGGCTGAAAAGACGATTTTTGATTTTAAGCTTCCAGAAAAAATTGTCTGGGCGATTGGTGCCGAAGACAAAGGTTTACGCTCGACAACAGAGCGACTTTGTGATGAGTTGGTCAGCATCCCGCAGGTCAGTAATGCGGCGAGCTACAATGCTTCTGTAGCAACGGCTATCGCTCTGGCAGAAACTTTTCGTCAGCATCGACTTTCTCAGAAGTAGAAAAATACTTTTTACTTTCCATAATTACCTTTGACTCGGAGCCCTTATTCCCAGTAAAAAGTTCCGGTTGTCGAAATCACGAAAGATCGTGCCGACAGGCTGTTTTTTAAGTAAGCAGGCTGGTTTAGCTCAATTGGTAGAGCAGCTGATTTGTAATCAGCAGGTTGCGGGTTCGAGTCCCATAACCAGCTCCAGTTTTTTTGACTGGTTTACTTAAGGGACCTCGCGGACAGGTGCCCGAGTGGCTAAAGGGGACGGACTGTAAATCCGTTAGCTTACGCTTACGAAGGTTCGAATCCTTCCCTGTCCACCATTTTTGTGAGAGTCTACTGGACTCTGACAAAAGTGGAAGCTGCGCAAGCAGAGTTCGCTCGAGTGGTAACGAGTCTGAATTGAAGACCGGAGTGTGCGGGAGTAGCTCAATTGGCTAGAGTATCTGCCTTCCAAGCAGAGGGTTGCGGGTTCGAGACCCGTCTCCCGCTCCAAATGTCTGACTTCGGCGTTGCCCACAAGGCCCGTGTAGCTCAGTGGTAGAGCACACCCTTGGTAAGGGTGAGGTCGTCGGTTCGGCTCCGATCACGGGCTCCACTTTTTCTAGGGGCTTGTGGCCGGGAGATGACGGTCTTGGTTTTTTGGTTTTTTTTAAAATGATTTGCTTATATTTAGAAATAAAAATTTAATAACTCTCTTCAGGAGGACAGATGGCTAAAGAGAAATTCAACCGCAACAAGCCCCACGTTAACATCGGAACTATTGGTCACGTCGATCATGGTAAAACGACTTTAACAGCGGCAATCACAACGACGCTCGCGGTCGAAGGTAAAGCAACAGCTATGACCTACGATCAAATCGATAAATCTCCAGAAGAAAAAGAGCGTGGTATCACGATTTCTACTTCCCACGTTGAGTACGAGACAGAAGCTCGTCACTATGCTCACGTTGACTGCCCAGGACATGCCGATTACGTCAAAAACATGATTACTGGTGCCGCTCAAATGGATGGCGGAATCCTCGTGGTTTCTGCCGCTGACGGACCTATGCCACAAACTCGTGAGCATATCCTTCTTGCTCGTCAAGTGGGTGTTCCAGCCCTTGTTGTTTTCATGAACAAAGTGGACATGGTTGATGACAAAGAATTGCTTGAGCTTGTTGAGTTAGAAGTGCGTGAGCTTCTTTCTAAGTACGAATTCCCAGGCGATAAAATCCCCATAGTTCAAGGCTCTGCGACTCTTGGTTTATCTGGTGATATGTCTGAAATCGGTCGTCCAGCAATTAAGAGATTAATGGCTGCGGTTGATGAATACATCCCAACTCCAGCTCGTGCGACTGATAAAACTTTCTTAATGCCTGTGGAAGACGTTTTCTCGATCTCGGGTCGTGGAACTGTTGTGACCGGTCGTATCGAACGTGGAATCATCAAAGTAAATGAAGAGATCGAAATCGTTGGTATCCGCCCAACAGTAAAAACTGTTGTGACTGGTATCGAGATGTTCCGTAAGCTTTTGGATGAGGGTCGCGCTGGAGACAACTGTGGTTGTTTACTTCGTGGAACTAAAAAAGAAGACGTTGAGCGCGGTCAAGTTCTTGCTAAACCTGGAACAATCAAGCCTCACAAAAAATTCAAAGGCGAAGCTTATATCCTGACTAAAGAAGAAGGCGGACGTCATACTCCATTCTTCAACGGTTACCGTCCTCAGTTCTACTTCAGAACAACAGACGTGACTGGTGTTGTTACTTTAAAAGCTGGCACTGAAATGGTGATGCCTGGTGACCGCGTAGAAGTGAACGTTGAGTTGATTGCTCCGATCGCCATGGAAAAAGAATTGCGTTTCGCCATCCGTGAAGGTGGTCGTACCGTTGGTGCGGGTGTCGTCACTGAAATTGTAGAGTAGGAATTTAATTTAAGTTTAAAGTGATTTAAAGGGGATTCCGAGAGGAGTCCCCTTATGTGTTTTCAAGAGATCGCAAAAAGTTGCAGATTCCTGGAAATGGAAACTGCGGAGCAGGTTCCTCTAACAGGGTAGTAGCTCTAACGGTAGAGCGAACGACTCCAAATCGTTAGGTTGTGGGTTCGAATCCCTCCTGCCCTGCCAATTTTTTAAGTGACTTATTGTTCCGCAAAGTTGAAAGAAAAGGGTGAAAATGGACAATACAAATTCAAAGATTTTAACCTTAAGTTTCGGAATTGCTGCGGCTTTGATCGGCTTCACGCTGCACCTTCTGATCAAAATTTTCTCAGTATTTCGTATCGTTGCCGATGCCACTAGTTCTGATCTTGCAAGACACGGAATTCCTGTTGTTGTGGGCTTTGGATTATTCTTATTATTTCAATTTCATCCAAAGATTCGCGCCTGGGGTGAAGAAGTCATTTCTGAGGCTCGGAAAGTCATATTTCCCTCTAGCAAAGACACCACTTTGATGACTGTGTCTGTGGTTGTGATGGTTTTTATTTCTTCAGCGATTGTCTGGTCATTTGATATGTTTTCGGCCTATGTTGTTAAACTTTTAATGCGATAAGGATCTAGCTGTGGATAAAAAATGGTACATCGTTAACACACAGACCGGCTGCGAACAGACAGCAAAGACCGCTATTTTGGAAAGAATTAAATCTTCTAAAATGGAAAAGCACTTTGGCGACATTCTAATTCCTTCTGAAAACGTCGTCGAGCTTGTAAAAGGGCAAAAAAAGGAAAGATCACGTAAATTTTTCCCAGGTTATATCTTCGTAAATATGTTTTTAAATGATGAGACTTGGCATTTGGTAAAACATTCGTCTAAGGTCTCTGGGTTCGTGGGTGGTGGTATAAAAACTCGTCCTCCAGAAGTGCCCGAACACGAAGTTTTGCGAGTGACTCAGCAGATGCAGGGTCTTTCTGAAAAACCGCGCGCTAAAGTTAAGTTTGCAGTGGGTGAGAATGTCACTGTCGTTGATGGGCCTTTCAGCAATTTCAATGGAACTGTTGAAGACATCAATGAAGACAAAGGCAAAGTGAAAGTCCTTGTCAGTATTTTCGGCAGACCAACTCCCGTCGAGTTGGACTTCGTCCAAGTAGAAAAAAATTAATGGAAGCTGCGCGAGCAGATTCCTGAAGTAAGCAAATTGGAAGCTGCGCGAGCAGATTCCTGTAAAAGACCTTCGGCATTCGGCTTGAAGGCAATTGAAGCAAGCCTTAACAAAAACTTGTTTCTCTAAAAATGACCATTTGTCAGGAGTGGGTAATATATGGCCAAAAAAGTAACTGGCATGATTAAACTACAGATACCGGCAGGGAAAGCGAATCCAGCTCCTCCCGTTGGACCGGCGCTCGGGCAGCATGGCGTGAACATCATGGAGTTCTGTAAGCAATTTAATGCTCGGACTCAAAAAGCAGGCGATGATATTATTCCAATCATCATCACTGTTTATCAAGATCGTTCGTTCACGTTCATCACCAAGACGCCACCGGTTGCATCTCTTTTGAAAAAGGCAGTAAAGATCGAATCAGGATCTAAAATGCCCCAAAAGGATAAAGTCGGAAAAGTGAAAACGGCGGATATTCGTAAAATCGCCGAACAAAAACTGCCTGATCTCAACTGTATGAAAGTTGAATCAGCGATGTCTCAAGTGATTGGCACCGCCAAGAGCATGGGACTAGAAGTTCAGGAATAGGTGGTGATGTATGTCAGGTAAAAAATTCGAAGCCGTTGCTAAAAACGTCAATCCAACAAAAAAATACACTGTTGAAGAAGCTTTCAAATTAGTCGTGGCCTCGGCCCCTGCAAAATTTGATGAAACCATCGAAGTGGCTGTGCGTTTAGGTGTTGATCCTAAGCAATCAGACCAACAAGTTCGTGGTGCGATCGCTCTTCCTCACGGTCTTGGAAAAAATGTTCGCGTTGTTGTGTTCGCAAAAGGTCCTAAAGAAGCTGAAGCTAAAAATGCTGGCGCTGACTTTGTGGGCGCGGATGACCTTGTGGCAAAAATCCAAGGTGGCTGGCTTGATTTCGATAAGTGTATTGCAACACCAGATATGATGGCGACTGTTTCTAAAGTGGCAAAAGTATTGGGACCTCGTGGTCTGATGCCAAATCCAAAAGTTGGAACCGTCACTATGAATGTGGGTGAAGCTGTCACTGCCGAGAAAAAAGGAAAGCTTGATTACCGAGTTGATAAAGCGGGGATTGTCCACGCTGGAATCGGTAAAAAATCTATGGGCGATACTAAATTAAAGGATAATTTCAATTCTTTGATGGGCTCGATCCTGAAAGCCAAGCCTTCAGCTTCTAAAGGTATTTACGTTCGAACAATTTCTGTGGCTTCCACAATGGGTCCTGGAATTAAGATCGATACCAGCCAAGCTCAAGGAAATGCAGACGATATTTAATTAATTTTTTAACCATTGCGATCAGAGACAGTAGGTCTTCTTTTGTGAATGTAATCCCTCGTTTGTGAGGGGCCTACCGAGAAAGTAAGGGGTTTATTCCAAACCTCCATCTAAAGCCTGAACGTATGGAATAGCTGGGGTTGGCGCAAGCCAGCCCCAAGAAAACGAAAGGAGGTTGCCTATGATGACTCGTGAGCGAAAAGAGCAAGAAGTTAAACACCTTGTAGATAAATTCGCCAAGGTTAAGGCGGCCTTTATCGTCGACTTCAAGGGTATGAAGGTGGATCAGGTCACTGATTTGCGTAAAAAACTTCACCCCGTTGAGTGCGAGATGAAGGTTGTTCGTAACACTCTTGCTAAACGAGCGCTGAAGGATTACCCAGATGTTGATAAAGCTTTATCTTCGTCATTTAAGGGTACCAATGCGATCGTGTTTGCCTACGGTGATGTCAGTGCCGCCGCCAAAACTCTAGCTGCTTACTCGAAAGACGTTGAAGTTTTTCAGTTGAAGACTGGTGTGATGGATGGCCAAGCATTAGATGAGAACAGAATTAAGTTCTTATCAACATTGCCAGGTAAAGATCAGCTGCGAGCGCAATTGTTGGGTGTATTCTTGGCTCCAGGATCAAAACTGGCCAGAACACTAAACGAAGTGCCATCAATTATGGCGCGTGTGCTGCAAGCTAAAGTTGATAAAGGGGCTTAAAAAAAGCTCCCTGCGAATGGTTCGCAGTGCAAGATTAGACAAAGTGTGAATGTTAACAAACAAATTTATTTACTAATTCCTTTTGGAGGATTTTAAAATGGCTCTTACAAACGAACAAATCGTTACAGAATTATCAGGCAAAACAGTTCTCGAGATCGCTGATCTTGTAAAAATGTTAGAAGACAAATGGGGTGTTTCTGCAGCGGCTCCAGTAGCTATGGCTGCAGCTGGCGGCGCAGCAGCGGCTCCAGTTGAAGAGAAAACAGCTTTTGACGTTGTTTTGATGGAAGCTGGCGCTAACAAAATCAACGTGATCAAAGAAGTTCGTGCGATCACTGGTTTAGGCCTTGCTGAAGCAAAAACTCTTGTTGAAGCTGGTGGCAAGACAGTCAAAGAAGGCGCTTCTAAAGAAGACGCTGAGAAATTCAAAAAACAGCTTGAAGCAGCTGGCGCCAAAGTTGTCGTTAAGTAATCAATAAAACTAATATTTTATAGTTGAAGGTAGCTCCTTTTGGGGCTATCTTCGTTTTTACGCAAAAAATTGAAGTGGGAAGCGGCGTGAGCCAATTTCTCTAATAAGACACACTGTGGGCCTTGATTTTTCCCCCCGAAGCGAAATTTCCACCAATCTGTTCAAGTGTTGAAGCTTGAAATAGAAAAGTGACTAGCAAGGAAACTGCGGAAGCAGAATCCTCTAACAAAAGAATTCAACGGGAGAGTTAATGGATAAGACGCCAGTCACGGCCTCTAATTTACGCATTCGTAAATCCTTCGCAAAAAACAAACAAGTCATCGACATTCCAAATCTGATCGAATTGCAGAAGTCTTCTTACGAAGCGTTCTTGCAAAAAGATGTCGATGCTGATCGCCGCGGGATTGCTGGGTTGAACGGAGTTTTTAAATCCGTGTTTCCAATCAGCGATTTTAACAACACAGCTAGCCTAGAATTTGTTAGCTATCAGCTTGAGGCGCCTAAGTACGATGTTGACGAATGTCGTCAGCGTGGGATGACCTTTGCATCGCCGATCAAGGTGACATTGCGTTTGATCGTGTTCGATGTTGATGAAGAAACAGAAGCCCGATCTATTCGTGACGTGAAAGAACAAGAAGTCTACTTGGGTGAAATCCCTCTGATGACAGCGAATGGTTCTTTTATCATTAACGGCACCGAGCGCGTTGTCGTTTCTCAGTTGCACCGATCTCCGGGTGTGTTTTTTGACCACGATGGTGGCAAGAACAATGCCTCTGGAAAATTAATTTATTCAGCCCGCGTGATTCCTTACCGTGGATCTTGGTTGGATTGTGAATTTGATCAAAAAGATCTGATTCACGTCCGTATCGACAGAAAAAGAAAATTTCCTGTCACCGTGCTGTTGAAATCTTTAGGTTACAACACTGAACAATTACTAGCGTATTTCTATGACACTGACGAAGTTTACTCTAAAGGTGGAAAGCTTTTCAGAAAGCTTGATATCGAGCGAATGTCGGGTCAGCGTGCGATGGCTGATATCGCAGATCCTAAAACAGGCGAAGTGCTTGTTAAGGCGGGTCGACGTATCACTCGCGCTGTCGTTAAAAAAATTAAAGATATTAACTTAAGCGAAGTTGAAGTTTCTGCCGAAGATCTTGAGGGAAAAATTTTAGCTCGGCCGTTGATTGATGAATCAACAGGTGAAATTTTATCAGATGCCAGTGCTGAGCTGAGCGGACCATTGATCAAAAAAGCCATGTCATTGGGAATCGATCGATTCTTTATGATTTTCTTTGATGGTATGTCAGTTGGGCCTTACCTGCGAAATACATTACTGGTCGATAAGGTAAATAACAAAGACGAAGCTTTGCTTGAAATTTACAAGCGTCAACGTCCTGGTGAGCCTCCAACGGTGGATGCTGCGACCAACTATTTTAACAAATTGTTTTTTGATCCTGAAACTTATGACCTTTCTGAAGTGGGTCGTATTAAGATCAATCACAAGTTCGGAATTTCAATGGAGGATTGCCCTCCATCTCATCGCACTCTGACTGAGAAAGACATTCTTTCGACAGTGAAAATGTTGATCGATTTGAAAAACGGTCGTGGTGTTGTAGATGATATTGATCACTTGGGTAACCGACGTGTTCGTTCCGTGGGTGAGCTTCTGGAAAACCAATACCGTATCGGTTTGGTTCGTATGGAGCGAGCGATTCGTGAGCGGATGTCTTTACAAGATGTCGACACAATGATGCCTCATGATCTGGTGAATGCAAAACCAGTGAACGCGGTAGTTAAAGAATTTTTTGGTTCGTCTCAGCTTTCTCAGTTTATGGATCAAACAAATCCATTGTCTGAGATCACTCACAAACGTCGTTTGTCAGCTCTTGGGCCCGGTGGTTTGACTCGTGATCGTGCGGGTTTTGAAGTTCGTGACGTACATCCGACGCATTATGGTCGTATCTGCCCTATCGAAACTCCAGAGGGACCAAACATTGGCTTGATTGCCTCTTTAGCAACTTACGCTCGTATCAATAACTATGGATTCATTGAGACTCCGTACCGTAAAGTTGATAACAGCCAAATTTCGACTGAAATCACTTACATGTCAGCTTTGGAAGAAGCAGGACATCTGATTGCGCAAGCAACTCGTGATGACAGCGGAAAAAATCAATTAACCGCTGACAACATGACGATCCGTCGTGATGGTGAGTATGAAATTGTCGACAAAGAAAAAGTTTCTTTGATGGACGTTTCTCCGTCGCAGTTAGTGTCCATTGCCGCTTCTTTAATTCCGTTCCTTGAGCATGACGATGCCAACCGAGCCTTGATGGGTTCGAACATGCAACGTCAAGCCGTGCCTCTGCTTCGTTCGCGCTCTCCATTAGTTGGAACTGGCGTTGAGCGTTTGGTCGCTCGTGATTCTGGAACTTCCGTGGTTGCATTGAATGATGGTATCGTTGAAGAAGTTGATGCTTCTCGGGTCGTCATCCGTCGATTTGCCAAAGGTGGCGAGCTGGGTGCGAACGTTGATATCTACAACTTAACGAAGTATCAGCGAACGAATCAAAATACTTGTTTCAATCAAAAACCAATCGTTAAAGTGGGCGATAAAGTTGTAAAAAGCGACATTATTGCTGATGGACCTTCGACTGAGTTGGGTGAGTTAGCATTAGGACAAAACATCCTAGTCGCGTTCACTCCTTGGATGGGTTACAACTTTGAAGATTCAATCCTTATTTCTGAGCGTCTGTTAAAAGAAGACGTTTACACTTCGATCCACATTGAAGAGTTCGAGTGCGTCGCTCGCGATACCAAGCTTGGTAAAGAAGAGATTTCGCGCGATATCGCCAATGTTGGTGAAGAGGCTCTTAAAGATTTAGATAGCTCTGGTATTATCCGTATCGGTGCTGAAGTAAAACCTGGTTATATCTTAGTTGGTAAAGTCACTCCTAAGGGCGAAACTCAACTTTCTCCTGAAGAAAAACTTTTACGAGCGATCTTCGGTGAAAAAGCCGGCGATGTTCGTGATACCTCACTTCGAGTCCCATCAGGCGTTTACGGAACTGTCATCGATGCTCAAGTTTACTCTCGTGAAGGGGCTGATCGTGATGAGCGATTGGCGGCTATCATCGAAGAGAAAAAACGCAAACTTGAAAAAGATTTAGCGGTTGAGCAGAACGTTATTCGCAATAACTCGATCAGTAAATTGCGTGATATCTTAATTGGTAAAAAGACGACAGGCGTATTGTTGAACGAAGACGGAAGTCAGAAGCTCCTCAATAAAGGCCAAGAGATCACTCAAGCTGATATCGAAACAATTCCTTTTGAATTATTAAGTTATATTCCTTTAGAGCAAGACCTTGAGTTCCAAGTCACCAAAGTGATCGACGGCGCTCGTAACCAGTTGGATGCCGTAAGAATGGTATTTAACGAAAAAATTGATCGTTTACGTAAGGGAGACGAACTTCCTCCGGGCGTGATCAAAATGGTGAAGGTCTATGTCGCTATCAAACGTAAGCTGCAAGTCGGTGATAAGTTTGCCGGACGCCATGGTAATAAAGGGGTTGTCTCTAAAGTATTACCTGCTGAAGATATGCCGTACCTAGCTGACGGATCGCCTGTTGATATGGTGTTAAATCCATTGGGCGTGCCATCTCGTATGAACATCGGGCAAATCCTGGAAGTTCATTTAGGTTGGGCTGCGCATAACTTAGGTAAACAATTATCCTCACACTTAGAAAAATGGAATGCGGACGAAGCTCGAAAAGATTTGAAACATGTTTTCAATGATGCCGAAATCTCTGCAAAAGTTGATAAAGCCGATGAAGCGTCTTTGAAGCAAATGTTGACGGCCGTGAAGCGTGGTATCCACGTCGGCACGCCAGTTTTTGATGGCGCTCGTGAGAGTGACGTTAAAGAACTTCTGGTCAAAGCCAATGTTCCAACATCAGGTCAGTCCATCTTATTTGATGGACGAACTGGCGAACCGTTCACAAATCCTGTGACGGTCGGCGTGATGTACATGCTTAAGCTGCATCATCTGGTCGAAGAAAAGATTCATGCTCGGTCAATTGGGCCTTACTCACTAGTTTCTCAGCAGCCTCTGGGCGGTAAAGCACAGTTCGGTGGACAGCGTTTAGGAGAAATGGAAGTTTGGGCGATTGAAGCCTACGGTGCCGCTTATTCATTGCAAGAATTCTTAACTGTGAAGTCAGATGACGTCGCAGGAAGAACTCGCATGTATGAAAGTATTGTAAAAGGTGAAAATATCCTTGAGCCAGGATTGCCAGAGTCCTTTAACGTTCTCGTGAAAGAGCTTCAGTCATTAGCTCTGAACGTAGAATTGATGGAATCTGATATCTTGCGAGATACGATTGACGAAGACGGCAACATTGAAGAGCCAGCTTCGACCAACGGCAGTGCGCTTCCAACGGAGCAGCACTAAGGATAAAGACCGCCACTGGAGGAGAAATTCCGGTGGCTTTGGAGTTAATTAAACAACACACAGGGGTGAGCCTTGAGAGACTTGTTAAATTTTTTCGATAAACCTAAAGATCCACTTTCGTTTGATGCGGTTCGCGTTTCTTTGGCGTCGCCAGAGATGATTCGCGAATGGTCCCACGGCGAAGTGAAAAAGCCAGAAACCATCAACTACCGAACTTTTAAACCAGAGCGAGATGGCTTGTTCTGCGCAAAAATTTTCGGACCTATTAAAGACTACGAATGTTTGTGCGGTAAGTACAAACGGATGAAATATCGCGGCGTCATCTGCGAAAAGTGTGGCGTTGAAGTCACTCAAACTAAAGTTCGACGTGATCGCTTAGGTCATATCGAGTTAGCAACTCCCGTTGCTCACATTTGGTTTTTGCGATCGCTGCCAAGCCGTATCGGTAACCTATTGAATCTTTCATTGAAAGATGTAGAAAAGGTTCTTTACTGTGAGGCTTACGTTGTTACTGACCCTATGGAGACGAAGTTAGAAGAAGGCCAAGTACTTTCTGAAGAAGCTTATCAAGCGGCTTTGAACGAATACGGTCCTAACTTTAAAGCCGGCATGGGCGGTGAAGCCGTTCGTGAAATGCTTCGAAAAATTGATCCTGAGTACTTGTCTCGAAAACTTCGCTTAGAAGTAAAAGAGACTAAATCTGAAGCTCAGATCAAGAAACTAGCGAAGCGTTTAAAAGTGGTCGAAGCTTTTAAAAACTCAATCAATAAAACTGAATGGATGATGCTTGAGGCCCTTCCAGTTCTTCCTCCCGATTTGCGTCCCTTAGTTCCTTTGGATGGCGGTCGTTTTGCGACGTCTGATCTGAATGATCTTTACCGACGTGTCATCAACAGGAATAACCGTTTAAAGCGTCTGCAAGAGCTGAATGCGCCAGACATCATCATTCGAAATGAAAAACGAATGTTGCAAGAGGCCGTTGATGCTTTATTAGATAACGGCCGTCGTGGAAAGACTTTTACTGGACCTAATAAACGTCCACTTCGCTCATTGAGCGATATGTTAAAAGGAAAGCAAGGTCGATTCCGTCAAAATTTACTTGGTAAACGGGTTGATTATTCGGGTCGTTCGGTGATTACGGTTGGACCAACTTTGAAACTTCACCAATGTGGTCTTCCTAAGAAGATGGCTTTAGAGCTTTTTAAGCCTTTCGTTTACAACAAGCTGGAAGAAAAAGGTTTCGCGACAACAATTAAGCAAGCCAAAAAATTAGTTGATCAAGAAACAGTCGAAGTTTGGGATATTTTATCTGATGTCGTGAAAGAGCATCCGGTTTTATTAAACCGTGCGCCAACTCTTCACAGACTTGGTATCCAAGCTTTTGAACCAGTTCTTCATGAAGGAAAAGCCATCCAATTACATCCTCTCGTTTGTACGGCGTTCAATGCCGATTTCGACGGAGATCAAATGGCTGTTCACGTTCCTTTGTCCATCGAAGCGCAAGTCGAAGCTCGCGTCTTAATGATGTCGACAAATAATATTCTTTCACCGGCCAATGGAAAGCCGATCATCAATCCGTCTCAAGATATCGTCTTGGGCTTGTATTGGATGACTCGTATTCGTCCTGGCGCCAAAGGAACAGGTCGTATTTTTGCAAGTGTTCAAGAAGCTCAATACGCCTACGAAATGGGCTTTGTTGATATTCAAGCGGCTTGTAAAGTGCGTATCAACGGTAAGCTTCAAGATACTTCTGTCGGCCGCGCGATTTTCACATCGGCAGTGCCTCGCGAAGTTCCTTTTAGCGAAACCAATATCGTGATGAATAAAAAATCAATCGCTGGCCTGATCGATAAGACATTCCGTCTTGCCGGCGCCAAGTCGACTTGTATTTTGGCTGATAAAATTATGGAGCTTGGATTTAAATATTCAACGGTCGCCGGTCTTTCAATCTGCATCGACGATATGATTATCCCAGCGGCTAAAGTCGGCATGATTAAAGACGCTGAAAAGCAAGTTCAAGAAATTCAGCAGCAATACGACGAAGGTTTGATCACCGATGGTGAGCGATACAATAAAGTCGTGGATATCTGGGCGCAAACTTCTGATAAAGTGGCGCGCGAGATGATGAACCAAATTGAAAAGCAAAAGTTTATCGTTGATGGCAAAGAAATCATTGGCCCATCATTCAATCCAATCTACGTGATGGCTGACTCCGGAGCCCGGGGTTCATTCAATCAGTTGCGTCAGTTGGGTGGTATGCGTGGTCTGATGGCAAAACCATCCGGTGAAATCATTGAGACTCCAATCACGGCTAATTTCCGTGAAGGCTTAACTGTTCTTCAATATTTCATTTCGACTCATGGAGCTCGTAAAGGTCTTGCCGATACAGCGTTAAAGACAGCCAATTCTGGTTACTTAACTCGTCGTTTAGTTGACGTGGCTCAAGACGTTGTTGTCAGCGAAACAGATTGCGGAACAAATGATGGTTTGGAAGTTTCAGCACTTTATGAAGGTGGCGAAATCATTCAACCAATTGGTGAAAGAATTTTGGGTCGAACTCCGATCACAGATATTATTGATCCAACGACAAACCAAGTGATTGTCCGTGCTCAGCAAGAAATCACAGAGACTCATATTAAGAAAATCGACGACGTTGGAGTTGATAAAGTTCAAATTCGCTCGGGCTTAACATGTACTTCCACTCGTGGCGTTTGCGTTCGTTGTTACGGCCGTGATCTGTCTCGTGGATCGACAGTTAATCTTGGTGAAACTGTCGGTATCATTGCCGCGCAGTCGATCGGTGAGCCTGGAACTCAATTAACAATGAGAACTTTCCACTTAGGTGGAGCGGCTTCCCGTTCGGTCGAGCAATCAGTTCATGCGTCTAGGTACGACGGAACTTTAAAATTAGAAAATGTTCACTTTGTTCCTAATCGCCAAGGTAAGTTAACCGTTATGAATCGTAATGGTGATGCTAAAGTGATCGATGAAACAGGTCGTGAGCGTGAAAGCTTCAAATTAGTTTACGGTGCTATTTTAAATTTCAAAGAAGGCGACAAAGTCCCTAAAGGTGCGACCGTTGCTGAATGGGATCCGTATTCGAATCCAATTATCTCTGAAGTTTCTGGTAAGATCACTTACCACGAAATCGAAGAAGGTAAGACGATGCAAGAGCAGGTCGATGCCGTCACAGGCTTTGCGACAAAGGTCATCACAGAAAGTAAATCTTCTGAAATCAAACCAACTGTTCATGTGACTGGTCCTGATGGAAAAGTATTACTTTTACCAGGTCGTGAAATTCCAGCTCGTTATTTAATTCCAGTGGGCGCTCAGCTCCTAGTGACTGATGGACAAGAAGTTCACTCGGGTGAAGTCATTGCAAAAATGCACAGGGAAGCTTCTAAAACAAAAGATATCACTGGGGGTCTTCCTCGCGTTGCCGAATTGTTTGAAGCTCGTAAGCCAAAAGAAGCTGCCATCATCTCTGAAGTGGATGGTTATGTGACTTTCGGAAAAGACGTTAAAGGGAAGCAGCGAGTGATCGTGACTCCTGAAATTGGCGAACAGAGAGAATATCTGATTCCAAAAGGGAAGCACGTTGCAGTTCGAGAAGGTGAATTCGTTCGTGCCGGTGAGGCCTTGATGGATGGACCGACGAATCCGCATGATATCCTAGCGGTTCTTGGAGAGAAAGCCTTAGCGGCCTATCTTTCTAACGAGATCCAAGAGGTTTATCGTCTGCAAGGTGTAAATATCAATGATAAGCACATTGAGGTGATCGTTCGACAAATGCTACGTAAAGTAGAAGTTGTTGACGCTGGCGACAGTCGCTTTTTGGCTGGCGAACAAGCAGAAAAATATGCTTTTGCTGAAGAGAACAAGCGCATCACGGCAGATGGTGGCCAACCAGCCACTTCGAAGCCGTTGCTACTTGGTATCACCAAAGTCAGCTTAAGCACTGACAGCTGGATTTCTGCGGCCTCTTTCCAAGAGACCACAAAAGTTCTGACGGAAGCTGCCATCAACTCAAGAACAGACCATTTGCGTGGTTTAAAGGAAAACATCATCATGGGTCGCTTGATTCCAGCAGGGACCGGCTTAACGTCGTACAAGCGTTGGAAAGTCGAACTTAAGGAAGATGAAGATACTACATTCACCGCTTTACCAGGTGCAGTGGCAGTTTCTCAGCAACCAGGCTAAAACAATCCGATTGGGATCTGTTAAAAGGTCCCAATTTTTTAATAACAAAATGTTGACCCTGGCGTTATGAAGAGCTAATTTCCTGCGACCAGTGTTTAGACGAGCATCCACAAGGGGTATGAAGTGCCAACAATCAATCAGCTCATTAAAAAAGAGCGTATTGTTCAAAAAAATCAGACTAAATCACCTGCATTGCAAGCATGTCCTCAAAGACGTGGCGTTTGCACTCGTGTTTATACAACAACTCCAAAGAAGCCGAATTCAGCTTTACGTAAAGTGGCTAAGGTTCGTCTTTCCAATGGGTTCGAAGTGATCTCTTACATTCCTGGTATCGGTCATAACCTGCAAGAGCATAGCGTTGTCCTTATTCGAGGCGGCCGGGTTAAAGATCTTCCAGGTGTTCGTTATCACATTGTACGTGGTGTTCTTGACCTTCAAGGGGTTAACGGACGTCTTCGTAGCCGATCAAAATATGGAACTAAAAGACCTAAAAAATAGGTGAGGAAAACTTAATGTCTCGACGTAAACGTACATTTAAAAGAGAAGTGCTTCCAGATCCAGTTTTCAAAGACATCGTCGTTGCAAAACTGATCAACAAAATGATGGTGCGTGGCCAAAAAGGCACGGCACAAAAATTATTGTACGGAGCTCTTGAAGAACTTAAAGGCAAAGTTCCTAACGAGGAGCCAATTGCTATTCTTAAAAAAGCTTTAGAAAATATGAAACCTTCGATCGAAGTTCGTTCTCGCCGAGTTGGCGGAGCCACTTATCAAGTTCCAGTTGATGTACGTCCGACACGACGTCTTTCTTTGGCTATGCGATGGATGATTGAATATTCTCGATCTCGTGGCGAAAAAGATTATGCTCGCAGGTTAGCTGGCGAAATCATGGACGCTTTCAACAATCGTGGCAACGCGATCAAGAAAAAAGAAGACGTTCACCGTATGGCTGAGGCGAATAAAGCATTCTCTCATTATAACTGGTAATTTTTGATTCATGTCTTACAAAGATCCAAAGATCATTGCGGATCTTAAGTTCACTCGAAATATCGGCGTCATGGCACACATTGACGCCGGTAAAACGACCACCTCCGAACGAATTCTTTACTACACTGGAAAAAGTCACAAAATTGGCGAAGTTCACGATGGTGCAGCCACGATGGACTGGATGGCGCAAGAGCAAGAGCGTGGCATCACGATCACCTCTGCTGCGACCATGTGTTATTGGAAAGATCACAGAATCAATCTCATCGATACTCCCGGGCATGTCGATTTCACCATCGAAGTCGAGCGATCGTTACGTGTTCTAGATGGAGCCGTCGCCGTATTTGACGGCGTCAATGGCGTAGAGCCCCAGTCAGAAACAGTCTGGCGACAGGCTGATAAATATAAAGTTCCCCGAATTTGTTTTATTAATAAAATGGACCGCGTCGGTGCTGATTTTGTGATGAGTGTGAATTCACTTAAAGAGCGTCTGCAAGCGAATCCAATTCCAATTCAAGTTCCCATCGGCCTTGAAGAAAATTTTAAAGGCATCGTCGATCTGATCGAAAATAAAGCCATGATATGGGGCGCGCAGGGCTTGGGTGAAAATTTTGAAATCGTCGAGATCCCTGCCGATATGAAAGAAGAAATCGCACGGTATCGCACGGAAGTGATCGAAAAAATTGTTGAGTTCGATGATGTGCTTTTTGAAAAATATTTAAATGGCGACGCTATTTCTCCGGCTGAACTAAAAGCGGCCCTGCGCAAGGGCACTCTTGCTATTAAAGCTTTTCCTGTTTTATGTGGAGCCGCTTTCAAAAACAAAGGCGTGCAGCCTTTGCTAGATGCTGTGATTGATTATTTACCAGCGCCCAATGATGTTCCAGCTATGATGGGCTTTCATCCGGATCGCCCAGATAAAGAAATTGTATGTCCGCTTGAATTCGATGCTCCAGCCGCCGCCTTAGCTTTTAAAATTGCCAATGATCCTTTCTCTGGAACTTTAACCTACATCCGAGTTTACTCAGGTGAAGTGAAGGTCGGAGATCAGCTCTACAACCCTCGCACTCAGAAAAAAGAACGCATCCAGCGTCTGGTGAAAATGCACGCCAACTCGCGAGAAGAAATTCAATCTTTGAAGGCGGGCGATATTGGCGCAACGATCGGCTTAAAATTTACTGGCACCGGCGACACTCTTTGCGAAACGGCTCATCCGATCGTTCTAGAATCGATCACCTTCCCCGAGCCAGTGATTGCGGTGGCCATAGAAGCAAAATCTTCTGGTGAGCAGGAGAAGATGCTAGAGGGCTTAGCCAAGCTAGAAAAAGAAGATCCGTCTTGTCGCTTAAGAACCGATCCCGAAACTGGACAAATCCTTTTGGCCGGAATGGGCGAGCTGCATTTAGAAATTTTAGTGGACCGATTGCTGCGCGAACATAAAGTTCAAGCCAATGTCGGAAAGCCTCAGGTTTCATACCGTGAAACAATTTCATCAGCGGTGCAAGAAGACCACACTTACGAGCGAGAGGTCGCCAACGAAAAACATTTCGCGCGGGTGACTCTAAAGATTGAGCCCGTTCATCAAAAAGAAGGCATCCAATTCAATAGCCTTGTTCCAATTAGCAAAGAATTCACTCAGCCGTTTCTTAAGGCGGTCGAGGGAGGATTTCGTGAATCCGCGGAGGTTGGACCCGTGGCCAATTATTCTTTGATTGGAATTAAGGGCACTGTGCTGGCGATTGGAACTCAGCCTGACTCATCCAGCGAGATGGCATTTAAGGCCGCGACTTCTTTGGCTTTTCGGGATGCCGTGCGCAAAGCTAAGGTGGAGCTTTTAGAGCCCATTTTTAAACTTGAGATCACTTGCCCCGATGATTTTGTAGGCAATGTTGTTGGAGATTTAAACTCTCGCCGAGGTCGAATTCTTTCGATGAATATGAAGCCGGGTGGGGGGCAGATCATCCATGCTGAAGCGCCATTAGCGACCCTATTTGGTTACGCCACAGATATTCGAAGCCTGAGCCAGGGGCGCGCCACTTTTTTTATGGATTTCCTCGAGTACTCAGTTGTGCCGCCCAAGGTCAAAGCGGAGATTTTAAAACGCCTGGGCCGCTGATTTAAGAGCTAATTTTACTAAAAGTCGTGGCAAGGCTCTGGCCTTCTTCAGATGAAAAATTCTCAAAAATTGAATCTTTTGAAACCCTTTACAAAAGATTTTATTTTTCTTTGACATAACCTTGTCGAAATTGCATATTTGCGCACTCAGCGCTTAATTGTTTGCAAAAAACCCTCTGAATTTTTCGGGCCGCACAGGGCTCCTCCAGAGACAAGTTTTCGATGGAACAAATAAGTTTAAGACGAAACTGAACGGACTCTTAAAGTGTCAGAGGCCTTACAGAATTAAATGTTAGGTTTTAAACGTTTAGGTAACAAATGTTAGGAAAGTGGCGAATATGAGTAATCAAAGAATCAGAATTCGACTGAAAGCTTTTGATCACAAACTTCTCGATCAATCGACGAAAGAAATTGTCGAAACCGCTCGTCGTACGGGCGCGAAAGTGGCTGGACCCATTCCTTTGCCAACAAGAATCAACCGATTTACAGTTCTTCGTTCTCCTCACGTTGATAAAAAATCACGTGAACAATTTGAAATTAGAACTCACAAGCGAATGTTGGATATCCTCGAACCGACTCAACAGACTGTCGACCAACTGATGAAGTTGGACCTTTCTGCCGGCGTCGATGTAGATATCAAGTTATAATAGAATTTTCAGGAGTGAATCGTGAGCGAAACAACGACAGCAACAAATTCAGAGCTTAAGTTAAATGGGCTCTTTGCTTTTAAAGAAGGAATGGCAACGATCTATAATGATCAAGGTGAAGCCGTTCCTGTCACCGTCTTGAGATATGAGCCTTGGTTCGTAGCTCAGGTGAAGACCACAGAAAACGATGGTTACGATGCTATTCAATTAGCTTGTCGTCCAAAAAAAGCAAAGAACGTTTCTAAGGCTATTAAAAATCATCTGACCAAAGCCGGTTTTGAAAACGGAGCTCAGTTCGTAAAAGAGCTTCGTCAAACGATGCCTGAGGGCGCGGCCATCGGAAACCAACTTTCTATCGAAAGTCTTTCTGTCGGTGATATCGTAAAAATTACTTCCAAGTCTAAAGGTCACGGTTTTTGTGGATCTGTTAAGCGATGGAGCTTTGCGGGTGGCCCTGCTTCCCACGGTTCTAAGTTTCACAGACAACCAGGATCAAGCGGTAACCGGACTTGGCCAGGTCGAGTCATGCCAGGTAAGAAATTTCCTGGTCACTGGGGTGATGAAAACATCACTGTTAAAAATGTCCAAGTTGTTCAAGTGATTCCATCCGAAAATGTTGTGATGGTGAAGGGTCCGGTTCCGGGCGCTCGCAACACTTTGGTGAAGTTGGTGAGAGAATAGTATGGCAAATGTAATAAACTGGAAAAAAGAAAAAGTTGGTCAGGTTGAATTACCGGCTGAGATATTTGAAACTCAAGTGAAGAAAGAAGTTCTTCACCAGGTCGTCAAATGGCAGCTTGCAAGTCGCCGTCAAGGAACTCACTCGACTAAGACTAAGGGTCTTGTCAG
>JAYWEQ010000026.1:0-9916 GCA_043779185.1 Pseudobdellovibrionaceae bacterium
CCAGTTCTTCGCGCTCGTAAATTTAAATAACTCATCACACTTCTTAGCCCCATAGAGTCTGTGTTCAATGCAAATTCACAGGCTTCGTCAATCGATACACTGGCGTAGTTGTTTGTAAGTTTTAAGATCGCCCAGATCGTTCCATTATCAACGACGCCTTGCCCGCGGTATAAAATAGAGAATATTAACTTGTCACAATGCGGCCCGATCTTTTTAGCGGTTTTCCTATAAATTGATGTCGGCAGAAGCGTTGATTGCCATGGCTTTAAGTGCTCAGGCTTAGTTGAACTTTTAGTAAATTTATTTGTAATTTTTTGATGGGATTCGATGAGTGATGAACTTCCACAGCTAATTCCCGCTCTGCGAAGTATACTTTCATCTCTTCATTTGGATAAATTCGGATTTCAATTTTTTGGTTTTGAATCGAATATCTTAAGTCTGAAGTTATTTTAAAGATCTGCCCTTCAAAACTATAGGTATGATCATTCTTCACCTGCCGGTGATGCTTCAAACAAAATATTTCATCTAAGTTAATGTTTGAAGGCAAAGGACGCCACCCAGACTCTAGATTGGATGGGATCACTTTAAAATTTTTGTTGTATTCGTTTGATAAAAACTGATTGTTCAAAAACTCATTAGCACCCGCAAAGCTTGTAATGTTACGAAGTCGCATCTCTGGAACCAAACGGTCTTGTAAAGTCTGCCAGTGCCTTTCTATACGACCCTTGGCCTCTGCAGAGTTAGCGTAGATAATCTGTATTCCAAGCTCACTTAAAGCGCGCTTAACTTGCGAGAACTCAGCTCTCTTAGGTCCGGCAAACAACCCAGCACGATCTGTATATAAAATATTAAATAATCCTTTTTTTTCAATTATTTTACGCAGTACCTTTAAGCAACCCACAGTCGTTTCACTTTCAAAAAATTCGCTGTAGTAATTTTCATTATTGGCATCATCTATTGCGCCTATTAAACAGCTCTCTTCAACTCCGAACCAACGATGCAGCCATGCCCTAGCACTCACCCTGTAGCGATACCAGAAGTGACGTATAATATTATATATGAAGTCCAACCTACGGACGATATCTCTAAGTGGCGATTATCTTCAGACAATTACAGTCCTAATCTGCCAGGTGGATATTCAAGTCACGGCGATTATATGTTTGGTTGGCAAAAGGATGTTATCGCAGGCATCGTTAAGTGTTCGACAATAGAAGGCGATTGCCACAGCCACTTATTGGGAGATGGCCGATACATGGGAGGCTATTAACGGGACAATGAGAACCTTCTTGGGCATCTCTAACGGAGGCCGACTCAAGTTATAAGCGGTGTAAATTTTTAGGCTGTCCTCAATTAAAAAAGATCGACTCAGAATGAGTCAAGCTTCTGTAAAAAGGAAGCAGAGCATAGAAGAATATTCAGAAATACTACGAATCAGCCTATTATCAAACAGCTCATGCGATTGGCAGCTTGCTGCCGCGACAGGAAGCTCTCCATTGAATTTAACAAATGTGACTGCGACCAATCCTGGAGTTATGGTTGCTCCAATCCCTAAATTTTATAGTGGGGTTAATAACTTATCAACGGTTCTGTTTGAAACTGGCCAAAATATTCCCTTGATCTCTGAAAAAATTAAAGCGGGACAACTTAAATTGACGAATATCACGCCTGGGACAAGCAGCTTAAATTATTTTGGGGATCTTGTTTTTTCATTTGTTCCTAACTCTCCCCTGCATCCTTTCAAACCAGTCACTATTCCCATCAACTTTTTAGTTTCTCCCGTCAATCCAATAAGCGCAAAAAAAATCACCCAATGCTGCATTCCTGGGGTCAGCTGTGTGTCGGCATTGGTGCCACCCCCTGTCACCAATAGTTCAATTTTTTGCCATGCCGGCAATAACCAATCCAACACCTGCAGTGTCAGTATTTTTGCTTTAAATCCAGGGCTTTTAGCCTACGGTGTTTCGAAATCAAATATAAAAATTATCCAATGTAAGATCAGTTCATATTACGATGACGGGCACGGCTGGGGTGGCCATCCTTTCAATAGTTTTAATTATGATCCGGCCACAGGGAATGTTTCCTTGGCCGTCAATCAAGCTGGAGTCACAGTGGGTTTTAGCATTAACTACAATCCTGCGTCGACTGGACTTATTATGCCAACGACCTGCAATTAAGGGATTCAGAATGAAAATATTTTTGAACCAAAAAACAGGATTTTCTTTAGTTGAGCTCATGGTCGCCTTGCTTATTTCCGGGGTTGTTACTTTAATGATCGGAACCCTGATTGTGAACAATCAAAGGGAGCTTGTCGCTTTAGAGGATAATCAATTGAAATTAGATTACGCCATGGAAATTAATCAATCTTTAAAATCTTTTTCTGCCTGCAGCTGGCAGTTGGCCGCAGTCAGCAATAGTTTACCTCTTGATTTATCTTCGGTCACAGCGACAAACACAGCAAGCCTACTAATTCCTTCGGCAAAGATTTATGGCGGTCTTGATGCGACATCTGCTGTTGTTTTTGAAACAGGGCAAGATATTCCTATGATGATGAATCGCTTTAAGAGTGGGGACTTATCTTTGGCAAATATTAGACCTGGAGCAGATGCTTTAACATACATTGGCAGTCTTGTTTTTGAATTGATCCCGAATGGTTCGCATCGGCAACAAAATCCGCTTTCGATTCCCATTAGTTTTAATGTTAAAAGTACAGATCCCATTGGAGCAAAAACAATCACCCAGTGCTGCACTGGAAATAAATGTGCGGTCAGCTCAACGCCAACAGGGGCCACAAAAGTTAATATTTTTTGTCATGACGCCATCAGGCCGTGATTGTCATTAAAGTTTTTATTAGTACAACGAACAGCAGCAGTATTTTACCTAACACGTTTTCCTGTCTTTGAGAACACAGATGGATACTCTGTATTCACAAATGGCCAAGTGATCAAAGAGCTTCAGCGTCTGGCTTAGCTCCCGACAGCTGAATCTTTTCCAAGACTTCGTATCGCGAATAAGGCGCCGACAAAGTGCTTTCATAAAGCCGCACATTGGAAACAAGTAAACTGCCCACTTTTTTCCGAACCACCGGCGACAAAGCATCAACAATATTTTTGTGATTTCTTAAACGCCCGACCGTCAGATGGGGCCAGTAATCCTTGTCCTCGGGAGCAAAGCCCATTTCGGCTAGCGAGTTTTCAATCGCACTTTGTAGATCAAGCAGCGCCTGAGATCTTTGCACGCCCATCCAAACAACCCGAGCCTCGTGCGGGTCTGGGAAGGCTCCAAAATCAGAAATTTTAAGCTTAAAAGGCGGCGATGTTTCGCAAACTTTTTTGAGACGTTGAATAATTTCAGTGATCTTGCCTGCTGAAGTTTCACCCAAAAAATGCAAAGTGATATGCCAATTATCAACGGGCGTCCAAAGCACATCAATTTCGCGGTCCTTAAAGTTGATTCTTAATTTCTTAAGATAAACCTGAGCAGCCTCTGCCACTTCGGAAGCGCCAAGGGCAATAAATAAACGTTTTTTCAAAAGGCCTCCTGCCAACTTGACCGCTTCGGACTTAAAATTATAAGGTGACCGGCTAGAAACAAATCAGGTGACCTATGCGTATCAATCTCCACGAAATTCCCGAAGAAGGCAAAAAATTCCTCTGGACTGAAAAAACCAAAGAAGTCTCCAGAGAGCTTCAGGACTTGATCGGTCCTTCGGCCCACACTGCCGACTTTTTTATTAAGCCGATCAACTCCAAAGATTTTCAAGTGACGGGAACCATCAAGACCCATTTGCCGGAAGCCTGTTCGCGCTGCGGAATGGATTTTAATTTCCCAGTCAATCAGACTTTTCATGAAATTCTGATTCCAGCTCAACCCGAAGACCGCACTGGCAAATATGCTAAGGTTAATCATATTTCTGAAGCCGCAACCTCGGGTCCGTCGGTGGCTGAATACGGTGCCAATCAAACTTTTGAAATGGGCGAATATCTGCACGAACAAGTGGCGATTGCCCTGCCCTTCAATCCGGCACCGCCTGAAAAAGCCAATGGTGACTGTAGTTTATGTGATCAACCGGTGCGTGGTCGGGTTTTTACCTACAATGAAGAAATGCCCGAAGAAAAGGTCGAAAGCCCTTTTGAAGTTTTAAAGAATTTAACGGTGCCCAAAAGAAATTGAATAAACCCTTGATTTTTAACTCCTTTCGGTTAATTTAGACAACTTCCTTTAAACAGTGATAAATGGTGAGGTTTTACGTATGCCAACTCCTAAGAAAAAAACATCCCGGTCTCGACGTGATATGCGTCGTTCTCATGATTTCGCAGTTGCTCCGGCTGTTGCGATTGATAAAAAAACGGGCGACCTTGTCCGTCCTCATATTGCTCATAAGGGCTCTGATGGTGCTTACTACTACAAGGGCAAACAAATCAGCGCAGCTAAAGCTTAATTGAGCACCTCGACTATGGCTGGTCTTTATCGCTCAAGAGTTGCAGGCTCAGGATCTTATTTGCCTGAGAAAATTCTTTCCAATTATGATTTAGAAAAAATGGTCGACACCAACGACCAGTGGATCACTGAACGCACAGGGATCAAGCGTCGGCACATTGCAGCCGATCACGAAGCTTGCTCAGATCTTTCGTTTGTCGCGACTGAACGGGCACTGAAAGATGCCAATTTAACAGCTCAAGATTTAGATATGATCATTGTAGCGACTGTCAGTGGCGATCAAGTGATGCCCTCCACAGCTTGTGTGCTTCAGGCAAAATTAGGTTGTCGTCCGATTGTTGCGTTTGATGTGACCGCCGCCTGTTCAGGATTTGTCTATGCTTTAACCATTGCAGATCAATTTATAAAAACTGGGATGTACCGAAATGTTCTTGTCGTCGGAGCAGAAGTTTTACATCACTTCGTCGATTATAAAGACCGCGAAACATGTATTTTATTTGGCGACGCTGCGGGTGCATGGATTGTGTCGCGAGCCGAAGAGGGTGATCCAAATATCATCATGAGTTCGCATCTTCATGCTGACGGAACTTGTGGTGACCTGTTTGTCCTGCCAGCCGGTGGGTCCAGAATGCCATTCACGCAAAAAATTTTAGAAGATGGATCTCATTACGTTCGAATGAAAGGGCGCGAGATCTTTAAAAATGCCGTTCGCACAATGACCCAGTGCTGTCATGAAGCTCTGGAACACAACAAGATAACTCCTGATCAAATTGATTGGCTGGTTCCGCATCAAGCTAATGTTCGAATTTTAGAAAGCGTCGCCGAACATTTCAAATTTCCTAAAGAGCGCGTTGTTATTGAACTGCACGAGACTGGCAACACGTCGGCAGCATCGATTCCGGTGGCTTTTGATATCGCTCGCAATAAAGGCAATATAAAACGAGGCCAATTGATTTTACTAGCTGCGTTTGGCGCGGGTTTAACTTCTGGTAGCGTCCTTCTGAGGTATTAATTTATGATCTGTGCTTTATTTCCCGGTCAAGGCAGTCAATCTCCTGGAATGGGTCGCCATTTATTCGACCAGTTTAAAGTCGCCCAGCAAACTTTTCAGGAAGCCTCTGACGCTCTGAACTTAGACTTTAAAAAATTATGCTTTGAATCCGATGAAAAAACTTTAGCTTTGACTGAAAATACTCAGCCCGCCCTTTTATGTGTCTCAACGGCCACCTACCGAGTGTTGGAATCAGAAATAAATTTTAAACCTGACGCAGCGGCTGGCCACTCCATTGGTGAGTATGCAGCCTTAGTAGCCGCCCAATCGATTTCTTTTTTGGAAGGAATTAAAGCTGTTCGCCTGCGCGGCCAAGCCATGCAATCGGCCGTCCCTGTCGGTGAAGGCGGCATGACAGCGGTCCTTGGCCTGGATGATGAGCAAGTTCGTTTTTTATGTGAATGGACTGTGAAAGAAAGTGGCTTTTTACCCCTATCGCCAGCTAACTTTAACACTCCTGGCCAAGTGGTGATCAGTGGCTCGATCAAAGCTTTGAATTGGCTCAAACAAAATTTTGATGCCAGTCAAATTCCTGGTGATGCAAAAAGGGCCAAACTGATTCCGCTGACGGTCTCTGCCCCTTTTCACTGCGATATGATGAAGCCCGCCGAAAAAAAAATGCGCCAGTTTTTAGGCACAATTAAATTTAACCAGGCCCATTTCCCCATTGTACAGAACTTCACCGCTGATTTTGTTTCCGAGGGCACGATCTTAAAAGAAAACTTAATACGGCAGGTCTCAGCCCCCGTTCTTTGGACTCAAAGCATAAAAAAAATTCGTGCTCACGGCATCAATCAAGGGATTGAATGTGGACATGGCAAAGTCATCGCAGGCTTGGTTAAAAAAATTGATTCTGAATTTAAAGTTTGGGGCAGCCAAACCCTTGAAGATTTGGCGCAAATTAAAGAACATATGAAAGCATCGGGTCATTGAAATTTCTTGAAGGTCCGCACAGATTCTTTCATAGTTAAAAATCTTGAAATTAAGTTTTTTTAAAGGCTAGGAATTGCTTGAAAAATAACTCGCTCGCGGGTCATAAAATAATTGTCACAGGTGGCAGTCGGGGCATTGGCGCTGGCATCGTTCAGCATCTGGCAGACTCTGGTGCCGAGGTGGCTTTTACATATTCATCCCGGGAAGACAGCGCACAGCAGGTTTTAGCAAAACTTCCAGGCTCGGGCCATTTTTGTGTGCAAATGAATATTGCTGATGAAGCCTCGGTGCAAGCCGGGCTTGAACAAATTTTAAAAAAATGGCCGGAAATTCATGGCCTTGTGAACAATGCGGGAATTACAAAAGATCAGCTGATCTTACGCATGAAGACCGACGACTTTGACTCTGTGATCAATACCAACCTGAAAGGCACTTTCTTGCTTTGCAGGGCCCTATCAAAACTGATGGTCAAAGCCCGCAAAGGATCGATCGTCAATATCACATCGGTGATTGGCCAAACTGGTAATGCCGGACAAAGCAATTACGCAGCCTCAAAGGCTGGAACCATCGGATTTAGCAAATCCTTAGCCCAAGAATTGGGCTCTCGCGGAATCCGAGTCAACTGTATAGCGCCGGGTTTTATTGCCACGGAAATGACTGAAGTTTTGACAGATGAGCAAAAAGGTAAAATTTTGGAAAAAATTCCACTCCAAAAGATGGGCGAAACGCAAGATATAGCCTCTGCGGTCCGTTTTCTGTTAAGTGATGAGTCAAAGTATATCACCGGTCACACTTTAAGTGTGAATGGTGGTATGTTCATGCAGTAATTTTTAACCAAACAAAAGGAACTAAAATGGAAACAATTAAAACGACAGATAAAAATACAAATACGCAGGAGGCTCGCGTGGCATTAAGTCCAAAAATTAAAGATATCATCGTTGAACAGTTGGGTGTTGACCCTGAAAAAGTGAAGTCAGAAGCTTCATTTATTGATGATTTAGGCGCGGACTCTTTAGATATCGTTGAACTTGTCATGGCGATGGAAGAAGAATTTGATTTGGAAATCCCTGACGAAGACGCTGAAAAGTTAAAAACTGTTCAAGACGTTGCTTCTTACCTAGAGAAAAAAGGGAAAGCCTAATTTTCTATGGATTCAAGGTTGAATCAAAGGCTCAAAACTCGCTCTCCCAAAGAGCAGCAGCGTGTGGTGGTCACCGGGATCGGTGCCATCACTCCCCTGGGTCTTTCTCTTCCTGAGTCTTGGGCCAAGGCCCTGAAGGGTCAAAGTGGGATCGCAAAGATCACCAAGTTTGATGCCTCCGCCTTCGATGTTCAAATCGCAGGTGAAGTGAAGGGATTTAATCCCGACTTATTTATCGAAAAAAAAGAACAGAAGAAAATGGATACATTTATCCATTACGCTTTGGCGTGTACAAAAATGGCCTTGGAAGATGCCAAGCTAACGATTTCCGATGACCTAGCGCCAAGGGCTGGTGCGATTATCGGGGTCGGCATGGGTGGCCTTCCGATCATCGAAGAGCAATTTTCTAAATATAAAGAAAAGGGACCTGGGCGAATCAGTCCATTTTTTATTCCTTCGGTGATCACTAATTTAGCGGCCGGCCAGGTTAGTATTGAACACAATTTAAAAGGCCCCAATTATTCGGTTACATCGGCTTGCGCTTCAGGGGTTCATTCGTTGGGCGAAGCCGCCAATTATATTCGTCACGGTTGGTGTGATGTGATGGTTGCTGGCGGCACTGAAGCGACGGTGTGTAAAATGGCCGTCGGCGGATTTGCAGCGATGCGGGCTCTATCGACCAGAAATGACGATCCCACCAAAGCCAGTCGTCCTTGGGATAAAGACCGGGATGGATTTGTTTTAGCAGAAGGGGCTGCCATTTTTGTCATTGAATCTTTACAGCACGCTGAAAAGCGCGGGGCTCGAATTTTATGTGAAATTACGGGCTACGGAATTTCTTCAGATGCTTTTCATATGACCAGTCCAGCGCCGGAACATGCGGGCGCTCAGCAAGCCATGCGAATGGCCTTGCAGGACGCCGAAATGACACCAGAACAAATTGATTATATCAACGCCCACGGAACAAGCACACCGATTGGTGATGGTCTAGAAGCCGCTGCCGTTGCGAAAGTGATGGGCGATCACGCTGAGCGTGTTTGGGTGTCATCAACGAAATCGATGACAGGACATGCCTTGGGTGCTGCCGGTGCCATTGAAGGAGCTTTTTGTGTCATGGCCATTCAAGATCAGATTGTACCGCCAACAATTAATTTAGATCATCCTGACACCTCCACAAAAATGGATCTTGTTCCTCACGAAGCGCGGACTGGCAAAATCACTCATGTTTTAAATAATAGCTTTGGCTTTGGCGGAACCAATGCCTGTATGATATTTTCAAAATTGTGAGACCCGCTATGAAAAAAATCTTAATTGCTTGTGACCATGCTGGCTTTGAAATAAAAAAAGCTCTTTTAGCTGCAACCCCAGGCACTCCTTGGGTTGATCTTGGAACCACGTCCACAGAATCTGTTGATTATCCTGATTACGCCGACCAACTTTGCCAGCGACTGACGGCCGAAACCCAAGGGTCTGATGCCATGGACACTTTTGGTGTTCTGATCTGCGGATCTGGGCAGGGAATGGCCATAAGGGCTAACCGCTATCCCCAAATTCGCGCTGCTTTATGTTTTAATGCAGAGATCACCCGCCTGTCGCGTGAGCACAATAATGCTAATGTTTTAGTCCTTCCAGGACGCTTTGTAACGACAGATCAAGCGGTCGAGTTTGTCAAAATTTTTGCAGAAACAAAATTTGCTGGTGGCCGCCACTCAGCAAGGGTTGCGAAACTCTCAAAGTCGTAAAATACTCCTGATTCAAGGAGAATTTATGTTCAAATATCTTTCCGAAGATCCCGAAGTCGCCGCAGCGATTGATCGCGAATATGTTCGTCAGTCCGAGGGACTGGAAATGATCGCCTCTGAAAACTACACCTCCAGAGCGGTGATGGAAGCCCAAGGATCTGTGCTGACAAATAAATACGCTGAAGGCTATCCCGGCAAACGGTATTACGGCGGCTGTGTTTTTGTGGATCAAGTTGAAACTTTGGCCATTGAGCGCGCCAAAAAACTTTTTAGCTGTAACTTTGCCAACGTGCAACCCCATGCCGGATCGCAAGCGAATATGGCGGTGTATTTAGCGGCTTGCAAAGCTGGCGACACGATTTTAGGAATGGATTTATCTCATGGTGGGCATTTAACCCATGGATCTCCCGTAAACTTCAGTGGTCTACTTTATAAAGCGGCCTCTTATAAGTTGGACCCTTTGACCGAAAGACTGAACTACGACACGATTCGAAAAACAGCTCTAGAAGTCAAACCTCAATTATTGATTGCTGGCTATAGTGCTTATCCCCGGCAGTTGGATTTTGCTAAATTTAAAGAAATTGCCAGTGAAGTGGGCGCCACCTTACTGGT
>JAYWEQ010000027.1:0-11766 GCA_043779185.1 Pseudobdellovibrionaceae bacterium
CCAGTTCTTCGCGCTCGTAAATTTAAATAACTCATCACACTTCTTAGCCCCATAGAGTCTGTGTTCAATGCAAATTCACAGGCTTCGTCAATCGATACAAGTCGGCGATGGAACGATTATTGATAAATTAATGCCAACAATCATTGATTCGGGTGTTCTATATTCAGAAATTATTGTCAACAGAACGGCCTGTGCCCTCACGGCACTTAATGTTCTGAAGTGCTGGGGCTATAATATATATGGTCAAGTCGGTGATGGAACAAATATCAATAAAACTATCCCGACAGTGATTGATTCTGGCACCAGTTACACGCAAATAATCACAAACGGTAGCAGCTGCGGAATCACCTCGACCGGAACCCTTAAGTGTTGGGGACAGAATGATGCAGGCCAGGTTGGTAATGGAACAACAGTTGATAAATATTTTCCTGTAATAATTGACAGTGGCGTCGCTTATCAAAATATAACCATTAGAAGTTCGACAACATATGCTCAAACAAAATATACAAACGAAATTAAATCCTGGGGTGCAAACTCTTTTGGACAAATGGGTGACAGCACTATTAACGATTATTTTCGATATTTCCCTAGGATCATCATGAACTGGCTCAATTGACCTATTAAGATTAACAGTTAAGTTTTTGAACAATAGCCTTAGTAAAAAGCTGTGTGTTGCCTTTTCCACCTAAATCTGCAGTACAACACGATGAATCTTGCAACGAAGCGCTCATGGCTTCATGAATAGCGCGGGCTTTTTCGATTTCACCAATGTGTTGCAAAAGCAGGAGGGCACTTTGTAACAGGGCCGTGGGGTTGGCCCTGTTTTGTCCCGCAACGTCTGGAGATGAACCATGAAGAGCTTCAAAAATGGCAGCTTTGTCGCCAATATTGGCAATGGGCACAAGGCCTAAACCGCCAACTGGGCTAGCACATAAACCACTGAGAGTCTCGCCATCCAGATTTTCAGTGAGGATCACTTCGAATTGTTCAGGAGTCCTACTTAATTGCATGTAAAAGTGATCAATGAAAACGCCCCAAGTTTCTATTTCTGGATAATCTTTTCCGACGGCAAGGCAAGCATCTAAAAATAAAAAATCGTTCATGTTGTGAGCATTGTGAACGATCGCGACTTTTTTGCGGCCTATTTTTTTTGCCAGCTCATAACCGTATCTAGCAATACGTTCGGATCCATTGTGGGTGATCTTATCAGTGGTATTTTCACGGACAATCGTCAGATCGACATATTCATTCACGCAGCCAACGGCCGGTAAACTTTTAATTGGGCAGACGCTGGCATAAAGATCGAACTTCTGCCGAAGTAAAAAATTGATGGATCGATGGCCACTGCCAACCTGTGTTGTGGTTGGTCCTTTAAGGGCCAGTCTGCTTTTATCAATTGAAGCCAAGGTGGAGGCTGGCAAAAGCTTGTTATATTTTCTTAATGCGACTTCGCCTGCGTCCTGAAAGTCATATTCAAAAGGGGCTTTAACAGTTTGTAAAATTTCAATCACAGAATTCATCACTTCGGGACCTACACCATCGCCCGGAATCACAGTCAGTCGCATCAGTCCTCCTTAGCGAATGGAAGGAGTCCTTTGATCCAGCAGACAGTTCACTGAAATCGAGCGACCCTTTGGCATAATCATTTGTGCGTGGGCATTTTTCCCACCGGTGATGTCGGCATGGCTGCCAGCGCTGATTTGACTTGGATTGTGGTAAAGATTAACGATCAAAAGACCTTCATGCAAAGCAATCATCAAGTCGACTTCTGAAATCACCGCAAGCTTTGGAAAAATAATAGCTCCATGTGTTTCCGTTGAGCTGTCAATGCTGACGGCAGTATCAGTTGGAACTGCATTTACAACTTCTGAGATCACGCAGTTAACATGCAATGGAGGGGTTTGCGCGAAAGCAACAGAACCAAACATTGAAACAATCAGTAACAAAGACTTCATAGGGACTCCTAGTTTTTTTAAAAGCTTCTAATTTCGTATTGCAGTTGCGAGAGCCCGTCAATCCGATCCCATTTCGCGCGCGGCCTGGAGAGAGGAGAGTTTCTCTGCTCTCTTCCAGTGGAAGGTGGGATGTGGGATGGGCTTGTGGGCCACTAGGTTGCCACGAGAGTGGCTAGGGCCTGACATGATCTTGCAGTAATACATAAGCAAGGGTCTTGCCAAGACAAATTCATAATTAGTTTCAATGGCTTACAAGGTGGGTGCAAAATATCCAAGGCCATTCATCTGTCTTTTATGAGGATTGGTGGCCTTTTGTCCTGTCTCAGAATAGGCCTAGAACGGCCTTTTTGAGTGTCTAAACTTTAGACAGGTCTTTACTAAGTAGTTTTAGATACTTAGCTAAAAAATTGGAAATTATTGGCTAGCAAAACGAAAAAGTGTCCTGATGTGGGGCGCTTCGATGATTAATAAATCATAAGTAATTTCAATATTTTAGAAAAATCCCAGATTGGAACTTATCTTGTAATAAGAAAGGCCAGGAGGTCTGTTTTGAAACTGACTCAAATCATTATCGCAGCACTTGGTTTTGCAACTCTGATGGGATGTTCTCAAAAATCTCCTGATTCTTGTGGGTTTGTTCAAAACAGCTCTGGCGAAAGAATTTCTTGGAAAAACGAAGTCCCTATTCATCTTACGATGCACAGCTCAATTCCCACTGAATATCGAGGCGCTGTGATCGCCGCTGCCGAAAAATGGAATCGGGCTTTAGGTAAAAACATGATCATTATAGAGAACTCAATTGCTGATGGACCTAACGCTGCCGCTAAAGATGGTCAGAGCGTGATTTATATGAGTCCGACTTGGGAAGCGGATAAACCTTCTGAGCAAGGTCGCACATCGATCTATTGGGTTGGCGACCGCATCGTCGAAACTGATATCAAATTAAATAGCCAGAATTTTCAATTTTATTGGCAAAAACCTTCTGAGACGCAAGGGGTAAATATTGAGGCTTTGATCATGCATGAAATGGGGCATGTGCTAGGATTAAAACATAAAGACACTGAAAGCAGTGTGATGCAGACTTATTTAGCTAATAATTCGGACCGCACCCAGATTGGTGAAACCGATATCGAAGCTTTAAAATGCGAATACTAAGTAATTTTTTTAGGGCAGCTTAATAAAGTTGTTGGATTTTTTAAATGCGCTCTAGACTTAAAGACAGAGCTAAAAGTGAGGCCGATCCCGTTGGAGGACCGGCCACCCAAAATAAGGAGATTTCAATGAAAGCAGTTACAGCTAATTCTGCAGCCACTCTACCTAATGACACTGAACTTCAGGTTTCCGGTGCATGGAATTCTGAAAATAATGATGTTATCGTGCGCTCGTATCATGAATTGGCTGATCATCCTGTTGTTGAAACAGATTTGCTGTCGGAATTTAATACAAATTTAAAATTATTATCTGAGCTTCAGGGCCGCATGTCTTTCGTGATGAAAGAAGTGCGCTATGTCCTTAAGTTAAGCCTTTGATTCTTCAGTTTTGTTGTCCATTCTGTGATGTTCATCAATGACAGTTTCACCCAAAAAAGGTTTTAGCCAAATTTTTTCAATGACTGGGTAAGACGCCACCACCGGTAGAATTGAAATGGCGCCTTCGATGCCTGCTAGAAATCCTGCCGCTAGAGTGGCCAATAAGACCGTGATGCCCGAAATCCTAAGACGATTGCCGTAAACTAAAGGTGCGATCAGATAATTTTCCAAAGCATGATAAGCAATATATAAAAGTAAAACATATAATGGCGTGATGCTTGAAACCTTGAAGGCAAACAGCATGGCCGGAAAAACGGACAAGACAAATCCCAACACCGGAAGCACATCAAAGATCGCAGCTAAGACGGCCAGGAGTAAGGCGCCTGGAACGCTGAGGGCCGATAAAGCGATAAAACAAAAAACAAAAGATAGAAGTGACGTGATAAATTGCCCTGAGGCATAGGCAAAAATGATGTCTGATACTTCTCGGAAGGTCAGGCGAATTTTGGCTCGTCGGCTGAGTGAAAAAAAAGCTGTCGACCATTTGATCACTCTTTCTCCATCGGCAACGAGATAGATGGCAAAAATTAAAATCAAAAATAATTCACTTAAGCCACCCAAGGCCGCCGTTCCTACACCATAAAAATGACTGAAGTTGTAATTGGTTGGCAGCAAGGCTTGCCGAGTTAAGTTTTGTTCGATGACCGGTCGTAAAGGACTATGGGGATCAATGGCATTTAAAAGATCTGTGCGCAATTGAGGTAAGTTTTCCATAAACGCCGAAAATTCATCCATCATTCGCGGAATGAGAGCCCCAAAAACCGTGATCATTAAAACAATCAAGCCAAGGGTCATCAGCAAAATAGCGAGCCATCGCGGGACGCGGTGATTTTCCATCCAGGTGATCACCGGAGTCAGGGCCACCGCTAAAAGACCGCCGATAAAAAGCGGCATCATCATGGGCGCCAGGGTTTCTAAAATATGTACGATAACCAAAGTAAAAAGAATTGTGATAATGGTCGAAAAAGGTATTTTAAGATCCACAGCTGGATTTTTATTTTCTGCGTTCAAGAAGCCCCCATATTAATTATTAACACAAGCCTATTTTATTCATCGAGGGCAAAGTGATATTGTGCGTTTTTTGTAACAATTTATTGCAGCGTCTTAAGAAGCCCTTCAAAGCTTTTTTTGGTGCCAGACATTTTTTCTGATTGAATTTCTGGGCGAGCTAAATAGGCGGTCATTAAGCTTTTAGCAGAATCCTTTTTTTCACTGCCGATATAGGCTTTTGCCAAAGATTCGGCAATCATAAACTGAATTCGACCTTCTGCTGTTGGCAACAGTTTTTCACCTAATTTTTGGGCTTCTAAAAATTTTTTCTCTCCCAATAGAAATTTCAGCTGTCTTCTTTTAATATCAGAATTGCTGGGGTCAAATTTTAAAATTTCTTGAGACAACTGCTGGGCTTCCTGCCACATATGAGCTTGAGAAAGAATCAGCAAGTGCCGTAAAGAGGGACCTGTCCGCGAAGCAGGGATGTGATAATTTTGCCCAATCCTGGCCGCTTCTAACCAGGCCTTTAAAACTAAATCTTCAGTGGCACCCGAGGCCTCGATCAGATCAGCCCTGTATTGCGCCACCAAAAGTTTTTCAAAGCCTGTGAATTCGCCCAAAGACTCGTACTTTAAGGCACCCTTCAAAACTTCAGGATTTTTAAGCCACTGATCGGCCAAAGTGATTCCATCAAAAGCTATTTTTTGATCTTCCGGGGATTTAGAGTCAAGATTCGATAAAAGTTCAACTCTCCAGCTTAAGGATCGAGTGGTGTCGTTTTCTATTTTTAGAGCGCGTCTGAGCTCATCCGTGTATTCTTTTTTCTTCGTGGCCTCTTTAGCAAAAATTTCTTGAGCATGACTGACCTGAGCGCCTAAAAGTTCCGGTGGGGGAGGAGTGACTTTTTCAAGATAGGCGATGCTTTCAGAAAAACGCCCCCCCGCATAAAGTCTCTTTCCGATTTCAAGCTGGGTTTTTGGCGACATCGGCTGTTGACCCATCAATTGGCTTAAGGGTGTGGGATCTTTTTCCAAGGTCTCAAAAAAAGGTTTTAATTGAACCAGTGTTTGGAAGTCCATCAGGCGATCAACTTCGATTTGATCGGCATTCAAGACCACAAAAGTTGGAATGCCTAAAATATTATATTTTTCTGACAAGGCAAAATTTTCAAATTGGTCGACATCAATTTTAAGTTTGATAAAATTCTTAGTGATTTTTTTAAACTCTGAAGTCCTAAAAATTTCTTTTTCGTAACGGACGCAACCTGGGCACCATCGAGCGGCAAAATCAATCAGAACTAATTGATGTTTATTTTTGGCCGCCAGCAAAGCCTTCTTCAAATCATCTTCAATAAAACCATTCGAATCAATGGTTCCGATTTTTTTAGCAGGATGCAAAACAGATAATTTTGAGCTTTGGCCTTTGACAGCGATATGATGAGTTTCACAAAAAGTGATCGCGTCATCACACACATAAAGCGTCGCCTGAGAGTTGTCATACTTTTTAGGAAGCTGAAACTGGACATGCCGAGCTTTGAAATCTGAAGCTGTGATTTCACGGCCATCAATATTTAAATTGTTTGGTGCTTTGTCATTGAAATGAAAGCCTTCCTTAAGGTCCGCAGAAAATAATTGAGGGCTTGTCGTTGTCGTCAGAGCGGGTTGGCTTTTTAATTGAGCCGACGTCTGTGAAAAAGACGGGTTCGCTGCAAATAAAGTCAGAATTAAAAGAAAGTTTCGTGTCATGTGAAAGTCATGACACGAAAACAAGAAAACGACTAGAATTTACTTCCAGATGCCGCGCAGAGGTGCAGCGGCAGAGTCTTTTCGACCCATACTGCCAAGGCTGAAAACATCTTCAACCATTTTTAGAATATCATAATGCGAAAGGGAGTCGTCCATCGAACTTCCCGATTTAATCATGGGTCCATAGAGTGCCGTATAGACATGATTACTAAAGAAACTTTCGCTTTCATCAAAGGTTAAAACAAAAAGGGTGTTATTAATAAAATCGGGGTTTTGAAGCTGGCTTTGAAATGTTGTTGTCAGCCAGCGGTCGGCGAAATCTGAACTAGTATCGTGACCGTCATTATCTAGATTAGGAATATACATGGCGTAGTTAGGAAGGGCCTTGTTTTTTATATCCTCTGCCAGGCGACTGGCGTTGACGATATGAGAATTGCAACGGGCCAGATTGTTTTGAATATTTTTAAAACTTAAAAACGGGACATGCTTGCGCACATATTTTCCTGACCTGGCTCCCAAAAAGCAGTTTTCGGGATAGTCCTCAGCATACACTTTCCAAGTTAAGCCTTTAGCTTCCAAAAGATCACCAAGGTGGTTGATGTCATAATCAACATTTCGATCATGCATCAGACCAAAGCTATCTCCGGCTGCCATCGCAATGTAATTTCCTTGTGACGGATGAATAACACCGTTCATGTTTGTCAGTAAGGCCCCTTGCCTAGAAAGTTCGCCCATAAAGGGTTGCGCCAAGGCATTTTGATAATCTGTATTTTCCATCACAACAATAAAAACATGATCGATGGGCGTGGTTTGAGCCCATGCTGATAAGGAAAGCAGAGTTGTAAAAATAAGAGTGATGGTTTTCATTAGGCCTTTCGACTTATATTTAAAATTTTAGGAACAGTGATGATCATGTAATCGCCTTCGCGCTGACGAGTCATACCCTCGGTGGCGACAGGTTTTTCAAACGGGAAATCTTCGCGGAACGATTGATAGGTGGCGGTCGCCACTTTTTTATCTTCTGTTTCAAATTGGTCCTTAAAGGCGCGCTTGCCTTCGACGGTCGCTCGGTCTTTTTGGATCGTGACTTTAACGGCATCTTTTTCATGGGGCGGGACGTAGGCTCTGATGACATAAGAATGTTCGTTTTCTTGAATTTGGCTGCCACGATCTTGAACTTTATAAAAGGGATCTTTGTCTTTGCCAGCGTACTTCGTGGCTTCGGTCAGAAACTCTTTTTTCTGTTCATTCAGCTCTTTAACATAGTTATTAGATTGGATGGCTAACGTCGTGCGGTTAGAGTCATCGTTGGTGGTGTATTTGGATTTGAAATGTTGACCCTGATTTTTCAGTTGGTCGTCGTAAGCATTTTTATTGTTTTCTAATTTAGCATTGAAGTCTTCTTGCAGCCTTGTTTCCTTCGATATCCACTGATCTTGTTGGCGCTGGAATTGTTTTTCATAATCCTTATCCAATCGCACTTTGCGATTTTCTTGGGATTTGGTTTCTTCAAAAATAGCCTGCTGTCCCTTGCTTTGAAGCTGACTGACATCTTTTTGATTATTTTCGCGGACCAGTTCTTTTTTTGAAGCCCCTGTGGCGAGCTCACTTTTAATGGCCTCATCGCTTTGCTGGTTGATTTCGGCAATTCGATTTTTGGTGGAGGTTTGTAGATTTTCAATTTGTTTATTGTAACGCTCCTGAGCCAGTCGAATTTCGGTGTTGGAACGGTTTCGAACTTCTTCGACTTTTTTTCCACTGAAAGCTTCGGTCTCATTCACTTTCTTTTGAGTGTCGGCGCGAACTCTTTCAATAATCCCTTGGCGACTTTCTTTGACTTGATCAATTTTATTTTTATAGCTGTCTTCGACTTCATTATTCTCTTTGGCGACTTTTTCTTGAAGCCGTTGGCGGTTTTCTTGAGAGTGCTCAAGCTCTGCGTTTTGAGTTTTTTTAATATGATTAATAGACGCCTGGCCTTGTTCAAGAGTGGACTCTTTCTTGCCAACAAAGTCCTGTTTGATTTGTTGGATTTCGCCATCTTGTTCTGTGACTAATTTTTTACGCTTCCGTGCATGCTCCGCTTGAAGTTCACTGAGTTCTTCTTGTTGTTGTTTTCGTTGCACTAACGCGACATCGGGCACGGTATGGCCTCCACGAAGTCAGGTTAACATATTTTAAGTTTTGACTCGTGCGGCTCAGCGCGCGGGCTGTGAAATCTGGTCCTGTGGCAGACCTATTTCAGGACTTTCGGCTGGGGCTCGCGGTGATTTGCAAAAAGCTTGGAAGCCATCGGTGCGACCGTAACATCTCCAGGTGTCGATATAAGAAATTTTCTCATTGGGGTAAACAGGATAAAATCTTCGATATTGTTCGGGGTCTAGATTGCTTTCCAGTAAACGAAAAACTTCAGGTTGACCAGGGCTGACGGCGGGCTGGCTGAACTTCAAAAGAAAAACCCGGTATTCGGCCCTGGCGATGGAGGCCTGAAAGCAAGTCAGCAAAATAAAACTCATCTGCGAAAGTTTCAAAGACAGAGTCCCCTGAAAGTTTTATCGGTTTTTTAGGCTGAAGCTTAAGGTCATTTAGGGTGTTGTGAAGGTCAGGGGATCACTGATCGCTTTTCCTAAAGTGTCTGAGATACTGACGGCCTTCAGTGTGTAGGTTGTTTGGGTTGCAAGGCCTGAAACACGCACCTGGTGCTGCGTTCGTAATATATTATCTGACACCGTTAAAGTCGATACTCCCGTACTGACGTTTGTGATCATGACCTGATCTGTGGCCGGAATATCTGTGACCCAGGAGACAAAAACATCTGTGACCAGAGCCTCGCCCAGAGCAAACTGACTGATCACTGGGTTCACACCGTTCGTGCAAGGATTGTAATTGGCCGTTTGATTCAGATCTGAGCCCACGACCCAAAAATTATTGGGTGCAAGCACTTTCCATCCTCGTGCGATCAGCCCATTAAAAGGGGCTAAAGGAAGCGAGTTATTGTTGGGATCAAAGAAATAAGTATTTCCTGATTTCCCACATTCGCTATCGCGGCCTGCTGTGCTGCCGGCGGGAACGGGTCTCCATATCAGGACATTTGAAATATGGTAGCGGGGTCCTTGATAGTAAGTCAGATCGACTTCTAATCTTGTCCTTCTTGTCATGTTAACGACGTTGGAAGCGCAGCCCATTTGCGTCGGATGATCGCCATCGTTATTGATATGCACGGACCAAGTTTCATCGGGATTTTTAATTTTCATGACGGATCCGTCGTCTGAAAGAAGAGCGAACTCGTAAGCCCCTTCAGGATCATTTTCTGCCAAGCGAATCGCTGTGCTCATCTTTAAACCAAAATATTCAATCAAAGTTTGTCCTGTATCATCTTTTAGGACATCATTTGTTTGGCTTGAAAATCCTGCATTAAACATTCGGGTGGGAACATTAATTTGTGAAAGAAAAATATCTTTGCCAGACGCTTGAGTTAAATCGACATACTGTTGCGCCGTGTAGTACCGTGGCATGCCTGTGGTTCGATAAAAAAGTTTGGTTCGCACTCCATTCAGTGGTGTTGCGCTTGTCGAAGTTGTGCCGCCGAAAGGTTCACAGACTAGTCTATTTAAAGGAAATGCATTCACATCAAAAGCAGTGAACATCACTCCGGGACCGAAGTTTTCAGCAACAACAGCCTTTTGATCTTCCAGCAAACAGCCACTGATCAACAAAGCACAACCGGCGATTAATAGCTTCCCTGTTTTCATCTCAAGCCTCCAGTGACGTGAACCTTCTCAGAATACTGGAGTTTTTTGATTAAAATGACTAAATAGTTGAAATCATTCTACAATAAGGCACTAAGAGTTCGACAATAAAAGTCGATTTGTCAAAATGAGATCGAATGTTCAAAATTTTGTCGAAGTGTTAAGCAGTTTATGGCCGCTCTTAATGTGGAAATTCGTGGGTGGCACGAACTGTATTTTCAACAATATGAAAGTAAGCTCGTACCAGCATTTGAAAAGCCTCTGGATCCAAGCTTTTCAGGTAATCAATTTTTTCAATGTAGGTATTTTTGGCAATCAGGGCCGTCATGACGTCTTGCACGCACTTCATTTTATTGAAGTCGTAAAAATCCTTATCGTCTTTCACTTCCTTTAAAGCTTTTGCGATCGAGTGATTTTCGAACAGGATATGCACACCCATGGCGGAAAAGGATAAAAGGGCTTCCATGCTTTCTAGGCTTTTTTCTTCAACCACTGCCAAAACTCGCCTCCTTGCGTGTCCCTTCCTTCATGCTGAAGACATTTCGCTACTATATCAAGCGGAAGCTCAAGTTATTGACTTGATTTGTCATTGGGAGTTAGCGAATATTGTTTAATGGCTAAAGCGAAAGCGCGAACAAAAAAGAAAAAATTAAGCGACCGGAACGAAGAACTGATCGTCATTGATGAAAAGGCGGGATTGATTTTTCAAACCACCGCCGAGCTGTACAAGTATTTCGAAAGTGCCATCGAAGTTTTAGAAAATGAGTACGAATCCCTGCGGAACGTCAGCGATTTTTCAGAACAAGAGCAAAATGAGTTTGAAGATCGGCTTGAGGACGTTCTGGATCAACCTGATGAGGTTTGGTGTGACAGCGCCGCCGTGAAGGACCTTTTGATTCATCACTTTGTGAAGACGTTTGAAGATCAAAAAGAAACCTTTCATTATGTCGCTTCAGCTTATGTTTCGACGGATGATGACACACCGACTTTTGTCTTGCAGCATTTTGCCTCGAAGGATCATGAGCTTTTTAAAAATTTCCAAAGGGGAGAATTGATTTACGATCATGATTTTGCCGATGCCCAGCCCGGAGCCATCGATGGCGATGCGCTTTCAGAAGGCGATCCTTTGGCCCTGGGGCTTTATTTGGCGATGATCAAGGTTCGATCTGAGAAAGACATAGAGCCTGATAAATTTCAGGACTTTTCGGCCCTGCGAGAGGAAACCATCGAAGCGGCCGACGAGATTTGGCGTAAGAACGATCTGGATGGCAACGTGCTGGTTTCCTTTATTAAGGAATACCCTGAGCATGAAGAGATGAAGGACCTGGCCTATGTCGCCGTCACCCAAGAGGATCCAGAATCTAACGTGCATTCACTTTTATTTTCATTTCCAACCACCGATAAGACATTATTAGATCGTTATCGTCAGGGCGAAAATTTGCAGGCCGATGAAATCGTCCAGGAATCTTCGCACTGACAAAACCGATCATGGAGTTTTAATGTCTTTCGGCGCAAGATTTTCATCGGCTTTATTGTTGATTCTTTTTGGCGCGATGACGTCTTCTTGCGGGGTTCTGCTGGGGCCGGGCAATCAGAATGACCTTGCGACTGAATCACAGGCTTCGTGTGGCTTTCTACAAAATTCATATGGCCAAAGAGTCTCTTGGAAGCAGGCCTCTCCGGTTCTGTTTTATTTCGATTCAAAATTTAGCGATGACGATGAAAAATCTTTGAT
>JAYWEQ010000028.1:0-52641 GCA_043779185.1 Pseudobdellovibrionaceae bacterium
CGCAACGACATTGGGTCTATTCAATGCTGGAACGAATATCTTGGGCTTATCAACCGCTGGAGCTGAGAGAATGCGGATCGATGCTAGCGGAAACGTCGGTATTGGAACTATGGCTCCAACCTCACTTTTATATACTTTTGAAAATGGAGCTAAGACCACAAACTACACAGGCATCTCGCATGTCGTGAATAATACCTCTGC
Organism: Pseudobdellovibrionaceae bacterium; assembly: GCA_043779185.1. Lineage (GTDB taxonomy): Bacteria > Bdellovibrionota > Bdellovibrionia > Bdellovibrionales > Bdellovibrionaceae > JAYWDA01. The sequence goes on from JAYWEQ010000028.1 coordinate 202, forward strand.
AACAAGCGGTATTGCAAAAATTGGAATGGACATTCAAAGCACTGGTGGCTGGACTGGAGCTGGTTCAGTGAATATTGGTCTTAACGTCAATGCGACGGGTGGAAGTACAAACTATGCGGCCCTTTTTCAAGGTGGCAATGTTGGTATTGGAACTTCATCTCCGAATTTCTTACTTGAAGTCGGTACATCTGCATTTTCTAACACTGCAGCTAATTTTTCGTCTAATTCGGGAATATTAAACTCAACAGCAACCTTTTCGAACGCGGGTCTTGGCAGCGCAGGCCTCTTCACCTCGAATTCGACAGGGACAGGCACGGGCACAGGTCAATTTAAGAACCTTAATGGTGGCATCGCCGGGTACTTTGTGACCTCTGCTGGAACAAGTACTGGACTCCCTACAGCTTATTTTAATAATCTCATCGGCGGTCCATCCGCAGTGTTTGCAACTGGAAATGTCGGGATTGGCACTATGAGCCCAAGCTCTTCCCTTGAGGTCAATGGACCAATTGCAACGGCGATCACGACTCCATCACTTGGAGCCTATATTATTCTGGCCAGTGACAGCGTCATTCTCGTGCCAACTGCTAACACCAGTGCAACTTATACCTTACCTTCAGCCACGGCCGCTCGGGGTCGGCAAATTACTGTGAAAAATCCTTCTAGTAATGCAATTAGCTTATTTTCGACGACCGCGATCGTTGCTACAACTTCACCTGGCTCATCTTCTTATTCATTGTTATCAGGTAAGACTGTTACCGTTGTTAGCGATGGATCAAATTGGTATATTATCGCAGGCTTTTAAGCTTTAAGAATTTTTAGTCAATAACAATTAGCTTATACACTTCACTCTCCGCCAGATTAACTTAATCACTATCTGAACTGGACCAACTCTAGCAACAGATATAAGTGTTAACCCATAGTGTTTAAACTTGGGATTTTAATTTAAGATTTAGGACAACCGCAGACAAGTGCTTTATAGTGTACTAACAACCTAAAGAAAGAGACATCCATGAAACAACAGATTCGTTATACGTTCAGGGCTTTTAAATTTGCCTTGCTGCTTGCCTTAGGAACTCCTCTGATCGCAACGGCTGCGACAACAACTTTGACTTTTGATGAATTTTCAAATGGAACTCCTCTGACCACCCAATATCAAAGCCTTGGTGTGACGGCCAGCGGTGCCACCATCCTTCTTGCAGCTTTCGGTCCATTTCCGACAGCTTCAGGAGCTAACATTGCGGCCGCGCAAACTGGCCTTATGACTTTCAGTTTTGATCCTGTTATCACTGGTAACATTGCAAGTGTTTCTGCTTACCTTTCGGGAGATGCCGGAACAGGGATTTATGCCTATGATTCAAACGGCTTTTTGGTAGGACAATCCCTTCTTCCAGTCGGTGCGCCTTATAACACATTGCTGTCAGTGAGTTCATCCGGAGCTCCGATCGCCATGGTCACAATTCACGACGGTGGTGGAAGCTTTGGAGTCGATAATTTTTCTTTCACTCAAGTGGTCTCTGCACCAACTTGCCCGCAACTGGCTCAAAATCTTTATGATGGAGTTGTGGCCCTCCCCAATTCAGATTTTAAGTCGCGAAGGGTTTCTGTGAAACGAGCTAAGTTAAAAAATGAAATCGCTGATTTGCAGAATTTGCTTTCAGTGAACTCTTCTCCAAGTCAGCAACTTCACGAGTTAAAAGAAATTAAAGAGGACCTTAGTGATTGGATTAAGCCAGGAACTAATCGAACGAATCTGCTGAACTTGATCGATCAACTGATCGCCAACATCAACGCAGGTCATTGCTAGATTTACAAAAACTCAGGATCAGGGGCTTGCCGCAACTTTAGCGTCAGGCCCTTCAAAAAATATCGCAACACCTGGTCACCACACGGCCGATAATTCCGATGATCTTTCTTCCTTAAAAACGACGACAGCTCCGATTTTCCAAACACAAACCCCGTGCTTGTGATCATCTGCAACAGCTCTTCTTCTTTTAATTCAAAAGCGACTTTTAACTTTTTTAGAACCAAGTTGTTCGACATCGGAAGTTCGATGGGCGCAGGCTCTCGACCTTCATCTTTGCCGCGTTTAAAAATAATCACACCATCTAAAAAATGCGCCATGATTTCATCACTGCATTTGACATACTCAGGATCTTCTTCGTTTTGCATAAAGGCGTGAATTTGATTTTTAGTGACTTCAAGGCCACCCAGCTTGCAAATCTCTGTTAGTTTTGCGTTGTTGATTTCAAGCATGTATCTAAGACTTCTGATGATATTATTATTGGTCATTTACGGCTTTAAGAAAGACTTTAAATCGGCAGCAAAGCCTGGGAACCAATAAAATCCTGCGTGGCCCCCATGATTTAAGACTAAAGCTCGATCGCCAAAGGTTTCTGAAAACAAAGTGATGTCTTCAGTTTTAGAGATCGGGTCATCTTTAGCTAAAACAAATTTAACTCTTGGATCGGCCTCTAGCTTTTCAATTTTGTTCTTTAAACTGAAGCTTGCCAGTAAATCTTGGCTGTCGATGAACTGGGTTCGCACAAACATTTTTTGCAGGATAAAGTTTTGAAAGTAGTCTTCAAAAGTGATTTTTGCAATTTCAGCGTATCGATATGCGCGCTTCGAAGGACCAACGGGGGATTTAAAAAGTTGGCCGCGATTGGGATGCACAAGGCTTGTGACATAAAGAATTTCTGCGATGCTGTCTTTAAAAGTTCCGCCAATGACAACTTCACTTTCGTGGTTAGACAATGGGTAATTTTGAACGACATAAGCCACGGCTTTCGCCGGCGCCAGACTAATAACGTTTTCAACCAGACCGATTAAACGACCGCGAAGTCTTTCGTAATAATTCAGGCTAGAATTGAATTCTTTTTGAAATCCCACTTTATTCACATTGTCATACTTACGAAGGGCGTATTTGATATCTAATGGTGGACTGATCATGATAATTTGACTGAAATCGAAATCTTTTTTCTGATCATCAAGCTTCATTAATTCATAGGCGTGCTGACATCCCATGGAATAAGCCACCAACATCGTCTTCGAAAAATTTAAATGACTTTTTTTCTTCAGTTGAGTTGTCACTTCCAGCATATTTTTATAAAGCAACTGAGCATCCTCAGGAAAAAAACCTGGCGCTCCATCGGGACTTAAAGTTAAGGCAAACTGCCAATTCATAGGGTTATTAAAAGTAATGACGTGATAGCCCCAAGATTGGAAAAGTTTTGCCAGGTCCCCGATATTACCTCGGTCACTGTATCCACCAATTCCAGGGATCAAATAAACTAAAGGCTGACCTGCGCGCCCTGGCCAGTAAACAGATTTTATAGAGGCCTTATTTTCTAAGGTGATCACATTCTGACGAGCCGGATTTGCAGTGGGAATTCTTTGTAACCCGGCGGCTGTTTTAGCTGCGAATAAAACCGATGAGATCGTCGCTGCACCAAAATCAGGAAAGGGAAACGATCGATTCGTAGCCTCAGCTGGAACTTGCGCCTGACCTGGGAAAGAGACCGATAAAAGGAGGGAAAAAAGACTGAGGGACAAAACCGATTTCAACATGCATCTACCATTTTTCTGAATTTTGAGTGACTGGGGTTTAGATCAAAATTTGCAAATTGAAAAGAGATTCCTACTTTCCCCCTCGAACCTGACAACTGACAGAACATTTTTACAATGCCTTGGGGGGCTTAAGAAACTAAAAAACAACACTGTGACGAAATCGTCTTTAGAGGCGACTAAAAACCGAGGAGAGCCGAGAAATAATAGGTCTCGCTGCGGAACGAGATGGGACTTTTGTTCAATGTTTCAAGATCCTTCGTGCGCTCTTCTGCAAACCTACCGGCAAATTGAAGGCCAAACTTATCGGAAAACTGAACATCGATTCCAGCCGTCCCGTAATATCCCGAACCCATAACAACGTCTTTTTTCTTGGCATCGCTGCCTTGAGCATCAATAAGGTTTAGTTTCGACGTGTAGGTAATCTCATGATAACTGCCCATGCCGCCGCCTTCGATAAATGGCCCAAACCAATAATGATCAATGAGTTTCAGCTTAAAACCCACACTAAGATCAAACATATTGGCATCAAAACCAATATCGTTGACTGAATAAGAAGTGCTAGTGGAAAGATTTCGGTAAGCATAATTGGAACGACCCGAGCCCGTCATGTGACCTAAAGACATTGTAAAATAAAGATTCAAAGCATCGAAACCGCGCTCAAGCCCCACGGTTGTATAGGTTCCACGATCGAGCGAAAAATTAGTCGAAGGATCTAGAATTGTAAAATTTGTAAATCCTACGCCAGCACTGCCCTTAATTCCCAGACCACTGGTCGGAAGGTTAGGAAGGTTTCTTGGCGTGTGTTGAGCCTGACAAAGACTTGCGATCAACAAAATAAAGAATGTCATCACTAACCTGAGCACAGAGCGGCCCTCCTGCAGAATCTTTCGACATTTTATATTTTCCTCTTAAGCCTAGATCTTTGATTTATGAAAGCCTGATTGCAAAATCCATGGACCAAAGGTATAGCTTTCCGACACACTTCACTGATTGGTAACCCGCTAATGACTCCGACGAAATTTTCTGAATTAAATCTGATTGAGCCCCTTCAAAAAGCTTTAGTAGATACTGGCTACACCGACCCGACTCCGATTCAAATCGCCGCTATTCCTCCCCTGCTTGAAGGTCGAGATCTTTTAGGATGTGCACAAACTGGAACTGGAAAAACGGCGGCCTTTGCCTTACCGATCTTAAACCGCTTGGCCCTTTCAAAGCACCGACCCGAAGGACGACAGGCGCGTGTTCTGATTTTAACACCGACCCGCGAACTTGCGATTCAGATCTATGATAGTTTTAAAATTTACGGAAAACATCTGCATTTAAAATATGCGGTGGTATTCGGTGGTGTTGGTCAAGGTGTCCAAGTGAAAAGTGTTTCAGGCGGCGTCGATATACTAGTGGCAACGCCGGGACGATTGATCGATTTGATCGAGCAGCGCTACATTCATTTAAATAAATTAGAAGTTTTTGTTTTAGATGAAGCCGATCGCATGCTGGATATGGGATTTATTCATTCGATCCGAAAAATTATCGGACTGCTTCCTAAGAAAAGACACAATCTGTTTTTCTCGGCCACTATGCCGCCCGATATTGAAAAATTAGCAGCCACGATGCTGGTGGACCCTGTGCGGATTGAAGTGACGCCGCCGTCTTCAACCGTCGAGTTGATTGCTCAGTCCGTGATGTATGTTGATAAGGATAAGAAAAAAGATCTTTTGCGGCGCTTATTAGAAGATAAAAAATTAAGCCGTGTGATTGTTTTTACGCGCACCAAACATGGCGCCAATAAGGTTGTGGAAGTTTTAGAAAAAAATAATATTTCTTCAGCGGCGATTCATGGAAATAAATCGCAAGGAGCCAGGCAAAGGGCTTTGGAAAGTTTCCGGGCCGGCCGAGTTCGCGTTCTTGTTGCGACTGATATTGCAGCCCGAGGAATTGATATTGATGACATCACCCATGTGATTAATTTTGAACTTCCTAATATTTCAGAAAGCTACGTTCATCGTATTGGACGAACGGCGCGCGCTGGGGCGCAAGGCATTGCAATTTCTTTTTGTGATGCGGAAGAACGTGCTTTTTTAAAAGACATCGAAAAACTGATCGGCCAACCTGTGCCGGTGAATTCGGATCAGCCTTATCATTCTTTGGACGTGGCCAACGCCAAGGTGATGTCTTCGGGAAAAGCCAAAGCGATCATCGAAGGCAAAGGCCGATCTGCCGGGCGCCGACCCAATGGTGGTCCTCACCGCTCGCGACCTAAGTCGTCTTCGGGGCCATCGGGACCTTCTTCAAAGCCTTACGCCAATGCGGGCCGCCCCACGGGCACTTCTGCTAGCAGCGGGCCTAAAAAACGTTGGTAAAACGCTATTCGAATTTCTGGCTGTCTCAGGGTGAGACACTGATTGAGAAACTTTTTTTAATCCCGACAAACGTCTTATAAAATCCCATTTTTGACCGATAAGAAAGACGTGAGCCAAAAAATTGATCTTGAGACAACCAGCAGTCAACACAGGGGCCTGAAAGGTTTTTTTGAACAAATCTTAAGGCGTTTCAAAGTCTTAATGCATTTATTGATTATGCTTCCCGTTTACTTTGCGGCCTGTCTTGTTCTTGGAACGTGTCTTGTTCCTGGAATCACGGTTTTTCGTTATGTTTCACAGCTGACTGAAAATAATTCTGCTTGGGTGCAAAATTTTAGCTGGGCCCTATCCCTGGCTTTAGGATTTTTTCTGTATGGGTTTTCTTTAATCTTCCTAGCACCCACGGTGAATTTCTTGATCCGAGGAAAACTAAAAGCTTGGCGAGGGCCTTATTATTCCATCGAGTCTTTGAAGTGGTTTATCCACAATGGTCTGACTTATTTGGTTCGGTTTACATTTTTAGAATTTATTACGCCATCCCCATTCAGTCTTTTATTTTACAAAATGATGGGCATGAAAATCGGCCGCGGTGTGATGATCAATACAACTTTTATTTCGGACCCGTCTTTGGTGGAACTTGGAGATAAAGTGACTTTGGGTGGTTCAGTGACCATCGTTGCCCATTACGGACAAGGTGGACTTCTTATCATTGCGCCTGTTAAAATTGGCCATGGCTGCACAATTGGTCTTAAAGCTACAATCATGGGCGGAGTGATTGTCGGTGACGGCGCCAAAATTATGCCTCACTCGGTTGTTTTGCCAAAAACTTTTGTGCCGGCCGGTGAAACCTGGGGTGGAGTTCCTGCCCAGAAAATCGAAATTATTCCAGTGGCCTCGGTTCCAATTAAAACAGCTTAATCCCAGCCAGTCTTTGAGTTTTCTAAAAGTTGCTTTTCTTCTTCAAACATTTTTTCTAAATCAGCCCGCGCTTCTTTGGCTTTTGAAATCAATTCCTTTTCGTTAGACCTTGCGGGGTGCAATTCAAAAATCATCGCTATATTGTGGTCCCGAAATTTATGTCCTGCTTTGACCGCCCGGGCCGCCGGCCAGCCCATTAATTTCAAAACTTCTGTCCCCATTTTTAAAGAGCTTTCGAAAAGTTCACGCTCAATCACGCCCACGTTCCGATCAATCAAGGAATAATAGTGTTGAACATTTCTTGCCCGGGCGACAATTTTCAGATGAGGAAAGTGCTTTTGAGCCAGATCCACTAACTTTAAATTACTTTCAACGTCATCGATGGCAACGACTAAAACCTTGGCCTTCGCTGCACCTGCTGATTCAATCAGATCCAGGCGCGTGGCATCTCCGTAATAAATTTTAAAACCAAATTTACGAAGAAGCTCGATCTGATCCGGTTCAAAATCTAAAACCGTTTCACGGATTCCATTGGCGTACAAAAGTCGCCCAATAATTTGACCAAAACGCCCAAATCCAGCAATGATCACTGGGTTCTCTTCGTTGACAATCTTATCTTGTTCAAGACCCGATCGGCCTTCTAAATAGGGCTGCAACAAACGATCGTACAAGCCATTCAAAAGTGGGCTGGTCAGCATTGATAAGGCAACGACGGCCATCCAAATTCCACCTTGTTCATGACTGATCACTGCGGTCGCCTGCGCTAAACCAAAAAGAACAAAAGCAAACTCTCCACCTTGCGATATCACCAACGAAAAAAATAATCGTTGGGCTTTAGGTAAAGAAAAAACTTGTGCCAAAAATAAATGGACAAATATCTTTATGGAAATAAAACCCAGCAACCAAATTGCAATAAGACCGGGTTGATCAAATATACTTTGAAAATTAATCCCCATCCCAACAGACATAAAAAATAAGCCCAGCAGTAAACCCTTGAAAGGTTCGATATCAGTTTCAAGAGCTTTTCGATATTCACTATCAGCCAAAAGAACGCCAGCAATAAACGCTCCCAAGCCCATCGAAATTTCTAAAGTGGCCATCAGCCAAGCCATCGATAAAATCAAAAGCAAGGCCAAGGCCGTAAAAATTTCGCGCAAATGCGAGGACGCAACTATTTTTAACACCGGTCTGATCAGAATTCGGCCTAGAAATATAACGACTAAAATGATGCCCATGACTTTCAAAAATCCAACAACAGCAGAACCTTGCTCGGGCAATGGCCCAACGGCCGCCAGCAATGGTAACAATGCCATCATTGGAATCACGGCCATATCTTGAAAAAGAAGAATTGAAAAAGCCGATTGACCACTGGTCGTATTGATTAAATTTCTTTCCTGCAAAGCCTGCAGACCAATGGCCGTCGAAGAAAGTGAAAATCCCATGCCAGCAAGACATGCCAAGGGCCAAGTCAATCCTAAAATTTTCGCAAAAATAGCAATCAGAACAGAATTTAATATAACTTGGGCTCCCCCCATCCCAAAAATGGGAAGCCGTAGTCCCCATAATTTTTTAGGCTCAAGCTCAAGTCCAATTAAAAATAAAAACATGACAACACCGAATTCAGAAAATTTCACAATATCGTCGACGTTGATAATTACTTTTAAAACCCAAGGGCCTAAAACAACTCCGGCTGTCAGGTATCCAAGAATCGATCCCAATCCAATCTTCTTAAAAAATGGAACAAAAATGACGGCGGAAAAAAGTAAAACCACGGCGATGGCTAAAAATCCATGGGAGGTCATTTTGAAATCTCCAGCAAAATATTTTTTATTTTATCGGCGTGAAATTTTATGTCAGCATCAGAGGCCTGATTAACGCCATGGAAAACCACGGGTTCTTTCCAAACCATCTTACACAGCTGGGCCGTTTGAATATAGGCCGGAAGAAATTGTTCAAAACTATAGTTATTATAACCTTGAGGACTATAACTTTCAAAAGGCCCGCCAGCCGTGATCGAAACAAAGAAATCCTTGCCCTTAAGCTGTTCACCGCTGGTGCCATAAGCAAAGCCAATTTCAAAAACCTCATCAAACCAAAGCTTTAGTAAGGGCGGCATATTATACCAGTAGAAAGGGTGTTGAAAAAAAATAATGTCGTGGTCAAGTAAAAGTTTTTGCTCTTGTCGAACATCAATATGAAAATAAGGGTATTTTTCATAAAGATCGTTGATTGTGATTTCAGGGATGCTTTTCAGAGTTTCTAAAATTTGCCGATTGGCGCGCGATTTATGCCTGGCTGGATGGGCAAAGACCACGAGGATTTTCTTAATCACTATTTCCCCTTTTGCAGCCCAAGGTCGAGCTTTGATTAGGCTTGAAATAAAGAGTGTCCTATCTAGACCTACTGACAGAAACCGCCCCAGTCCAGAGTTATTTCTATTTTGCCCTGATAGACTTATTGGAGATGCTAAAAACCCCTTCAAGAAAATTTCTATTTTTATTAGCCCTGTCTTTGCTGGGTTTCCTCTTTGGCTGCGCCAGTGGTTTTTTGCGGATGCCGGCCTCTGTGACGTTAAATTACGATAACGAACACGTCCGCTTGCTTACGGCTGCAGCTCAGGAAGGAATTCTTTTTCAATTTGATGATGAGTTTTTAAAAGATGTTCCCAACACGCAAATTTCTGAAATCTGTAACTACTCACAAGTTGAAGATTGGGGCTCGCAGTTTTATTCGATTTTAAGAATGTTCGACCGCGATCCAGAATTTTTTAAGAAAATCCACATTATCCAGTTTAAACGCGGCGACAAACCTGCCGCAGATATCACAAGGGAACTGGACGGCACATCCTATTTAATCCTGACCTATCAGAAAATTCAGAAGCGCGAAAATATATCTGATGAATGGCGGCGCAAGTGTGATGGATTTTCTGCGTCGCGGGACCAAGTCATCTTAACAAAAATGGATTGGCCCTCCAGCGACGAGATCCAGAAGGCCCTCCAAAAACTTCCTTCTAAATCAGAGATTCCTCGCTTTACGTTTGATCGCTCTTTTCTTGTGTTTCTGGCTCAACGGAAAACAGTTCTTCGTATTCCGCCGTCCCTCACTGCTGAAAAATCATTCCCAACTATGGCGCCCGTCTTACCACAGATCATGAACCAATTAGCTCAGCAGTCACGGGCCGCTCGATATAAATATTTGGATTACTACCTCCAAGAGATCGATCAAAAAAGTCGCATGGGCAGCCAAATTAAGTTCTTTTCCATCCTTCAAGATCAGCGTCTTGAGCGCGGGATTTCGCTTGATAGCGTCAGTCGATCGGTGGCTTCGTCGATCGCTCAGCCATTGACTTCAACTTTTTTATTTATCTCTTACAGGTCCCGTGGCGGAGAATACGAATATTCAAGCTTACAAGATCTGGATCAATGCTTAAAAACTTTCAATCCCGTCAGCTCAGAAATTTCATATAAATCCGAAAGATATCTGCATCCTGGCTTTAGCTGCGGACAAAAATAAAATTTAGCTTGTTTTAGCAGAATACCTTGAGACAACAATTCCTAGCAGCAATGAAGAGCTGGCGATTGTGGCCCCCATCGAAGACGCGTAAGTCCCCCATAATTCGTGACCGCTTAAACGCCAAAAGACTTCCGTGCACATGACGAGAAGTCCCACCATAAAAGAACCCACAAGCCACAGATCAAGTCGCTTGACCGGACGAAGTAACGTCTTATCGCCGGTGCTCCATTTTTTATATTGTGTCAGAAGCAACAAACCAGGAATGGCCAAAGTCGCCGAGAAAATAAAATAATTAATCCAGCCAAAGTTCTCGACAATGCGTCCCGACTGCGAAGTAAAGATGACTCGGGTGATCGCAGCCATACTGGACATGAGGGCAAACTGAGTTCCCGTGAATTGCAAACTACAAACACTCATGATGAAGCCTTGAATGGCCGCAACGCCCAGGCCAATCATAAAATTTTCAGTGCCGATGACCAGGGCCATTGCCAAATAATTTTGTCCAATGACCGCTAAAAGGATAAAACTTAACATTCCTAGGGATTGTAAAACACCAAAGATCCAAAGGGACTTCAACATCCCTAGGCGGGTCATCAAAGCGCCGCCCGTCAATGTTCCAAGAATGGTTGCAACTAAGCCCACCACCTTCGAAACAGCACCAATATCAGTTTTTGAAAAATGAAGATCCATTAAAAAACGTGTGGATAAGGCTGAGCCCATCATCGTGCCCAGTTTATAAATCATAATAAAAACTAGAATTTCCCAGGCGCCTTGACGACCAAAAAAATCTAAAAATGGTTCAACAACTCGCTGGCGAAAACGCAAGATCGGCCGAGGCGCAATGATGGGTTCTGGCGAATAATAAACGGCAACTAAACCTAAACACTGAACTAAGGCCATAGAAATATAGATTTCCCGCCATGGAAGATGGTCTGCCATACTGAGTGCGACAGCTCCCGAGATCAGCATGGCAATACGGTAGCCCATATTATACATGCCCGCACCGGCCCCAAATTCATTTTTATCTAAAATTTCAGTTCGTAAAGCATCGACAACAATATCTTGGCTGGCGCTGAAAAACGAAATCAAAAAAGCGCCGAACGCTAGTAGGCCTAGCGACGCTTTTGGGTCTAAAAAGGCCATAAATACTTCACTGGCAATCAGCGCTGTCAGGATAATAAAAGCCCAACCCCGGCGGCGGCCCATAATTCGTAAATTAATATTATCCAAAAAAGGCGACCACAAAAACTTGATCGTATATGGAAATCCGACCAGCGAAAATATTCCGACAGTTGTGATATCGATTTTACTGTCTGTCAGCCAGGCTTGAAGGGTGCCCCCGGTTAACGCCAAAGGTAGACCAGATGAAAAACCAAGAACCGTGATCCAGAACATTTTTTTATTTTTAAAGACTCTGAAAATCGAGCTCATGGGATCTCCAAAAATTGTTCAGAATCAATTATTCGTAGATGAATTTTTTTCTCATTTTCCAAAGAAGATGGCTGATAAAAGGCCTTCTGGTTTCACCGGTTGTGACCATCAGAAGTTTTGTAATCTTTAGATTATCAGAATCCGTGTAAAGAATAATCATCATTTCCTGAATAAAGTTTGTATTCAAGGTGACGTAGTTATCCGTTCCAACCGCAAGCTTAACACCCTTTTTTTCCCACCAACTGAAGGGATGATCTTTATAATCTTCAAAACGTCCAGTCAGTTTGTTATTGGAGGATGGCAGGGATACCAAGTTAACGTCTTTTTGAATCAGGCGATTCAAAACGTCATGCTGGTACTGTTCGACTTCACGAGCTGTGTGAAACTTTGCCTTGATCAAATTTGTGTTCTCTTCATCATTTAACTTTTCACCGGCCAGAAGCTTTTCCAGAACAGGCTTATAAGTGCCCCAATCAAGCTCTAGCATTTCGCGATGCTCGGGGTCTTTAACGGTGATCGCCTGACCTGCGAAGTTTTTCTTGATGATCTCTTGATAAAGGCGATGAAAATAGAAGTTGGGATTAATTCCCAAACTAACTCCGTGTTCAAGCGTATCGATATGCCAAATATTCATGGCGTTATCGACAGCTTGGATTCCTTTTTTTAAGGTGTGAAAAGTTTCGCCATGATGGGACCTTATTTGAAATCCGCGATACTGCAGTTTTCTAAATCCGGACTGCAGTTCATTAAAATGCTCTTTACGATAAAGTTCACGCTCATCCCCGACTGTATCAACGTCGGTCAAATGCGGCACTAGGTAAGGATATTTATCCAACAAAGTCACAAGTTCACTGACCTGATACATAAAATGGTCTTTGCGAGTTTTAAACTTATCGGAATCAAAAAAGTTCGCTTCTTTTCTAAAGGACGGCGACAGCGTAAAATTAAAATCAGGGTGCTTGTCCTGAAATTTTTTAAAGCCGTCATAAAGCCCTAGCAAAACATCTTCGGCGTTCACCTCTTCGACACCAGGAATTTGTTCGGAAGAACTGGATGTGGACCGATTTAATGAAAACTTTAAACGAATGCGGCCCACGTTGTACTTATGATAAAGCTCTTCCGCCATATGGTAAGTGGCTGCTTCATGAGCTTCCCGAGAAATAAAAATTAATTTTGGCAGATACAAAATCTTTAAATACTGACTGAAGCCTTCAGATTCCTTAAGGCTGATCAGATTGGCAACATCGGCCACTGATTTGATGGGAATTGATTTTTCACCGTAAACTTCTTTGATTTTTTTCTCGTAAATTGCTTTATGAGGACCCTCTAGAAGTTTTTTAAGTCGCGGATAAATAAATTCAGCGGTGATGGCGCCCGTCAGATGAATGTGCTCTTCTTTATATTTTAAAGGAAAGTTTTTAAAGAACTCAAACAGCGCCTTTGAAAAATCATGATCCAGAAGGGCGCCAATATTAATTTTATTCACTTTAAAAAGATCAACCAGCTCTAGAAACTCTTTTACTTTGGAGTGGGCTTCTTTGTCGTTTTGAATCAAATCAGAATCCAGCATTAATTCCAAAGTATCTTGAAGGCTGATGCCGTTTGTTTCACTGATAATGGAGGCTAGACTTTTAACCAGGTATTTTTGTTTTGACATAGTTTTAATAAAAAAATTCTAGCGGCTAAAGAGGGGCTTGTACATGACTTTATGGGGTCCGATACCTGCAATGTCAAAGATAGGTCCAGAATTTTGAAAACCTAATTTTTGATAAAATCCGAAGGCGGTGATGCGCGCGTTAAACCACAAAAAATCGCAATGCATTTGCTTTAATAGAATAACTCCGCTTTGCAAGACTAACGCCCCAAAGCCTTGGCCTCTGTATTTGTCATCCGTTGCCATCCCCCTTAATCGATAAGGAAAGCCGGCAGAAAAATCAGAGTGGGGTTGCATCATAAAGGTCGCAACACTGACAAGATGATCGAAATGAAAGATCCCTAGATGAAGCGTCGTCGGAAACCGATCTTCCGGAAGCAAACATTCCGAGAATTTTAAATGTGGCTTTAGAATTCGATGTCTTAAGGGCAAAAGTTCTTCGACTTGGATTTTTTTGACGACCGTAGAAAGAGTCATCCTGCTTTGAATCGCAAATACTGCTGCCAGGCGGAAGGAACTTGCTCTGGTTTTATCTCTAGCTCTAGGGTGGGAAGCCACGTCGGAATTCGCGGCTCACGCAAAAGCGGCATATTGGCCTCAACGGGAGTGCGCGCTGCTTTTCGTTGGTTGCAGTGACGGCAAGCCGACACAACATTGTACCAAGATTTTTGTCCCTGCTTGGATGCCGGCACAACATGATCTAAAGTTAATAACTTTCCATGCAGTTTAGTTCCACAATATTGGCAGGTAAAATTATCTCGAATATAAACATTTTCCCGGCAAAATCGGACAGCTCCGCTTAATCTTGGACGAACATAGGATTTTAATCTAAGAACACTGGGGAGCTGAAAAGAGGCCGACACAGACCTTGCGAAGCCCGAGTGATACTCGAGGATCTCCACTTTGCCCTGGAACCATAAAATGAGGGCTTTCTGCCAACTTACCACCCGCATGGGTTCGTAACTTGAGTTAAGTAATAAAGACCTCATGGAGGTCAGGCTCTGCATTGATAATCCCCCTAACAGTGGCCTATTATCATTATAAGTCGATTGTCCTCGCTTTTTCAAGTCTGGCTTCATTCTCACTGTTCCACTTCGGGATTTTACCTATATATGCGAAATCGCAACTACTCAAAGGCAATGGGTTGCTTTAGATTTAAAGTCACATGAAAACACTTTTCTTCGCCTTGTTGCTTTTATCAAACGCCCTCAGTGCGCAAACCCCAGATCATTTAAAAAAACTAGTGATTATCGGTGACTCACTCACTGAGGGCTATGGGGTTTCTAAAAATTCTGCCTTTCCCCAGTTGATAGAAAAAAAATTAAATGAAAAATCGCAAACTTGGCAGGTGGTGAATTCGGGGGTCAGCGGATCAACAACAGCATCAGCCCTTAGTCGAGTTCGATGGGTGCTGAAAAATAAACCCGATCTTCTTCTGATTATTTTAGGCGCTAACGATGGCTTGCGAGGACTTAAAACAGACCAGAGTGAAAAAAACCTGGCCGAAGCCATCGAGCTGGCCCAAAAATCGAAGGTTAAAGTGATTTTGGGTGGGCTTTACATGCCACCCAATTACGGCAAAGAATACACTCAGCAATTTAAAATTATGTATTCGCATTTAGCAAAAAAATATAAGGTCTATCTTGTTCCTTTTATTTTGGAAAAAGTCGCCGGCGACCCTAAATTAAATCAAGCTGACGGTCTTCATCCCAATGAAGAGGGTCATAAAATAATTGCTGATACCATTTACAATTCCATCAAGGAACAGCTATGAGCTTAGAGCTAAAAAATATTCGAAAGTCCTTCCGGCAGGGTGATTTAAAGGTCGATGTATTAAAAAATCTTTCAGCCACGATCTTTGCTGGCGAAGTGGTCGCCGTCGTCGGACAAAGCGGCAGCGGCAAGTCGACATTGCTTTCAATTTTAGCTGGCCTTGAAAAATCAGATGCTGGTGAAATTTTAGTCGATCAAAAAAATATCTCTGGTTTAACAGAAAAAGAAATGACCTCTTTTCGGGCCCAATCCATCAGTATTGTCTTTCAGCAATACCATTTGGTTTCGCATTTATCGGCCCTTGAGAATGTCATGTTACCTTTGGAAATTCTAAAACGGGAAGAGGCTAAAAATAAAGCCCAGACTATTTTATCAGAGATGGGCTTGTCCCATCGTCTTGACCACCGACCTTCCGAAATGAGTGGCGGTGAATGTCAACGAGTCGCCATTGCCAGAGCCCTTGTTGTCGCACCAAAGATTCTTTTAGCTGATGAGCCCAGTGGAAATTTAGATGTTGAAACCGGTCAAAAGGTGATGGAAAAGTTTTTTGAAATCATCCAGAAGCATAAAATTACAACTCTTCTTGTCACACACAGCGAAAGCTTAGCGCAAAGATGCGGCCGAATTCTGCACCTTGAAAAAGGCCAATTTGTCGAGAAACCACATGCTCTTTAGATGGGCCTGGCGTGAAATCATTCATAATTGGAAAACAAGTTTAGTTTTTATTTTAAATCTAAGTCTTGGCTTAACTGGTTTTGTCACCCTTGATGCTTTTAACACAACCCTTAAAGCATCTTTAAATGAAAATGCAAAAAAGATGCTTTCGGCAGACATTGGAATTTCTGCCCGACGCACGATCACGGATCTTGAACTAAATAAAACTAGATCCATTGTTGGCGAGCCCTTAAAAGAATCCGAAATGTTCGAATTTTTTGCCATGATCAGTTCAGGCAAGGACTCGAGGCTGGTGATGGTCAAAGCTGTTGATGATCATTATCCTTTTTATGGAGACTTGACCTTGGAAAGTGGCGCTGTGATTCGCGCTGGAAACACCAAAAAAATAATTGGTAAAAAATTAGTTTGGGCTTTTCCAGAATTAAAATACCAACTAGATTTAAAACCCGGCAGCCAAGTTCAGCTAGGACAAGCCACCTTAACCATCGATGATTTTGTCACAAAAGATTCCACTCAAATGTTTAGATCGTCGGCGATTGCGCCAAAAATCTATATTTCACGCGAGTGGCTTAAAGAAACGGGTCTGATTCAGTTTGGTAGTACCTTTACGCAAACCTATCTTTACCAACTTCCCAATGACACTTTGACAGAAATTAAAAAGCAATCCCTTTTGAAGGAACTAAAAGATCCCGCCATCGATATTGAAACACCAAAAACAACCGGTGAAGATTCAGGCAAGCAGCTACAATATCTTTCAGATTATTTAGGCTTAGTTGCTTTAATCGCTATTTTTCTTTCAAGCTTAGGGGCTGCCTATGTTTATCGATTATTTTTAACCCGAAGACTTAAGGAAATTGCGATTTATCGCACGCTGGGCCTGCAAAGTTCAGAAGCCGTTATTGTCTATGTGATTCAAGCGGCCATTCTGGGCGTCCTATCATTAATTCCCACCATGGTGGCCGCAAGATTATTTTTACCTCTCTTGACCTATTTGATGAATAAATTAGTGCCGTTTAATTTGATTCCTCAAATCACGCAAGAGTCCTTTATTTTTGCTCTGGTTTACGGTGTTTTTATCAGTTTCTTAATTACCCTGCCATTTATTCTTCGGATTCAGGGACTAAAGACTTCGAAGTTATTTAATGAAGAAAAGTTTACCGAAAATCTGTCGCTTCGAAGTCCCTGGCCTTTCCTGCCTGCCGTCATCGCAATGTGGGCTTTATCTATCTTGCAAGCTCATTCGCTGAAGACCGGAAGTATTTTCTTTCTGATGCTACTAGCTGTGTTGATTTTATTTTTCGCAATTGGTTGGTTTTTATTTGGCTTGTTGAATAAAAATACAATAACAAATTGGACTTTTCGCTATGGACTTAAAAGTATTGCAAGGCTGCGCTCGACCAGCGTCGCAGCTTTTATGGCCTTGGGATTAGGATCCTTACTGATCAATGTTCTGCCACAAATAAAATCCAGCGTACAAGCTGAATTTTATTTGAACCCAAATTCAAAAACACCCGCTCTCTTTCTATTTGATATTCAAGAAGAACAAATTAAAAATTTAGAAACAAGACTGCAAGAACAAGATATTAAATTGCTTTTAAAATCACCCATGATTCGCGCTCGGATATTAAAGGTCAACGGAAGTGACTATGAAAGAATCATTGAAAAAACTGAAACCTTTAAAACAAGAGAAGAAGAACAGGAAGCCCGCTATAGAAATCGTGGAGTGAATCTTTCTTACCGGACAAGTCTTGCCGATTCTGAAACGGTGATTGAAGGCCAACCCATCACCACACGATTTGATCCGACCTTAGGAATTCCTGGGAAAATATCTATTGAACAGGGTTTTCTGGAAAGAATGAAACTTCACCTTGGCGACCAAATGACTTTTGATGTGCAAGGCGTGCAAGTCGTCGGACAAATTATTAATGTCAGAAAGGTAAAATGGAACAGTTTTCAGCCTAATTTTTTTGTGATGGTTGAACCCGGATTTTTAGACGAAGCTCCAAAAAGCTATATTGCAGCCATTCCCAAACTTGAAACTTCGGTTAAAAATAAATTGCAAAATAAACTAGTTAAAGAGTTCCCCAATATATCTATCTTGGATGTTGAGCGTACAATCCAAGAAATTTTACGAGTCGCTGATCAAATGAGTTGGTCTTTAGAACTGATGGCGATCTTGGCTTTGATTGTTGGTTATGTGGTCTTGTTTTCAATCATTCGAAATCAGGTTCTCCAGCGCCGCTGGGAGATCAATATGCTTAAAATTTTAGGGGCCTCTTTTTCTGAGGTTCGTTCTTACTTATTGGTCGAATCTTTGACGATTTCATTGATGGCGTCAGTTCTTGGGGCGATCTTCAGTGTCGCCGTTAGTTTTGCGCTGACCACCTGGGTTTTTGGGACCAGCTTTGCTTTGGATTTAGAAACCCCTCTGATCTCAATTTTAGGCGTCGTCGGGATCTCTTTGTCGGTGTCTTTGATTGCAGCCCAAGGAATACTGAAGGAAAAGCCCCTTGTTATTTTGCGGGAAAGTAATTAGTTTACCCGAATGCCTATTGTTTCTGCCAGCTCCATCGCTAGCGCTGCCCTAGCCCTATCAAAAGGCGATGTTGTCGCCATGCCAACAGAAACTGTTTACGGCTTAGCCGGGCGAATTGATCTGCCACAAGCTTTAGAAAAAATCTTTTTGATTAAACAAAGACCTTTTTTTGATCCACTAATTATTCATGTGGAATCTAAAACTCAAGCTCGCGATTTGACGACTGATTGGAATGAGTTAACTGATTTTTTAGCGGACTGTTTTTGGCCAGGACCTTTAACGATGGTTGTGCCGAAAAGTCATACCGTCGATCCGCTGATCACTTCTGGACTGGAAAGCGTTGGCTTACGCTGTCCTCGGCATCCATTGGCTTTGCAGCTTCTTAAAAAAGTAGGCGTGCCGTTAGCAGCGCCCAGCGCCAACCGTTTTGGCAGGACTAGTCCGACTTCACCACAACATGTAAAAGATGAATTTCCTGATAACGATCTTTTGATTCTTGACGGTGGGCCTTGCGATGTTGGGATTGAATCGACAGTTTTAAAAATTGAAAAGAAGGATGACCTTTATCAACTATTTATTTTAAGAAAAGGCCTGATCACTCAGCAAATGATTGAAGAAAAACTTTCTAGAAAAAATTTAAAATTTCATTTTTTAGAGGCTCTCGATAAGTCAGCCTCGCCAGGACATTTAGAGCATCATTACATGCCGTCAATTCCTTTGATTTTTTGCCTCAACCCCGCGCAGACCCCAAAAATTTTATTAGATCGCTTGATCGGTCAGAATAAAATCCAAACTTCTTTTGGTGAAATCGGCATTTTAAAGTTATCCAATGAAGCTGCGATGGCGGCTCGTCAGCTTTACAGCGAACTGCGCAGACTTTCAGAAAAAAATTATGATGCCTTGGTGTTTTATAAGGAAGAATGGCAAAATTCTGAAGCTTGGCAAGCGATTGTCGATCGAATTTATCGAGCCTCTTTAATCAAAGTTTTATTGGAATGAAATCACAGATGCGACCTACCAGTGAATATCTTTGGTTTTTAAAAAATTTGCCGACAGACATTGTTAATCTGGGCGGCACAACTCCGCAAATCCCCAACTTTGTGAACTTATGGAAAAATGAAATTCTTGAACCCTTTCATGTCGACAACACGGCTTCTTTAAATGAATTTAAGAAAATAATTTCCCAGATGACGATTTGGCCAGAAGAAGGGATTCATGTCACCCCAGGTGTGACTGAAGCTATTTTTGGCCTTTTAGCCACCCTAACAAACCCAGGCGATCGCGTTCTTTTTAGTAAGCCCTATTATGAGCCCTTCGTCGCTGCCGCCCATTTTCTAGGTTTAAAAATCGATGACTTTGATCCAAGAATGGACGCTTTTAACGTCGATCAGCTAAGCCCCTATAAAATGATTCTGCTGACAAATCCAAATTGTTTCACTGGGCTTACTTGCGATGATTTTATTTTGAAGCTGGCCTCTTTGGTAAAGATTCCCATTGTCGTCGATGAGATCTATCGACCTTTTTCAGATGAAAAAATCACTTTCCTGACAACTCTGCGCCCTAAAAATATAATTTCGGTCGGTGGCTTTTCAAAGCCCACCGGAATTACAAATCTTCGCATTGGCTGGATTTTAGGATCAAAACAAAATGTTGAAAACTTAAGAAAATTTGACCTCTTTCTTCATACCGATATGCCAGGCATCACCGTTAAAACAGCACTGAATGTTTTGGCTCACTGGCATGGGCTTGTTCGCTTTCACCGTACTGATTTCGAGTTAAAAAGACAGGCTTTATCAGCTTCTTTTAAAAAATGGGGCTTGGAGTTAGGCACCCGACACTTTTTTGATATCCCTGTTTCAAAATCTTTTTCTTCGGACCACGACTTTGTATTGGCCCTGCAGAAAAAGCATCATATTTACATCACAGAAGGCTCTTTTTTTGGAGCGCCAGGGCGAGTAAGAATTAGTCTGACCGGTGCTCTTTCAGCGCTTGAGCACTTAGTAAAGATATTAGATACTGAAGGCCTGTGAAAGAAATGATCGCAAACCTTCGGGCTTTTTTCCGTGTCCTTATTTTTATTCTGTTAGCGACCACCTATTTTCTTGTTTCGCTGTGGATTCACGTCACCTCCGCGGATGAAATCAACCGACGTCGACGATTTTCAAAGAATGGCCATTTTTATTGTTGGCTGATATGTCAGTTGGTCAATATTAAGGTCACGATCATCAATCCACCACGACCTGATAAAGTAGGAATGTTTGTGGGAAATCACATGGGTTTTGTTGATATCTTTTCTATCGCAAGCCTGATGCCCAATCTTTTTGTCACGTCTCAGGAAATGCATGAAACGCCTGTGATTGGTTTGATCACTGAATTTGCAGGCTGTGTTTATGTCGATCGCAGAAATCGATCGAATATTTTAAAAGAGCTTGAAGATATGGTTCAATATTTACGGGCCGGCTTTCGAGTCATTCTTTTCCCCGAGGCGACTTCCCACAATGGGGAAAAAATTCTGCCCTTTAAAAGAACTCTGATGATGGCTGCAGCCTACGCGGGAGTGCCACTCATTCCTTTCGTTTTTAATTTCAGAAAAATCAACGATGAGCCCTTTTCTAAAAAATATCAGGACTCGGTCTGCTTCTATGGTGACCTGCCTTTTCATACTTCGATTTGGAACACCTTTAAGCTTAGAAAAATTGAATGTGAACTGGAGTTCTTACCCGAAGTCTTCGCAACACCCGACGATGACAGGGCTAAGATCGCAGATCGAATTCGCCAAATGATCGTCGATAAATTCCAAGCGATTTGATCCAACCGTCTAAGTCCCCGAAATTATTATGCTTCGTTAGGCGACAAACAATGCCTCGACCAAAGACTAAAATTTTTCCTGAGATCTTAACAGACCCCTTCTTGGACTAAAGACATTAAGGTATCGGATCCCGTGACCGATGGTCTTTTGTTCCTAACAACGACGGAGGTCATATGAAATCATCAGTTAATAAAGTTTTTCTTTTCGGAAGCATTGCGCTTTTAACAGCCTGTGGATCACCAAGCCAAAATTCACCAGGCGCATCAACAAACTTGGATCCAGGAATTGTTGCACCCATTAATACAGACAACTTCAAAGGCTTTATCAGTGGCGGCATTTATGAAAATCAGCAAGTTTTATCAATCGATTTAAATAAGAAAGAATTTCAAGTCAGTGTTCCGCTGGGTCGCAATGTCACTCTGACTTTAGTAGATACACCAATCACAGAGGTACCGGGTGCTCATGTTTATACTTCTGTATTGGCTGATGGCTCAAAGGTTTTAGTTTTAGCCATGCCTTTTAAATACTCACTGAAAGGTTTACCCACTTTTCCAAAGGGCGTATTACCTAGTGGTGATCCCCTCCCAGGCGCTGTTGCAGGCCCCTTGGCAACAAAAGCATTTCCTTTAGGTGGAAAAGACAATGTGATTTTACACCTTTACTTCGGTTCAGCGACATTGGGAATTTTTGTTGAAACAAATTTTGATCCCTTTGCGTCTGTCCAAGCTGATATTTTAAATAAGGTGAAAGACCTTTTAGGAAATTTAACTTTGGTTCCAGCCAAAGGAACTTTCCGACCTGGAGTTTACCTGGCTATGACTTTACCTGCAAAATTGGCTCGTCAATTAGATCAATTTGTTAAGTAATTTAAAAGATAGTTCTTTTCTTTAAAGGGCTGCAATAGATGCGGCCCTTTATTTTTTATGCAAAGTTGATTCGTAATAACCCTTCATACTTTGCCCTAATGGATGAACTCGGGCGGCTTCCTCGACCAACTTCCTTAACTGGATGGGGTTTACATCTTTCATTTCTAAAGGGTGTTCTTGCTTGAGGTCATTCCAAGTATCATAGATTTTGTAAAATCCTTCCGAAGGCCTAAAAATTAAAAAGTATTTATCGTCGGCAAACATAATTTCACGGCTGTAGCAGCGATATTGCGGATAACAGTGGCTTGAAAAAACGACTCGGTAATCCCATTTTTCAAAAAGACTTTTTCCCGTGTAATAACTTAAATCCTCATAAAGTTTTTGACCGGTCAGCATTTCATGAAGTTGTAATAAAGTTGGTGTGACATCGGTAATGCTGACTACTTTTTTCAGATTCTCTTTTAAGTTCGCTAACTTTTCAGGTGGAATTTTTTTCTGCAAAGCCTGCGGAATGTAAATATTCAAAGGCACTTTCACCATCTCTTGATGATAATCGACACCATGATAGTAAACCCCGTGCTCGCCCATACCTTCGCCGTGGTCAGAAGTTAGTACGATCACAGTTTTGTCTAAATCTAATTTCTTAAATAAATCACTTCTTACATGGGCACTGTAAACTTGGCCGTTTAAATAACAATTACGAAAACTTTCATTGCCATCAGCCCGGGTTAGATCACACGGAGTGTAACGCTGAAACTGGGGCTCGGTTCGATAAGGCGAATGGCTGCCGAACGTTTGCCAAACTCCGACCCAAGGGCCCTTTAATTTTGGAATATACGTCAGCAAGTGATCTCGGGACAATCGATCTATGGTGTCTTCGGGATTTCCTTCATGATAATCAGGCTGTGCGGTTGCACTCCAAACATGCCGCTGTCCGATGGAGTTATAAAAAAGGTTTAATTTAGACCAGGTTATATCTTGAGAGGAGACAAAAAAACTTTCAGCCCCTTTTGAAAAATAATCCCAAATCGCAAGACTGCTTTTTATTTTGCGAACATCTTGGTCTGAACCCAATCCGGTGATGATCGCCGGCACTGATGTATCAGTAAAATTTGCTGGGGCAATGGGAAATTGAAAATTAAAGGCCTTTTCATAAAACCAACTAAGTTCATCATCGGTTGGTCTTGGATAACCATTGCTAGAAAGGTGATCCCACCTTTGAGCATCATTTAAAACAATTAAAATATTGTAATCCATCTTTGCCACCGGCAAAGCCTGGTAAACGTCGTGGGCTTTTTCATTTTGCTTCATATCACCAAAAGCCGTTTGAACATAAAAAGCCCCAAAAAAGGATCGGTAAAATTGCGCATCTAAAGTAAACTTATTCCGTTGATCCAGAAAAGCTAAATTCAATGAGTAAAGTTGCAAAATATTAATAAAAATTAAAAACATCACAAAAAGTCGTAGAAAAAGAGGTTGGTGAGTTCGAACTAAATGAATGATGACTGAAAGTAATACCATTAATGTTACGGGGTAAAAAGAGCGCATTAAAAGCTGAGAAGTGTCGTGATCAAAGCACCACTTCATTTGAAGACCGATCATGATCACTGTAAAAATAGCGCTCCAACGATTTACAAAAAAATCAAAAGGTTTTAATTTCTTAGCTATCAGACCAGGTCGGAAGAGGACCACCGAATTGATAAAATAATAAATTGAAATGCCAGCGACTAAAAGCAGAGCCCTGTCCCAAGTCAATTCGACGGCAAAAACTTTTAAGACAAAAAAGGGTTCCCGAATCACCACTGAAAGATTTTGCTGTTCAAGAAAAGTTTTATAAGTGAAGAAATAAAAAAGATTAAAAAAGGGTTGAATATAAAGGCTTGCGACTAAGATATTAAAAAATCGATGGCTTCGATAATAATTAAAAGCAATAAACAGCCCATTTAGATTAAAGAAAATCAAAACTGACGAAAGAATCTGGGGAATAAACCATAGGGGCTCAAACTTTGCGTCTGTTAAAGTATGATGAATCACGAACCAAAAAAATGAGTAGGCCAGGGCCAAAATAAGACTTCGATAAACAATATTTTTAGGAGCCGCTTGGGCCCTTAGACGCGCTAGCAAGTTGAACATCTATAGATTTATGAAGTCATTCGGCCAAATAATCAACTGTTTCTGATCTCTTCCATGAGGGCCTTGTGGAGCATCATCAAGTCATTACTGGTTTGATTCAGCCGCTTCATCAGCCCCTGCGCAATTCGCCTAAAAACAGGCAATGCAAATTCCGGGTTTTTTTCACAAAAGTTATTGAAATCTTGCTGGGTCAATGCCAAACAGACGACATCGCTTTCGCACACGATGGTGGCCGAGCGCACTTCGCCTTCCATCAGTCCCCCTTCCCCAAAAGAGGGATGGTGATCGTGTTTCAAAACAGCCACTTTATAGGCGTCACCTTCTAGAGTCGTTTTTGAAATAGACACGGTTCCAGACACCAGCACAAAAAATTCAAAGCCAGGCTTTCCTTGTTCAACTAAAGTATGACCCTTTACAAAAGTTTGGGACTTCATAATTTTGGATAAAATATCTAAACCGTCAGCAGAGTTTTTAAGATCAGAAAAAATATTGACACTTTTTAAAATATCAGTGTTTTGTTCCATTTTAAGTGTTTCCATTGACAGTCCGTCCTTTGATAATAATCGCAATAGAACCTTCATGGACAATATAATCATCCTTCGGGGTGAATACGGGTCGATTAAACCGCAGACTTTTTACACTTTGTAAATTTTCAACAAGCTGCTGAATATTAGGAGTCTGCTGGGCTTTTCGAAGCGCTATTTCTTTGGCTTGATGGCCATTTCCAGAATTTTCTAAAATTCCTAGCAAAGTAAGATCTATTTTTTTTGCGGCAAAAATTTCTTTAAGCTTTAAATAAGTTTGATTGTAGGCTTCGACAGGAATTTC
Source organism: Pseudobdellovibrionaceae bacterium (assembly GCA_043779185.1). Taxonomy (GTDB): domain Bacteria; phylum Bdellovibrionota; class Bdellovibrionia; order Bdellovibrionales; family Bdellovibrionaceae; genus JAYWDA01. Next base: position 25,265 of record JAYWEQ010000028.1, read on the forward strand.
CATCGTCCCCAGCGCATAATCGCTATGAGGATCAATTAAATCATGAAATACATTGGTCACACCCGTCCCCGTCGACGCCAAAGCCAGAAGTAATCTTGAATAATCACGGCTGTAGATAATTTCATGAACTCCGGCTAATTTTAAATACTGATCCATACTGTTATCCAAAATTTCTGCCGCAATCGACGTGCCTTTTGCAATATTACTTAAGGTCATGGCCGTCATCACCGTGCGCGCATCAGCTTCCGTTCGCGTCGGTATCGCACCTTTGGGTCCCGGCGTGGCATCTGCCAGAATTAAAATTTTCTGGGCTCGTTCAGGAGCTGCTCGGCGGATCACATCGATCGTAAAGAAATCACCTTTGATGACTTTTAATTTCTTAAGCTCTGGAAAATCATGAAGGGCTTCGATTTCAGAATCAGAAACATTGTTAATTAGAACAATGTTCGCAGCTATCATATGAGGATTTGATTTTAAGATATGATTCAGCAGGGAATGCATTTCTGGCTTCCACCCGCAGATGATAAAATGGTTTTTTAGTTGATCCGTGTCCACTTGTCCCCTCCTATCACGCAAAGCTTTTTCTAAAAATACTGATGAAATTTTAGCAGTGACGATTCCAATTCCAGCGACGCCTCCAAGCATCATCAAACTGGCCCACAGACGTCCTTCTGGTGTGACAGGGTATCGATCCCCATAACCAACGGTTAAAATCGTAACAATACCCCACCACAAACCTTCGGTGTAGTTGGTGATATTGGCCCCTTGAGCATTTCGTTCGTAAGCCGTGACAACCCAAGGAATGGTGATCCACATAAAGACGATAAAACTGACCGAAGTGGTGAACGGATTAGCTCGGAGGATTTTTGAAAAATCCCTTAAGAATGTATTGACCCGTTGACCCATCTTCCCAGTTTAAAAGTTTACTGAGTGGAGTCAAAATAACCGGCGGCCAGTTAACCTTATGTGGACTTTGGTCAAACTATTCAAAGATTAAGGGCAGAGTGATTTTTGACGGCGCTTTCGCAGCCGGAAATTTTAAGCTTTTATTAAAAGCCTTCAGCCAACTCATAAAAAACCGTTTCTGCTGAAATGGATTTTCTAGGCCTTGAACCGTATTGGTCAGAATTTTTGCTAACCGGACCTGGCCATTGGCGCTGACTGAATAGCGCACTGACACGGTCCCATGCACGGCCCCCATCTGCTGGAAGTAAGGCTGGGAATCTGCCAGCAGACCAGAGATAACTTTTTCAACAGCACCGACGCTGAGACCGCCGACAACATAGGGTCTTGGTTGAACAAACCAGCCATGAATCACCAAACGAGCATCCATAGGGTCAATAACACCTTCGACTTCGGAAACACCGTGCGGAACGCGGGGGTCAAAAACAACTAAGCGATTAAATCGAGGCGATACTCTTTCCATAAATGAATTTTTTTCTTGATCGCGCTGACTGGAAAATTGTGTCCAATAATTCAAAACTTGATCTTTTAAAATTAAAGTCTCGCCACCACGAAATTTTAATTTCTTCGGTGATAGTGAATACACAAAAGCCCATGGCCCATGCGGAACATCTGCGTGCAGATCCTGACGACATCCTTCGACGTAATAAGACAGCCACGGCGGTGAAATATCATGACAGCCCAAATTTTCACGACCCCATTGCACAAGTTGCGAATGAAAATCCTGATAATTTTTTTTTGGAAAATAAGCATAAGCCGGTGTTCGAATCAGTCTGTACTGTTCAGGAACATGCCAATAATCCCAGACAAATCGCTTTGGGTGAGCAGCCCTTGGATCCTTAAAGGCTTCTTCAAAATGATTCCTAAGTTGACCTGCATTTGAAAAAAATTGGTCGGTGATTAAGATTGATTTCATCGCGCCTGAACAGTTTGAAAAATACGTCCAAAAATACTTTCACCTTTTTCATTATTCATCAGAATTTCGATGGTATCGCCAGACTTCATAAACGGAGTTTTTATTTCTCCAGTTTTAATTTGTTCCAGGGTTCTTTTTTCTGCCAAACAACTGGAACCCATCGCTTCATCTTCGTTAGACACTGTCCCACTTCCTATTAATGTCCCAGCCACTAAATTTCTAGTTTTTGCAGCATGGGATATCAGGTCTCCGAAATGAAAGTGCATGGCTCCCGCATTGGCTTTTCCAAAAAATTCTTTATTATAATTAACATGTAACGGCAAATGGACTCGGCCATTTTTCCAGGCTGACGAAAGCTCATCGGCTGTCACTGCGAATGGAGACAAAGCTTTCGTTGGCTTACTTTGGAAAAAACCAAACCCTTGGCCAAGTTCTCCGGGAATTAAGCCCCTTAAAGAAACATCGTTAATTAAAACGAAAAGTTTAATATGTTTTAAAGCGTCATCAGGATGGGTACCCATCGGAACAAAGTCAGTGATGACTCCAATTTCAGCTTCAAAATCAGTTCCATGTTTAAAATCTAATTGCGGAATATTTTCCGTAGGTGCCAAGAATTGGCCGCTTTCTGCCTGATACATCAGGGGCACCGTCAGTAAGGTCTCTGGCGGCTCAGCGTTTCGGGCTTTTCGAACAAGCTTTATGTGATGAATAAAGGCAGAGCCATCGGCAAAAAGCCAAGTGCGCGGCATCGCTGCGTGAAAGTCTTCTTCTTGAACAGTAAAAGCGTCCTTTAGTTTTCCATCATTCAGATCCTGATACAGCTGGTTCAATGGAGCTTCAACATCAGACCATTTTTCCATGGCCTCTCGCAAAGAGGGAACAATTTGCGTCGCCTTCACCGCTTTTTTTAAATCGCGGCTGACGACACATAGCTTTCCATCAGGAATCATTGTGGATTTAAGGGTGCCTAATTTCATCAGTCAAAAGTAAAAAGAAGGTTAGCACCGATGGCGCGGTAGTTGCCAAAATTGTCAGCCACATCCCCAGGAATAGTTTCGAAATAGATCGTCGCCCCTAGTTGAGGCATAAATTTGAAAGTCGCCCCCAGCTGCAGTGGCAGCAATAAAGATTTCGCTGCCGTCACCGTGCACGTGACTCCGTTATTGAGTTCACACTTCTTATCTAAAATAAAAGAAATCACTGGCCCGGCAAAAACACTTCCGTAATCTTCAAATTTGTAAAGTGCTTGAATTGGAATATCAAAATAAGTCAGAGTTAAAGTACCGATACTGGTGATGCCTGCAGCCTTCACAGTCAAATCGACATTTCTAGAGGTATAAAGTAGACCGGATCGAATTTGAAAGGCTCCATTAACAGGAAACTGACCCACTCCACCTAATTGAAAATCCGTTTTCGAATCGGCCGTCACGCCAGAAGTGCTGGCATCTGCTGACTGCGAACGCACACCGGCCTCAATGCCAAAGTCTGCCGCCTGTGCCACTGAAAAAAAACACAATGAAGAAATTATAAGGACATATAAAAGGCGAGTCACTGAAAGCCTCCTGGAAAGCAAAAAACTCTTTACCTCATTGCAAAGAGCCCTGGGGCGACATTATTCCAACTAGAATAGAATGTCTTCTATTTATTGATACACCAGACCGAATTTAAACCAAGCTCATTCACATTTTCCCAGGCGGAAATCTGCGCGTCTTCCCTTTCTAAATGATGCGCACCCACTGAGCCTCGGGCTGCTAAGATAACCAATAAAATCGGCGCTATAATCCTTAAAGTGACCTCCACGGTGGGTGGAAATCGAGTCGTTTTAAATATGAAGGGAAAAGAATATTCAAAATAGTTCCATACACTTTTTAGGACAGAAGCGATCATAAATAAAAAAATTAAAGTCACTAAGGTTAAGGATGTTATATCAAGGTTGGGTTCATAGATTGGATCCAGCCATCGGAAATGCCGGCCTTCCCGCGCATAATGCAGAAGGCTGACAGCCGAGCTCAGTATAATTAGAACCCAGGTCAAAGAAAAATAAATTTTCAAAAACTTTGTACAAAAGCCTTCAGCGCCGCCCAACAGCAACCAGCAAGGGGCAGCAATAACAACAGGAATAAATATAAATCCTATGACCAAAAGATCAAACCTCAAGCCGACAAAAAATGCCTGCCAGATGATGCTTTTTTCGATGATTTCAAAGGAAGGCGCGCTGAGGAAAAAAAACATAAACCGAATCACAGACATTAAAATTAAGAAGCTCCCACCCATGCGAAGGGCCTGACAGAAAATTTGATTATACCTTTGACTTCGAAGGAGGGTTTCCATGTAATCCTCATAATGGCTTCACTTATTCTTTACAATTATTTTCGCAGTTCCACATCATACCGAGCCAGAATTGCACTTTACCACAAAAATTTGGACTTTGAATATCGGACTGTGCATTTACTAAATAATGGCGGTGAACAAAATGCTCAAGCCTATAAAGACTTGAATGCGATGGCGGAAGTACCTACCTTAGTTCACAATGATAAAAATATTGCCCAAACCATGGCTATCATCGAATATCTAGAGGACGTTTTTCCACAGAACCCACTCTTTCCAAAGGATCCTGTTTTAAAAGCGCAAGTTCGGCAATTTTGCGAAACGATCAACTCTTTCATGCATCCCCTTGGAAATTTAAAAGTTCTGCAGTATTTAGGTGATCATCATCAGTACACGCAAGCGCAAAAAGAAGAATGGTTTGCCCTGTGGAATCATCGTGGCTATGCCGCTTTAGAAAAAACCTTAGAAAAAACTTCTGGAACCTTCTGCTTCGGAGATCAAGTCACCGCCGCCGATGCTTTTTTAATTCCACAAATATTTGCATCCTTAAGATTCAATGTTGATTTAAAGGCCTATCCTTTATGTCAAAAAATCAATGCTCATTGCAAACAGATCAGCGCTTTTCAAAAAGCACATCCCTTGAATCAGCCCGATTCGCCAAAAACTGGTTCCTAAACTTCCATTAGAAGTTTTGAATAACGAAGCTCCATTTATCGATGACGGGAACAATCAGAAAAATCAACATGCTAAAGTTGGTCCATAAGAAAAAACCAAGCCAGCGCTTTTCACCGTTGGATTTATTAAAAAGATAAAATTCGTAAAGCACTTTGACTGCAAACGGCAAAACAAGAATGACATAAAGCCAATTGGCACCGACAAACCACGGCGATGCGATGGCCACAGCCGCATATAAAATTGTATAAAGTCCAATTTGATAAAGCGTTTTAGAAATGCCCAAAGCCGTGGGCAAAGTCGGAATATTCCCTGCCCGATAATCTTCTTTGTATTTTATCGCCAAGGTCCAAAAATGCGGCATTTGCCATAAAAACATAATTAAAAATAAGTAAACGGATTCTGAATTCCAAATATCAGGATTCACCGCTGCATAGCCAATAGTGACAGGCAGTGCCCCAGGAATTGCGCCGGGAACAGCCGCATAGATCCACTGTTTTTTTAAATAAATTGTGTACAGGCCATTATATAGAATCACAGAGGTGATCCCGACTTTAAATGCCATGGGATGACATTCATAAAGCAGCACGGCTCCTAGATAAATAAATAAAAGCGAAAGTATGAGGCCTGCGGCCGGTTTTATTTTTCCAGTCGCTATCGGGCGATTCTGGGTCCTTGGCATCTGACGATCCAATTTGTACTCTTGAACTTGATTGAGGGCCAGGCTGCCCGAACTTAAAAGATAAAGGCCGATCAAAAATCGCACTAAGTGCTGCCATTCAAAAATATTCTCTATTTGATAGCCGGTTGCATATCCTATCATTCCCGACATCAGGACAAATACGACAATACCAAATTTAGTAAGATCCAAGAAAGTCTTAAGCAAGAGACCTCTCGCTCAGCACCCGCTTAAAGGGTGCTGGTCTGAGTGATACGAGTCAAAATGTCTAGAACAGTAAAGAAATATAAAAGAAGCAAAAAGAAAAATCCACACCCAAAGATGACTCGATTTTGATTATCATCATACTTCAAACCCATGAAAAACAGCATCACAAGAGCCGCTTTGATGGTGGCAATCAGCAAAGCCACCGGTGCGGCCATGGGACCTAAAGCATGTTCGAAATAATGAGCAACCACTGTTAAAACAGTGAGCACATAAAGGGCGACAGCCACTTTGATGTAGATACTCATCGGTGTGACATGATGTTCGTTATGGTTTGATGCCATTGTTAGAACTCCTTTTTAACCAATCAAATAAAGTAAAGGGAATAGAAAAATCCAAACTAAATCGACGATATGCCAGAAAATCCCCACACCCTCGACCGGTGTATAATACTCGGCACTGAATTCACCTTTGGCTGTACGGATAAGAACCCAAGTAATGACACCCATCCCGCATAAGACATGAATTCCATGAAGGCCCGTCATGCAAAAATAGAAACCAAAATACATTCCTAAATTTTCATGGATGGCGTGGGCATGTTCAACATTCAAAAATCGACCGGGCAATAATCCGTGTTCAAACTTTTGCGAATACTCAAGATACTTGATGACCATAAAAATCGCGCCACAAAGGATGGTCAAAGCCAGCGACACGACGGCTTTGTTTTTCTGATTTTTTTGGCAGTAGTAAATTCCTAAAGCCATCGTCAACGAAGACGTGATAAGGACCATTGTATTGATAAATCCCATTTTCCAATCAAGATGACTAGCGCCTTCCGCAAACATTTCTGGGTATTTTTGATGAAAAATCGCGTAGCCAACAAACAGCCCACCAAACATCAAAATTTCCGTCACCATAAAAAGCCAGATGCCCTGCTTGGCGGTCTCAAATTCATGATTCGCATCACGAAAGTGATGGGCGAAATGATGTTTGCCTGGCTGATGAACTGAATTATCGGTACTCATAAGGCCCCGCGGTCACGACTGGATCAGTCTCAAAGTTAGTGTGAATTGGTGGCGAAGGAATTGTCCACTCTAATGATTTGGCTCCCCAAGGATTCATAGGCGCTTTGGGTCCATAAAGCAAACCCGTGACAATCACATACAAAGAAATCAAAAAGCCAATGGCAATCAACCAAGAGCCAATTGTCGAAATCTTATTCAAACTTGCAAAAGCAGGAATATAATCCGCATAACGACGAGGCATTCCATTGGCGCCCAAAATAAACTGCGGAAAGAAAGTGACGTTGAAGCCAATGAAAATAAATACGAAACTTAAGCGCGCCCCTGCTTCACTGTACATTTTGCCGAACATTTTCGGAAACCAATAGTAAATTCCAGCCATCAAAGCCATCAAGGTTCCACCCACCATCACGTAATGGAAATGGGCCACAACAAAATAAGTATCATGAAAATGCACGTCGGCCGCTAAAGCAGCAAGCATAATTCCCGTCACGCCACCGATCGCGAATAAAAATAAGAACCCCAACGCATAAAGCATCGGTGATTGAAAACTAACCGAACCGCGATAAATGGTCGCCAACCAGTTAAACATTTTGATGGCCGTCGGAACACCAACAAGCATTGTGATAAACGAAAATAAAATCCCTGCCACTTCGGACTGCCCAGAGACAAACATATGATGTCCCCAAACAATAAACGAAACGGCGGCAATTCCCAATGATGAGTAGGCGATAGCCGTGTAACCAAAAATAGTTTTACGAGAAAACACACTGATCACTTCTGAAATAATTCCCATAGCCGGCAAAATCATGATGTAAACCGCCGGATGCGAGTAGAACCAGAAAAAATGTTGGAACAGAACGGGATCTCCACCCAGCTTAGGGTCAAAAATACCAACCCCAAATGCTTTCTCAGCAGCTAAAAGCAATAAAGTGATCGCTAAAACCGGCGTTGCCAAAACTTGCAAAATGGCCGTCGAATAAATTGCCCAAACAAACAATGGGATGCGGTACATACTCATCCCTGGGCATCGCAGCTTGTGAACAGTTGCAATGAAATTGAGTCCCGTCAAAATCGAAGACATTCCCATGATGAAAGCGGCCAACACCATAGTGATTGTTGCCGTCTGAGTTCTGATCGAATAGGGCGTATAAAAAGTCCAACCAGTATCAATCTTTGTCGTGAACAAAGTGGAAATGGCCAGCAGCGCACCGAACATAAAAACGTACCAGCTAGCCAAATTTAATCGTGGAAAGGCGACATCTTTCGCGCCAATATGAATCGGCAGAAAAAAGTTTCCTAAAATCGCAGGGATTCCAGGGATGATCACCATAAAAACCATCATGGCTCCGTGGTAGGTCATGGCCTGGTTGTATTGATCTTTATTTGCGAAAAGTTGCAATCCCGGCTGCATAAGTTCATAGCGAATCAAAAGCGCCGCAACCCCGCCAAGAAAGAAAAAGGTTAAAACAGAAATCATATACATCAGGCCGATGCGCTTATGATCCAAGCTTGTTAACCAAGAGCCAATGCCCTTAAATTCGTTAAGATAATTTAGATCCGGATTGTGACTTGCTGCCATTTTTATCTCCCTACTTCAAGCTCTTGACGTATTCGATCAAGGCTGTCAGTTCGACTTCAGAAAGTTGTCCTTGAAAAGAAGGCATAACGGCCGGATAGCCGGCAACAATTTTTGCTTTCGGCATCAGAATCGATTCACGCACATAATTTTCATCCACAATCAACTTTGAACCGTCTTCAAAATTTTCTTCAGTTCCAAATTTATGCCACAAGGAAGGTCCCACTTTTCGACTGGCATCGGCCACCGAGTGACAACCAATACAAGCTTTTGCCGAGAAAAGTTTTTCGCCACGTTTTACTAGCGGCAAAGACCCAACATTGGATTCTTCTTCTAACCAAGCGTCATAATCGGCTTGGCTGACGATTTTCATCGTGGCCATCATCCCAGAATGTTCCGTTCCACAATATTCAGCACAGAAAATATGGAATTCACCCAATTTATCAGCTCGAAACCAAAGCGCTGAATAGCGACCCGGAACAACGTCTTGCTTGATGCGAAAAGCCGGCACGAAAAAGCTGTGAATGACATCTTCTGAAGTCATGATCAATTTGACGTCTGTATTAATCGGCGCAACAACTAGATTTCCAGCCTTAGCGCCACTTTTATAAACGGATTCCCACGCCCACTGTTTAGCGTTGATATGAATTTCTAAGCCATTCGACGGCATTTTTCGCATGTCATGATACAGCCACCAGCCCCAGCCAAAAATCGCTAGAAAAATCATCAGTGGAATAAATGACCACAAAAATTCAAGGGCTGTATTATGCGAAATATACGGAGTCACATCATGATCTGTTTTACGCTTATACTTAACGACAAAATAAATCATTCCACCGATTAAGATCAAACAACCAATCAAGCTGGAAATCAGCAAGAAGCCATAAAGATTATCCCACTTAACAGCGACTTCTGTGCCCGCTGCAGGAGTAAAGTTAGAACTAGCGTAGGCGGAACTCATCCAAGAAACCATTTAAGTACTCCTCACCGATGACGGATGACGACGGCTTCTGAACCATAAAGGCAAAAGCCAAAGGGCTAGCAATAAAATAGTCAATCCCCCGCCCACTTTCATAATATTAAAAGCGGCCAAAGTGTATTTGCTTTGGGTGGGGTTATAGTGAAAACAGTAAAGCACTAATTGATCGACAAAAGTTCCAACCTGACCCTTGCCCCCTTCGATAACAGCCAGTTTGATATCTTTGGGTTCAAAGATAATCCCTGGAAGGTATCGTGTGATCACGCCTTTCGGAGAAACCACGATGGCGGTGGAAGCATGGGCCCAGTCATTCGCTTTTTCATTCCAATGATATTTAAAACCAATCGATTCCGTGAAGGCCTTGATGCTAGCCTCATCACCGGTCAAGAAATGCCAAGATGATTCAATGCCGGCTCGACCGTAAAGCTTCATATAAGTTTCTTTTTTCTTTGCTGCTAAATCAGGGGTTTCTTTCGGATCAAAACTGATCGATAAGACTTTAAACTTATCGCCTATTGTCCAATCCATTTCCTTTAAACCATCCGTCAATCCATTTAAATGAAAATTGCAAAGCCCAGGACAAGAAAAATAAACAGGACTTATAATAACAGGCACACCATTTTTAAAAAAAGATCCTAAAGTGACAATCTGACCTTGCTCATCTTTAAATTTCAAATTCAGATCAAGATCATGCCCCAGCTTTTCCTCAATACCAACGCCCACCAATTCGCTGGGCTTAGTTTCGGCTGTCAAAGGCGCCACCTGATTCACATTGTAATCATCTTTATGTGCAAATGCTGAGGGCGCCCCGAAGAGACCAATAAAAATCAGAGCCGCACCACTCAGCGCTTCTAATAAGGCAGTCTTTTTTCTCAGCTCGATCTTCAACATCGACGACCTTAATCTTTGTAACTTTTTGCAAACTCAGCAATTTGAACCGGTGTTTGCTGGGATTTATTTTCAGTGATGGAGTTAATATAATGAGCCAGCGCCCAACGATCTGGAACTTTGATCTGAGCTTTGAAAGACGCCATCGAGCTTCCAGTGATGCCGTTAGAAACAACATTAAAGTGATCCGTGATGCCAGAACCTTGGGTCCATTTGCCTTCCACCAGATTTCTTGGTCGAGGATTCAAACCCATTCCTGCCGTGCCGTCGCCTTTGCCTTCATTCCCATGGCAAAGAGCACAGTTATTACCGAAAACTTTTTTCCCATGTGCAATGATCTCTGGCGTTTCAACCCAAGGCTCAGTGACTTTGGCGATATCAAAAGTCGGCTCAACACTGACTGCTTGTAAGGTTGGATCAACGACTTTTTCATCCAGCTCAACACCCGCATGAAAGGCGACCAGATAAATCATAAAGCCGAAGACAAAGATCATAGAGCCAAGAAAAGCGATCAGGCCACCCTGGTTGTGTTGATCCGAAGAATTGGAATTCATATTTTCAGACATAATTGGACGCTCCCAGAAGGGACTGCTAATTAAAGTTAACTTGCTAATTTGTAAATGAAAATTAACGGAAAAAGATCGTCGCGGCAATCAATTAGCCAGATCCCAGACGATGCTTTTTCGCAATGTATCAGCGGCGGTAAATTTCTATGTCGAGTAAAGCTTTCAAACCGCGACATTTAGCAAAGGCTAGCCCCCTAGTTCCTAGCCAAAACAAAAAAACCAGCCAAATCATGCTTTTACAGCGCTAGACAAAAATTAAGTTGGGCCTCTGGGTCAAAAGACAAAATAAATCGCCCGGCGGTGCCATACAGGGACCAATTTCTGCTTCATGAAGGGGGTTCAGAGATGGTACGCCTTTTGTAATTCGGTAGATGGGTTCGATCTTCGGTGTCGTTCCGCTCCGGTTGGGGTTTTACTTTTTTGGGGGATTCATGAAAAATATTTTGGTTTTATCGGGATTGCTGCTTTCTTTGACCGCTTGTTCGAAGCTCCATTTAGGATCAAGCTCTAGCACTTCGAAAGATGGCGTCGTCAGCAACCGGCCCCAGACTAATATGGATCATTTTATCAGTCTGATAAAATTGCAAAACCCACCCCTTCTAGCCGCGCTGGAGGACGGGAAGCCTCAGAAAAAGATCAATCAGCAACTGGCGGCAGACATTGAGCTTGAACAAAATGAGATGATTAAAAAACTTCAAAAGATTTCTCCTGAAATTAAAGTTCTTTATCAATATCGCCTTGTTTTGAATGCCCTGGCGATCGTTGCTCCTAAATCAGTCGAAGAGCAAATCGCCCAACTTCCCAATGTCGTGATCGAAAAGCCCAAAGGTTTTAGACGTCTTCTTGAAAAACCGAACTTAAATGGTCCTTCCAAATTAGCTGAAGCCGGCGGAACCACTTCGGTCAGCTTTATCGGCGCTGATGCGGCTCATGCTGCTGGAATCACTGGCAAAGGAATCAAAGTGGGCGTGATCGATACAGGCATCGACTACACTCATGCGCTTTTAAAAGGACCCGGCACTGAAGAGGCCTACAAGTCCATTGATCCCGCGCAGCCAACACCCCTTTTTCCCAATGAAAAAGTCGTTGGTGGGATTGATTTGGTGGGTACAAAATTCGACGCCGCCTCAGATATTTTTGAAGATCGCATTCCAAAACCAGATGCCAATCCTTTAGATGAGGCCGGTCATGGCTCGCATGTGTCTGGGACCATTGCTGGCGTCGGCGATCAAATTGAAACTTATTCGGGTGTGGCTCCAGATGCTGTTCTTTATGGCATTAAAGTTTTCGGTGCCGAAGGATCCACCAGTGATGAAGTTGTTATTGCTGGCTTAGAATACAGTGCAAACCCTCATGCCGACCTTAATCTAGAGGACCATCTTGATGTGGTTAATTTGTCGCTGGGAAGTGCTTATGGTTCTTCGCATACGATGTATGCGGAAGCGATCAAGAATCTATCAGCCGCAGGAACCTTTGTCGTTGCTTCTGCCGGAAACGAAGGCCCCAATGACTTTATCACAGGTGCCCCTGCTGCTGTTGATGGCGCTTTTTCCGTCGCGGCTTCTATTGATTCGATGAATTTCAATTGGCAGTTCGGTGCTTCTAACTTTTCATTGCCAGATGGATCAAAAATTAAAACTGAAGCAGTTGAAGGCCCGGCTTCGCAGCCCTTGTCGGAAGTTGTCAGCGCCGAGGGAGAGTTGGTTTTTATTGGTTTAGCTAAAGAAGATTTATCTGACGATTTGAAAGCCCAGCTGAAAGGCAAAATTGCCTTGATCGATCGTGGCGTCGTTCCTTTTGTCGAAAAAATCAAACGGGCTGAATCTGCTGGCGCGATCGGCGTTGTTGTTGTCAACAATCAGACTGGCGAAGCTTTTCCTATGGGCGGCGAAGGGGATCCCGCAAAAATTCCAGCCATTATGATTCGCCTGGAAATTGGACAACACATCAAAGAGGCGATGAAACAGGGACCTGTGATCGCTCAAATGAAAACAGCCGAAAGAATTTTAAAACCAGAACTGATCGACACCTTGACTGACTTTTCCTCAAAAGGTCCGCGCAGTCTTGATGCCATTTTAAAACCCGAAATCTCAGCTCCTGGCCAAAATATTATCTCAGCAAAAATGGGCGGCGGCCGAGCCAGCGTCACCATGTCTGGAACTTCGATGTCGGGCCCTCATATCACAGGCGTTATGGCCTTGATGAAACAGCTGCATCCAAATCTGAGCAATAGTGACTTGCAATCTTTAGTGATGGAAACTGCAAAAATCATCAAAGACAAAGATGGAAAAATCTATCCATTAAGTCAGCAAGGTGCTGGACGTGTCCAAATTGATAAGGCGATTGAAGCTAATATTGCGACCAGTCCGTCGTCTTTATCTTTGGGGATTGTCCCCGTTGAAGGTTCTAAAACTTTGCGGCAGTCTTTGACCATTAAAAATATTTCGAGCGCTGCTAAAACTCTGACCTTGCAACTGTCAGGCAGCCCGGCGTTGACCATGGCGCCTGTGACCGTTTCAGTCGCGCCCTTGTCTGAGCAAACAGTAACTTTGAAATTAAATTTAAACGCCGCTTCTTTAACAAAGACAGTGTCTGAAGTTGATGGCTTTATTTTAATTTCAGGCGACCAGGCGCAGATTTACAAAGTGGCTTTTTTGGCTTTGGTCCAAAAAGTATCTAATATTAAGGTTCAATCACTGACGGTTAAAGCGACCTCTGTGGCTGATGCGGCCGGAAGTGTCGTTGAGTTAAAATTAAAAAATAGCAGTGGGCAATCCGGCGACGTTTTATTATTTAATAAAATTGATCTTGATGGTCGTAAACCGATGCCTCAGGGTTCAAAGCTGAGCCAAATTTGTGATCTTCAAGCCGCAGGCTACCGAATCATTGGAACTAAAGTCCAATTTGCCATTAAACTTTTTCAGCCCGTCACCAGCTGGCATCTTTGTGATATCTCGGTTTTAACAGATTCAAATAATGATCAAATTCCAGAGCAAGAATTAGCTGGAATTGTGGGCGATCATCTGGAGGGCTTTGAAAAATTAAAAGATTTTAAGTCTTTATTATTGGACGCAACGAAAGCTCGCAAAATTCGCAAAAACTATGAGGCCTCATTGTCAAAACCAAAGGCTGAGCGTCCAAAAATTGACTACGCCCCCGCTGTGATGGATATCGGCGCGATGATTGTTTATGCGGATTCGACAGTGGCCATCGTTGAAGTAGAAAAATCTTTGCTGGTCACACGACCCTCGGGGGAACTGGCCGTGAAGATTCTGACAACGGCTCAGGATGAAAGCAACACTGAAGCTGATGATTATCTTGGCAAGGAAACAGTATGGAAGACAGTGGATTTATCTGACAAAGCGCCTTCCTATTTAGATCTGCCTGCCGTTGTGACGATGTCTGGAAATAGCTCTCAGACGGTCGAGTTCACAAAGGGCTTAGGCCGTCAGGATTTATTAGTCTTGATGCCCCATAATTCAGATACTTTAGGCACCTTTCTGAATGATCAGCAATTAGCCCTTCCCAAGCCCGTCTTTAAAAATTAATCGCTTCTAACGGCAGCACTCTGGTTGAATTGAAAGATCGGCCAGACTGTTGCGCATATTTAAATTTATTATGTGCCGAGCAGAGGATCCTTAAATTATCGGCAGCATTATCCCCACCAGCCCAGATAGGTTGAATATGATCTATTTCCAAAAACCGGGTGCTCCCACAAATATGATTGCTGATGGGGTCTTTAAACTGACAGCACTGATCATTCTGCAAAATTGCTTTCCTAATAGGCGCCGGAATCGGTTCACGTCTGAACGTCCGCACGGAAATTTGTAAATCCTTTGGCGCCACTTCCGTTTCGGGAGTGGCGTGGATTGTTGTTGGAGCCTTAGATAAAACTTCGCTTTCAGGGCCAAACTGATTTTTGAATTTATTTTTGATCTCTGTCTTTCGTTTGATAACAGTTCTGCACTGGATTTCTTTTTGCGCCAAAGTTGTGATCCATTCAGCCCATTTGGGGCTTTGCAAGGAATGCGACATCAAGTCTTGAGCTTTTTCTAATAAAGCGGGCACAGCTAATTACTAATTTTAATAAAAATCTTTAAGCATCCCTACCTTCAAGGCTTAGAGCCGCCATCACCGCAGTGCTCAATCATCAAATCAAGGTCCTTGAAGAAACGGGCTAGGTTGACTCAAATCTGGTCTCTTAATCATCTATCTAAAAACCCTGATGAATTTTTCTTAAAAAGGCCCATCCCCGCTTATTCTAGGCCGGATTGTTCGACGAGCCCTTTTTTATGTCGGGACTGTCTCAATTTGATATTTCCAGTTTTGAATCTTTTCAAAGTGCAAAAAATCCTTCAAACTGGAGTTAGGGGGCTGAAAATGCGTCTATTTATATTTATTTTGAGCCTATCTTTTTTGTTCGGCTGCCAAACATCGCAAGTCCGCCAATTTTCCAAAGTGAAAACAGGAATGGAAAAACCAGAGGTCCTAGAGATCATGGGAACCCCTTGGACGACGACTCGGCTGCACGGCAAAGACCGTTGGATTTATATTATTTATGAAGATGGAATTCGTCATGAGCGCGAGGTTCATTTCTTAAATGGTGCCACAGTTTACGTTGGGGACGCTTGGAAACCCGAAGAGCCTAAAACAGCCATTGTTGAAGACCAAAAAAATGAAGCCTTAGATAAGCAAATGGTCGAAGAAACCGCTAAAATTAAAAAAGAAAATAAAAACGCCTACAGTGATTACGAAAAAGAAGTCAAAGGCGAGGGCAAAAAAGTCATCTATATGCCCGACTACGAAGAAATAAAATAAAAATTTATTTTGAAAGCAGCTGGGGCTCGGTGACCGAATCCCTAGAAGGGTCTTTTTGTTTAGTTTTTGGGACTGACAAGTCTTCGCTTTGAACATCTTTAGAATTTTTAGACAGAGCTTTCTTTTCAGGGAATTGCTGTCGAACTCGTGTGAGGGTTTTTTTGATTTTTCCTTGCAATGAAAATTCTTTTTCCATTTCATCCAATGATTTAATTTCAATACGTTGGTATTTACGTTCTTTGATCAAACCTTTTTCAGGATATCGGTAATTTAAAATGGCAATATGCTCGTCATAATCCTTGATCGAAGTTTGCATCTCTTTGTATTCCGATTTCATCTCATTAAAAATTTCTAAAGATTTTTTGTTGTCTTTAAGACCTTGTTTTTCAGAGACCAGTCTTTTTAGAATTTCTTTTTTAGCTGAAATCTTAGTTTTTAATCCCATCAGGCGCGCTTGCAGATCCAAAACTTCTTGCTGAGACGTTGCCTTTTCATCTTTGATCGGGCCTGCCGCCTTGCCCGCTTCTGTGGGCTTAGCGCCTTCAGCGGGAGCGGGTGAACCTTCGCCTTCCTGGGCAAAAGCTGCTTCCATCGAAAGCAGACAGAATAAACAGGTAAGAATGATTCGTTTCATTGTGATCACCTCAAGACAGAACGTTCTGATTCCACGATACTTCAATTGGCAGATATTTAATTCGATTAATTAAAACCACGGCTTTGGCAGGACTTAGGTCAAGCAAAGTCAGCGCCCCATTCTGAATTCGACCCATAACCTCTTCAGTATCCCAAGCGAAGTGAGTGTCCGTCAGAGCTTCTTTAATTTTTTCGCGGGTGTCAGCGATATCAATTCCTTTAATAAAGATGGAATAGGTCAAAGGACCTTCCAATTGCAGGCTATTGCCAAAATCGACAATATCTTTAAAATCCGGAGTTGCATCCACATGCACGGCCGGCGGCGGAGCGATCGCTTCTGTTGCTAAATCCAAAGGCTGATCCCAGGCTGGGGCAGCTATCAAAGAGTCGCTGTTTCCCTCGTTGGAATCGATTTCCTTTTGAAAATAATTTTCTTGGGGCGAATTTTTTTCAACGCCGCCCTGAGGCGGCTCTGGAATTCCATCCCAACCAACAAAATACACGGCCTGACAAGCGGGACACGTAAACAGTGTCCCGAAGTTTTGTTCCGGAATTTCAATTGAAGAATGGCACTGAGGACAATCTGCCAAATTTATCTTTTCCTTACGTCTTTTTCCATTTTACGGCGTTGCGCCCGATTCATTTGTCGATCATCCATATCACGTGGAGATCCCATGGACATTCTTCCCCGTGCCGGCGCTTCAGGCTCAGAATTTTTAGCATGGCTTGATCCGTTGCCATTACCATTACTTTGAGCGGAAGATAAAAATCCCGACGGAGCATCTTCGCCGCCTTGATAATTTAAGCCCTCAAGATCAGTGTCATCCGGACGAAATTGATTAGCCACTTGGCCCGCCTCATTGGCGACCAATTGCACTTTCATCAATTTTTCAACAGTGTCGCCGCGGATCGCCGCGTGCAGATTTTCAAAAGCACTGAAGGCTTCCTTTTTATATTCAATCAAAGGATCTTTTTGCGCATATCCGCGAAGATTGATGCCTTCTTTTAATTTATCGATCACTAACAAATGCTCTTTCCATCTTTGATCGATTGTTTGTAATAAAATCATCTTTAAAATCTGCTCAAAGAAATTTCCCATCGTGGCTTTTTGTTTTTCAAAAATATCTTTCACATGGGTCTTAATTTCGTCGGTGATCTTTTCAGATTGTAGTGGCAGAGCGCTGAAATCCAACTTGAAACCAAAAAGCAGTGCTAAGGAATTATTTAAACCTTCTGTGTTCCAGCTTTCAGCTTTAGCTTTTTCTGGCACGTAAGTGTCCAAAAGATTTGAAACCACATCACTGAGCATGTCTCGGAATGTTTCTTGAACTTCTTTGCCTTCAAGAATTTCACGGCGCATTTGATAAATATTTTTACGCTGCTGATTCATGACATCGTCATATTCGATCAAGTTTTTACGGACATCAAAATGATGACCTTCGACTTTACGCTGAGCTTGCTCGATGGAATTTGTCACCCAACGGTGAGTGATGGCTTCATTCTCATCCATCTTTAACATATCCATTAATTTTTGCATGCGCTCACCGTTAAAGATACGCATCAGGTCGTCTTCTAAAGATAAATAAAACTTAGAAGCGCCAGGATCTCCCTGACGACCGGCGCGACCTCGCAACTGATTATCGATCCGTCGCGATTCATGGCGCTCAGTTCCCATAATATAAAGGCCACCAGCAGCCACAACGTCGTTTCGATCTTGTTCGCATTGTTTTTTAAACTTTTCCAAAAGCTCTGGGAAATCGGCGGACTCTTCACCTTCGGCGCCAGCTGCTTTCTTGGCCATGATTTCAGCATTTCCACCAAGCACGATATCTGTTCCACGGCCCGCCATATTTGTGGCGATCGTAATACCTGATTTTCGTCCCGCTTGCGCAACAATTTCTGCCTCACGCTCATGATGTTTAGCATTTAATACGTCATGGCGAATGCCTTCTTTTTTAAGAAGTGCACTTAAAGTTTCAGATTTTTCGATACTGACCGTTCCAACAAGCACGGGCTGCCCCTTGGCATGACATTCTTTGATATCAGTCACGATGGCGTTGTATTTTCCACGCACGGTTTTATAAACGACATCTTCGTGATCAGCTCGCGCAATTTTTTTATTCGTTGGAATAACCACAACTTCAAGGTTGTAGATTTTTTTAAATTCGACCGCTTCTGTGTCCGCGGTTCCTGTCATGCCCGACATCTTATTGTACATGCGGAAGAAATTTTGAAAGGTAATGGTCGCTAAAGTTTGATTTTCATTTTTAACTTCAACACCTTCTTTGGCCTCGATGGCTTGATGAAGCCCATCGCTCCATCGGCGGCCTGGCATCAAGCGACCTGTAAATTCATCGACGATAATCACTTCCCCGTCTTTTACCATGTACTCAACGTCACGGCGGTACAAATAGTGGGCTTTCAAAGCTTGATACACATGATGCAAAAGTTCGATGTTATGAGCATCGTAAAGGTTATCCAGCTTTAAAAGCTGCTCGACCATGGCGTTACCTTCTTCAGTCAAAGACGCCGTCTTGGTTTTTTCTTCCATTGTGTAGTGAACATCTTTTTTCAGCGATGGAACAATTTTATTGATCGTTAAATATTTATCAGTCGACGCTTCGGCGGGGCCTGAAATAATTAATGGCGTTCGCGCTTCATCAATCAAGATTGAATCGCACTCGTCGACAATTGCAAAATTATGTTCGCGCTGGACATATTCTTTCAGATCAAATTTCATATTGTCGCGCAGATAATCAAAACCCAATTCGTTATTGGTCGCGTAAGTGATATCAGCTCCGTAAGCCGCTTTACGCTCTTCATCCGTCAGTCCATGCACGATAATTCCTGTGGTTAAGCCCAACCAACTGTACAAGCGTCCCATCCATTCGGAATCGCGGGTCGCCAAATAATCATTCACGGTCACAACGTGAACGCCTTTTTGTGACAAACCATTCAAATAAACAGGCAAAGTTGCGACCAAAGTTTTACCTTCACCGGTTCGCATTTCGGCGATGTTACCTTTGTGAAGAACATATCCTCCAATAATCTGAACATCATAGTGGCGCATGCCTAAAACACGGTGCGAAGCTTCGCGACAAGTTGCAAAAGCTTCTGGCAGAATATCGTCTAAGGTTTCGCCCTTGGCTAGACGGGCTCGCAGCAAAGGCGTTTGCGCTTGCAGCTGCGAATCTGTCAGCGCTTTCATTTTTTGTTCCAGAGCATTCACTTGATCGACGATGGGCTGAATGCGTTTCATCTCGCGCTCGTGACTAGTACCGAATATTTTTGCTAAAAAATTTGTTGCCATAGAGGGGCAGAATATTATTGCGCCGGTAAAATCGCAACAAAGCTGAGTGATTCAGGGAATTTGACTCACGATAGCAATAATGCCCCACGACTTTAGACGGAGATTTGCAGCTGACGGACACCTTCGTAGGCAACAATCGCGACCGAGGTGGCCAAATTCAGACTGCGAGCCGGCCCCAAAAGTGGAATTGTCACGGCCTGCTGCGGATTTTGGTGAATCAGCTGAGGATCCAAGCCCTTGGTTTCTTTTCCAAACACCAACCAATCGCCTTTTTGAAATTGCACATCGGTGTAGTTTCTTTTCGCCTTGGTGGACAGATAAAACACTCTGGAAGGATCTTCCACTAAGGACCACCAGCTTTGAAAATCAGAGTGCATTTGCCAAGTTAAATGGGGCCAGTAATCTAAGCCGGCCCTTTTTAACTGGGTGTCATTGATTTCAAAACCGAGCGGTCCGACCAAATGCAATTCACACCGGGTGGCTACACAAGTGCGACCAATATTTCCGGTGTTTTGCGGAATTTCAGGCTCGATCAGGACAATTCGAAAAAGATTTGAAATTTCTTTATCCAAGATAGCGATAAACTTCCTGGCCTAATTTTGAAAGGGCCAATCTGCGACCTTTATCAACAATCAGTTCTAATCCCATCAGCTCGCGATACAGGGCCATATCGTTGATCGGAATAATATCACGGCCCGTCGCCGCGCCTAGTTTCTGAATATAAGCCCGTTGTCTTGGGTTCAATTTTTCAGTGAAAAGTGGCAGCGTCTTCATATCCAGCATCCAATTTCCACC
Organism: Pseudobdellovibrionaceae bacterium; assembly: GCA_043779185.1. Taxonomy (GTDB): domain Bacteria; phylum Bdellovibrionota; class Bdellovibrionia; order Bdellovibrionales; family Bdellovibrionaceae; genus JAYWDA01. Next base: position 45,617 of record JAYWEQ010000028.1, read on the forward strand.
AGCAATCACGACAGCTGTCGTTGGCAGTTTTTTGGGATTTAGATAATAGGCCCAGACCGTTTCGCTGGCGGCGCCCCCGTCTGTCGCCGCTGTGGCTTCCTGCCTCAAATAAAGGCTTTTATCAGGAAACATCGGATTGTAGCCGAAAAATTCATCTAGCATGGCTAACAGAATTTCGCTGGTTTTGAGCTCTAAAATCTGTCCTGGGATCAGATCCTCGCCCTGATTAACTGCAACTGGATATCCTACCTTTAAACGATAGGCCGTCCCCTGAATCCAACCTGGCTTGTGGGCGTCTACAAAGGCAGAGATCTTATCAAAGTGGATCATGCCCTCATAAATAGAACCATAAGCAAAAACTTTTGTCGTCATATTCCCCCTCGAGTACGGCGGCTCAATTTTTTTGCGCAAAAGGGAGTTATCAAAAAACCACAGGTTCCGCAATAGGTGTCGCTTTCATGACACAGAATTTTTGCCTTGATTTTAGCATTTTGTTTTGCGTTAGGCCTGATTTTTATCTCAGATGCTGCTTGGAAGAAAAGCCTCTTTTTGCTATCTTCGTTTAAACCACGGGTTCATTAAAACAGTGAAAAAAATCGAAGCCATTATAAAACCGTTTAAACTCGACGATGTCGTTGAAGCCCTGTCAGAGGCCGGCGTTGAAGGCGTGTCTGTGACTGAAATTCGCGGCTTTGGCCGACAAAAAGGGCGCACTGAAATTTATAAAGGCGCTGAATACGTGGTCGACTTTTTACCAAAAATTAAAATTGAAGTGGTGGTGCCCGCCAGCTTGGCCGCTGCAGTTGTGAACGCCATTGAAAAATCAGCTCGAACCGGAAAAATTGGCGATGGAAAAATCTTTGTAACAACGGTGGAAACAGCCGTTCGTATTCGCACCGGTGAGCGGGATGAAAGTGCACTTTAAAAACTAAAATCGCCTGACGGCGGGGAGGAAGACATGAAAGCACAAGAAGCAATGGCCTACGGAAAAGAAAAAGGTGCCAAAATGGTGGACTTCAAGTTTTGTGACTTGATAGGCGCTTGGCAACATTTGACAATTCCTTTTTCAGAACTTTCAGCTGACACCTTCGAAAATGGCGTGGCCTTCGACGGCAGCTCTATTCGCGGCTGGAGAGGCATCGAAGAATCAGATATGATTATTCGCCCTGATCCTGAAAGTGCTCGCATGGATCCTTTCATGCAAGTTCCAACTTTGTCTTTAACTTGTGATGTTTGTCTTCCTGAAACTCTTGAGCCTTATGACCGTGATCCTCGGCAAATTGTGAAGCGGGCGATTTCTTATCTTCAGTCCACGGGGATCGCTGACACGGCTTTCTTTGGCCCTGAAGCTGAGTTCTTTATTTTCGACGATATCCGCTTTGAACAAACCAATAATAGCGGCTTTTATATGATTGATTCTGCCGAAGGAACTTGGAATACAGGTCGTGATGAAGGCGGTTCTAACTTAGGCTATAAACCTCGGCACAAAGAGGGCTATTTTCCCGTTCTTCCAACCGATTCCATGCATGATTTGCGAACCGAAATGTGCCTAGAGCTTGAGCGTTTAGGAATCACCGTTGAGCGCCATCATCATGAAGTCGCCTCTGCCGGCCAAATGGAAATCAATTTCCGCTTTGAAGATGCTTTGCACATGGGTGACACCATGATGTGGTTTAAATATGTGGTTAAAAACGTGGCTCGTCGTCATGGGAAAACGGTCACGTTTATGCCAAAACCGTTGTTCGGCGATAATGGCTCGGGCATGCATATGCACGTTTCGTTATGGAAAGATGGGAAAAATCTTTTTGCAGGAAATAAATATGCAGGGCTTTCTGAGATGGCGCTTCATTACATTGGTGGCGTTTTAAAACATGCTCCAGCCCTTTGCGGACTGATCAATCCAACGACCAACTCTTACAAACGCTTAGTTCCTGGTTTCGAGGCGCCGATTAAATTGGCTTACAGCTTTAAAAACAGATCTGCGGCAATTCGGATTCCAAATTCAGGTCCAAATCCAAAAGCCAAACGGATCGAGTTCAGAACTCCAGATCCTTCGGCCAACATTTATTTAGCCGAAGCGGCTGTCCTCATGGCTGGGCTTGATGGAATCATTAATAAGATTCATCCAGGCGATCCACTGGACAAAGATATTTATGGCTTGCCTCCTCAAGAAGCGGCAAAAATCCCCTCGATTCCTGGAACTTTGGAAGAAAGCTTAATGGCTCTTCGCGAAGGTGGAAGCTTCCTTAAAAAAGGCAATGTGTTCAGCGAAGACCTCTTGGACACTTGGATCAACTATAAAATTGACAAAGAAATTCGCCCCGTCCAACAACGGCCTGTTCCTTACGAATTTCACCTGTATTACGATATCTAGATCGCAAGCTTCACGTTTTTTCGACAAGGCGAGCCTTAACAGCTCGCCTTTTTTTTAGCTTTTACTTGCTGGCTATTTAAATCATAGTTAAAACTAAAGCCTTAGATTTTCGAGGAGTCCTTATGAGTGAATTGGCCGGCGAAGTTAGAAATTTCATGGGTTATATGTGGTACAAAAAAGAAAATGGCATTGTGACCATTGGAATCAATGAAACTGCCCTTGAAGATTTTGAAGAAATCCTATCGATTGACCTGCCTCCTGAAGGCGAAAAAATCGAATCAGACACCGTTCTTGGCACCATAGAAACCGATGACGGGCCGTTAGATATTTATTCTCCGGTCGATGGCGTTGTGACTGAAATCAATTCGCAAGTGATCGAGTCTCCTGAGCTGATTCAAGATGATCCTATGGAAGAAGGCTGGCTGATCAAAATCGAAACATCTGACGATCTTGATGATGAAGATGACGAGGATGAAGACGACGAAGATGATGAGGACGACGACGACGACGAGGAAAAAGCTTACGAAGACGAGGGTTGATCTACTTTTATATCTACTTTGCTCCCTGATCTGGGGATCTACTTGGCTTGCCATCAAATTTCAAATCGATTCGGTCTCTCCTTTAGTGGGAGTTTTTTATCGCTTTGTGCTGGCAAGTTCGATTTTATTTCTATTGCATTTATTTTTGCGAAAAACATTGCGTTACAGAAAAGCCAATCACCAAATTTTCTTTTTCCAAGGTGTTTGCAATTTTTCTTTAAATTATATTCTGACCTATCAGGCTGAAAAGTATGCCACATCGGCAGTGATTGCTTTGGTTTACACGACCATGATTCATTTTAATATTGTAGGATTGTGGATTTTCTTCAGAAAAAAAATCCATAGGAATGTCATTTACGGCTCGTTTATTGGAATGCTGGGGGTCTTCTTTTTATTTTACGAAGATATTTCAAAGTTTAATGGTGATCCAAAAAGTTTAATGGGTGTTGGCGTTGGCTTAATTGCGGTGTTTTTTGCTTCGGCTGGGAATATGTTTTCCCATCAAAATCATGTGATGAAAGTTCCCGTCATGGCAGCCAATGCTTGGGGCATGCTCTACGGAACCATTTTCACTGGAATTCTTTGCTTAGTTTTTTCCCAGACTTTTTCACTGCCAAGGCATATTAGCTTTTGGGGCGCGCTCATTTATTTAAGCCTTTTTGGAACGGTCATTGCGTTTGGAGCCTACAGCTATTTAGTTGGAAAAATCGGTGCCGAACGGGCTGTTTACACCACTTTAGTATCACCTGTCATTGCTGTCTTGCTGTCTTCTTTTTTCGAGAACTTAAGAGTGACGCCCTTTCTACTTTTGGGCATCACTCTTTGCTTATTAGGAAATATCCTGACTTTATTTTATAGCGGCCGATCCGTGAAAACCTTGGATCCCAACCCTTAACTTTTTTGCGGAATTAGTGTGAGGGCCTTTCATGCCTTTGCTGGTCATGCTTATAGATCCTCCTAAAAATTATAGTTAAGTTGTCCATAAATTATATTTGCAGAATAAGATTCATCGCCACTGCGCGAGCCCTGGCTTATCATCGTCAAACCAGCACGAAATTTAAACTCTTCAGTGATTTGCTGGAGGCCTGAAAAATTAAGCGTCAGATTGTTCGTGGTTTCAGGAACTGTTTCGGTGCCTGTGCTACTTTTTCTTCGGCTGGTTCCAGCCACGACTTGAGTGGTGGTTCGTGTCGTGTAGGTTCCAGATTGCAAAGCCAAGCTTCCTTCTAAACTCCAGTCCGTATCGATTTTATGATCTGCACCAACACCTAGAACTAAAAAGTTTTTACTGTACTCACTAAGACTTGAACTTAAAAAACCAACTTCTGCTTCAACATAGGCATATGTTTTTTTATCCCAGTCCTTATCAAAAGTTAAAAGCCCACCAAATTGTTGGTCTTTTCGCTGATTCAAGTTTGAATAGTTTCTTTGTTGATAATAGGGTCGCAAATTAAGTCTTGTTTCTTTTTTAAATTCAAAATTGTGCTCTGTCCCGAATTCAAAGCCCGTATAATTGTAACTGGTATCTGTCGATCCTGAAACCTGACTTCCCAGGTAATTTTGAAAAAGAAGTTTCAAATAAAGCTCTGTTGAATGCGTTCCTGGGTTCAGCATAAAGTGGCCTGATATTTGACTCGATAAGAAGTCATTTTGCTTTTCTTTTGCGTAGTCAAAAAACCCAAGGCGAAGTCGCCACTTCCATTCTTCAAGTGCTAGCGTTGATAATGTTGAAAGTCCCAAATAAAAATCACCATCTTTTTGATCTTTTTCAAAGTTTGCATTATCGGTATAATAAAGACCCATATAATTAATGGAACTAACACTGGCCTGGGCCTGAAGGGTCAGAAAAAAAACGAAACCGAAGATATATTTTATTTTCATGCCTTAAGAATTTATCGGAGCCAAGACTGTTCTTCAACCTTGGCGAGCCTTGGTCTAGATAAACACGGTCTTAGTCCTATTTATTTGAGTGGAATTTTTCGAATCAAAACTAAGTAGTCTTTTTCACCAATTTGATCCATCAAGCCTAGATACTTTCCGGGCTCCCATTTTTTCCGGTAGAGGCCTCTGGATTTTGTTTGAATCAAGCAGCCCCAAGACGCTAAACCCGCAGCGTCTTCGGATCCGCTAGCGCAGGGGTATGGGGCCTCAGACTCTTCTTCTCGGCTCAGGGTCGGCTCGGCCACTGAAAGACTAAGGGGTAAAAATTCAGAATCTTGCGTGAGGCGATGAACAGGATTATCTGGAATACTTTGGCTGGAATAAATGGAGGGAACTATGATGGCCACACGAATTTTATTTTCTTGAGCCTTCTTCAATCCCTGCTTAAATCGGTCCAAATCTTTTTGAAGATCCATTTCTTCATTGTAAGAAATTATATTTTTATCCTCTAGACCAGGCTCGATCAAAACTTGTGTATATTTCTGCTCGGCGGGCAGGACTTCTAAAAATCTTTTCCAAAGTTTTAAATGGTCGGGCTTGCCAGGTTCAACTCCTAATAAAATCAAATCGGCCTCTTTGATCTCTTGCCAAAGCCGCTGAGCAACGGCCTCTCCCATTCGTTCGGGATTTGCCAAAAGACTGTTTTTGATTTTAGGCAGGGATCGGGGCTGTAGACCAAAATAAAGCGTAATGGCCAAGCCAGCAGCCACCAGAAGACCTAGAAAAGTCCAATTTAAATACTTCATGGCGCCTAAATAACATGCTTACAGGGCCCCTGCAACGGCTCTTGCTTTCTTGTCTGAATTTGATAAGTTAGGGCTTAAGGCGTTGATCTGATCAAGGAATTTTGGACAGCGACCTTTTTAATGACTTTTTATATCAACATTTTTTAACGAGGACTTGATCCCAAAAGGACAGGTACCACAGATGAAAACTTTATTGATTGGCTCCGGCCGACTTTTTCGACATCTCGAATTTTACTTTCAGCAAAAAAATATTTCATTAATGACTTGGAATCGCTCACAAGATTTAGAGCTTCTTCAAAAATTGGTCTCTGAAGCTAGCCATATTTTATTGGCAATCAGTGACTTCGCCCTTGAGCCTTTTATAAATCAATATCTTAAGTCTTATTCAAAAAAAATAGTTCACTTTTCTGGAGCCTCAAATATTCCCAGAGCTTTTTCAGCCCACCCTCTGATGAGTTTTGGTCCTGAACTTTACGAACTTGAAACTTACGAAAAAATTCATTTCGTGATCACTGCGCCTGCCCCTTTGGCTGAATTAATTCCAGGATTAAAAAATAATTTCACAAATATATCTGCTGAAAATAAGGCCTTGTACCATGCTCTTTGTGTCTTGGGCGGAAATTTTCCCATTCTTCTTTGGACAAAAATGAGTGACGGCTTCAAAGAATTAGGCCTACCGCCCGAAGCCGCTCAAATTTATTTGGAAAAGATTGTTGAAAACTTTAATCGTCAAGGTCGTAGCGCATTGACCGGGCCCCTTGTTAGAAAAGACCTTGTGACGATTCAAGCCAATTTGAACGCCTTAAACGACGACCCTTTTCAAAAAGTCTATTCCGCCTTTGTGGAGGCCTACCAATGAACATTCTAGAATTCCAAGAAATGAAAACGAAAAAGAAAAAAATCTCTGTTCTGACTTGTTATGATTTTAGTTTCGCCCAAATCTTAAATGAAACTAATATCGATGCTTTGTTAGTTGGCGATTCTTCGGCCATGGTCATGCATGGCTTTCCGACAACTTTAAAGGCCAGCGTGAATATGATGGCCTTGCATACAGCCGCCGTGGTCCGAGGCGCTCCACAAAAATTAGTCATCGCAGATCTGCCTTTTTTAAGTTATCGCAAAGATTTAAATTCAAATATGAACGCAGTAGAAAAGCTTATGAAAGCCGGTGCCCAGGCTGTGAAGCTTGAAGGAGCTGATGGAAATTTAGACTTAGTCAGACACTTAGTGGATTCGGGCGTTCCTGTCATGGGACATTTAGGACTAACGCCGCAATCGGTTCATCAATTGGGGGGCTACAAAGTTCAAGGCCGTCATAAAAAAGCCCATGATAAAATTCGCAAGCAGGCCATGGATTTACAGGATGCCGGTTGTTTTTCAGTCGTGCTTGAATGTGTTCCGTCAATATTAGGCTCTTTGATCACT
>JAYWEQ010000029.1:0-32931 GCA_043779185.1 Pseudobdellovibrionaceae bacterium
GGAAATTCCGCTTTTTCAAATAACTGCGCGTAAAATTGCCCAACCGCTGGCGTTTGCTCAGAAGGTTTATAAACCACGGTATTTCCTGCAATCAACGAAGGAATAATATGTCCATTGGGCAAGTGCGCTGGAAAATTAAAAGGCCCAATCACGGCCATCACGCCGCGAGGCTTATAGCGAATGACGCCTTCAACTTGCGGCAAAGCATTGGGAATGTGTTCTTCGGCCACTGTTTTTAGCGAAAAATTAAGTGTGATGTCAATTTTGCTGGAAAGCGCTTTTGCCTCAGTTAAAGTTTCCCACAAAGGTTTTCCTGTATCCCGTGCAATCAATTCGGCCATTTCATCGATGTTCTTATCGAAAATTTCTTTCAGTCTTAAAAGATAACCCCGACGCTCTTCCAAAGTTTTTCGAGCCCATGGAAGATAGGCCTCGCGAGCCGCCTTACAGGCTTCGTCCATATGATCCCTTTTAAAAGGAACCACCAAAATCGTATCATTCAAATCACTTGGGCTGACATCTTTAAAGCTGCCATCACTTTTTTCGACAAGAGTGAAGCGACCATTAATGAAATCGCCCATATATTTTAGGTTTTGAGTTTTCATGTTTGTTCCTTTCGACGATCATAGTCAAAAGGAGCCATGATCACTTCGTCATGATTTTCTACTTGTAATGCTTTCCGTTGTTTTTCGGGAATCATAATTTCATGTCCTCGCAATTCATAAGGAACCACGGTAGCCCGAAATTCTCCGGTCGCACGGGCGATCAGCCCTAGATTTGAAAAGGTCGCATCTTTAGATTCACCAATACGATATTTTGTGGCGGACTTGATCGTTAAAATTTCTTCCGTAGCGCAGCCATAGTGGGGTCCGCCATCAAAGGGGTCAACTTCATCCAAATACTGAAAACCTATACTTTCTAAAAGATGCTGGGCTGGTTTTGTCGCCTCGCCAACGCGGCCTAAAACTAATCTGGCTTTAGAGTCTAGCAAGCACAGATAAATATCGTCTTGAGGAAAAAGGCTTTCAATAAATTCTTTGTGCGACTGACTGAGCAAATCCGCTTCCTGATATGGCAATCCTGTAAATCGGCGCCCTAAGGCTTCCCAAAACTCGCTTCGTCCTTCGTCGGTCAAAGGCGGCGTCAGTTCACATAAAACTCGGTCCTCGAAACGTTCTGGATTTAACGCCATAAAAAGAAAACGAGATAATGAAATCTGTTTCCCCAAACGCTCGGGTCTTCGGCGATAGGATTTATCAACTAATAAACCGCCAATTTCAGTGGGTCCATCGGTATCAATTTGAAAGCGAAGAACTTGGTGAATAAATCCAATTCCCAGATCCTTACTAAAATGGTCACGTTTTAAAATTTTGAAAAAACAGTGGGGCGCTTCATCACTGCCGTGTTTAGCAATCACGAGTGAGCTTCCGACCACCACTTTTTCTTCAGTGTCTTCTAAGACAAATAAATATTCAGATCGATGTTTGGGATGATGGCCTGCAAAAGATTGCTCACTTTTAGCAATCTTTTCGGCGATGACTTTTTTATCCCCGGGCAAATTTAACAAATTGAATTGCTTGGCTAGATCGACCAGTTGATTTAAGTCGTCGTGTCTGACGGCGCGAACGACAAATGTCATAAACAAAACCTTTCGATCACGCGCTCGTAAAACGAGACCGCTTTATTTAAATCTTCCAAAGCCACATTTTCATGTGGCGTATGGATATTACCTTCGCGGACACCGGCTCCAAAACAAACACATTCGATTCCCACCCGAGAAAAAATACTGGCCTCATTGGAGGAAGGTTGGGTTGTGCAACGGTCTGAAAGACCCAAGCGACGAAGTTCATCAAGGCAGCCTTTCACAAGAATGGAATTAGTGGCGGTACGGAAGGGCTTGATATAATCTGTAACACGAAAACTAGCGTTGTTTTGGATGCAGACTTGATTCAGCCTTTTCATCCAAGCCTCGTAAACGTTTTGCGTAATATTCGGAGGAATTCGACAGTTTCCACCAATCGCAATATGATCATCAAAGGTTCTGATAATTCCTATGTTTAATGTCGGATGAGAGGGGTAAAAGTCAGGATCTTCATAAGTTTTAAATTCTTTTTCAAGCTGTTGAATCACGCGAAACACAGCTTGAATTCTTTGCGTGATCGGATTGTGTAATGGCGACAGATCAATTTCTAAAAAAGCGTGGGCTGGAACCGTATTATAATTAGTTCCGCCATCGATTTCCATCAAAGTGACATTGTCCGGAATTTGGCTTAAGTAATCGAGCATTTTTACAATCGCACTATCACCCAGGTGCGGCGCTGAAGAGTGGGCGGCTTCGCCATGAAATATTTTACTTTGCGTTGTCGTACTTTCCCGCAAGTTATGCTCTTGCCGGTAAGCCAGCTCTTCGCTTGAAAATGGCAATCGAATTTCGACGCGCGCAAACCCCTTGGCTGCGTTGATCAAATTCAAATTGCTGGTTTCGCCAATTAAAGCCATCTTGGCAGAGATTTGATTTTTTCGAATCAGCTTTAAAGCGCCCCGCATGCCGGATTCTTCACCAAAGGTACCCACAAGGACAGGTGGCAATTTCCAAGCTGTGTGGGCACTGAATTTTGCAATGGCAGAAAGCTTACAAAGAAAATCAAGTTTTGTATCTGCTGATCCCAAGCCATAGATTCGACCATCAATGATCGTTGCATCAAAAGGATTTTGTCTGGTCTTTTGCCAAAGCTGGAAGGGACCTGGGTCCACTGTATCTAAATGAGTTTGAAATAAAAATTCAAGGGTGGGCGTGCGTGGCTGAGGCCTGGCAATAAGATTAAATTCCTCTTGCCCGCCAATCACTTCTTCTGAAAGTTCGACATGAAGGCCGTGCTCTTTACAAAATTTTGCCGCAAGCTCCATCACTTCTTTGGAACTTTGCTGGGAGGTGCTATCCACAGCGATAAATTGTCGGCAAGCTTCTATAAAATCCAATTAGACCCCTTGAAGAATTGTTTTTTCAATTAAACTAAGAGCCAAATCGATTTCTTGATCTTCGATACAAGCTGGCACTAACATTCGTGCCCGCAATGGATCTTTTCCACAGCCAAAAGCAATCATGCCATTATGAAAAAGATTTTTCAGAAATAAATCGACTTGTTCTTTTTTTCCATCAAAGGGCGTAAATGCAATCATGAGTCCCAATCCCCCTGGATCTAGGACCTTCCCCTGACAAGTTGTTTCATTCATTTTATGAAAGCCTTCGATAAAGCGCTTATGAATTTTTTGAATCCGACCTTGGGGCCCTAAAAAGCCTTCCTGCAACATGCTGATCATTTCCATTCCCGTCGACAGCGAAACACTTGAGCCCGCAAAAGTTCCTGCAATTAAGCCGGGCTTTGGATTGTATTCTGCCGTGTAAAGAGTCGCGCCCAGCTGCGCTGTTTTTGCAAGAGTACAAATATCTACGTACTGACCAATGTTTAAAGTTTCAAAAGCAAATAATTCGCCGGTCCGACAAAAAGTTTGAACTTCATCGGCCCAGATCGCGACATTCTTTTCACGGCAAAGCTCTAAGAGCGGAATAAAAAATTCTCGGGGGGCGGCTTGGTAACCGCCCTCACCCAACATGGGCTCAAAACAAAAGCAGGCAATGTTGCCGAGATGTTTTTCAAAATGCCCTTGCATGGCTTTTAAACTTTTTTCGCCACTTTGCGGATCTTTTTTATCATAAAATGGAATTCGCAAAATTTCATGGTAATCAGGAAGACCCTGTTTGTAGGCGGGGTTGTCCGTCAGCTCGGCCATCATCGTTGACCGGCCAGCAAAAGCATTTTTAAAAGAAAGAACCATTTTAGCAGGAGAATGTTTTTGCCTTGCGATTTTTAAGGCCGTTTCGTTCGCCATTGTGCCACAAGAAGAAAACCACGAGTGCTTCAAGCGACTGTTGCGACCAGCCAGCTCAACCAGTTTTTGGGTCATTTTTAGGTATTCAATGTTAGGTTGTAAGTTTCCTTGCATCACAACATCGCTCAGGGCGCCGCGAACAGCTGCGGCCAGCACACGTGGATGACCATGGCCAAAAAGATGAATACCGATGCCGTTGATCATATCCAATTTCACGCTGCCGTCTTGAAGTTCAACAAAAGGACCGCGACCCGCGCCACTGCCGATGTAAGGATAATGCAACGGACGGCCGCGAAATTCCGCCACTTGATCCATTAATTTTTTAGCATTTTCAGTGGAACCAGCTTGAGGCTCACGAATTCCCGGCAATTGCGAATTTAACTTCACGACCTCGCCGACAAGATTTTTTATCAATGCCTTTACTTCTGGTGACTCGGCGATCGCTTGACCGGTTAATCCCATTCCAACCCTCTTTCTAAAAACTGCACTTCATCGTGAACTAAGAGATCTGTTTAACTCAGTTTAATTGCCGCGACCGAACAAGACAAGACACGCGGTAGACATCAGAGGTCTTTGTTACTACAATTTTTTTCATGCCCCTTCAGCGCTTTGCATGGACTTTTACGACGATTCTTTTTTGCCTTTTTGTGTTTGAAAAAGCACAGGCCCAGGCAAATCCCTTTGAAACAGGTCTAGTAAACTATCAAAATAAAAAGTTTGCCGAGGCCAAAACGTCTTTCGAAGAGGCCCTTAAAAATTCTCCGACCGATGCTGCGGTGCTTACCAACCTTGGTCTAACGGCTTACCAGCTGGGACAAAAGTCTTGGTCGATTGCTTACTTTAGAAAAGCTCTTAGTTTAAATCCTAGTTTGCCAGCCGCCAATCAAGGCCTAGCCTTTGTGCTTCCACAGTTAGAGGTCAAAGAAATCCCCCATCAGATCGAAACTTACGAACTGATCCGCGAGAAATTTTTAGAGCCCGCCGGCGAATATTCTTATTTTTGGATTTTAGCCGGGCTGATCTTTTTATTAGGCTGGAGTTTAATCCGCTATTTTGGTCAACGAAAACGCGCCGATGCAGACGATTTAGCCTATCCGCCTTTTCCTTGGATTGCTGTCGTCGCAGGTTTTTTAGGTTTGATCTTTTTCTTTTTGGCCCTGGCCAAAATTTATGACACTCAGATTCCACGGGGAACCGTCATCGAAGAAAAGGTTTCTGCACAAAGTGCGCCCGGAGACAACCAGCTCAGTCTTTTTGATTTATATGGCGGCTTTGAAGTCGTCATTCGCAGTCAGTCTGGCGACTGGGTGCAAGTGACCTATCCAGGAGCCTTGACGGGATGGATTAAAAAGACTTCGCTCTATGTCACCTCTGGAGGCTCACCTTGGTAAATTATTTTTGGGATAATATTTTTAAAACCAACCGCCAAGAAAAAAGCCTTCAAAATGCTTTAAAAAATAATATTCTTTTCTCTGACCTAAGCCTGCGTGAATTAAAACTGGTGAAAAGTATTGTGAATGTCAGAAATTATCGCACCGGTGAGACCATTTTTCACCAGGGTGAAATTGGTGTCGGACTTTACATTATCGTTTCAGGCAGCGTTGATATATCGGTCGAAGAATCCAGTGTCGTGGGTGAGGCTCCAAGGTCAACTTTTGTAACACGACTTTCTGACGGCGATTTTTTCGGCGAGATCGCTCTTGTTGAAGAGACCGGCCGAAGAACAGCCACGGCGACAGCTCATGAAGAAACGATTTTAATTGGTTTCTTTAAACCTGATTTAATGGAAGTGATTTCAAGAAACGCAACAGCTGGGGTTAAAATTTTAATTGGCCTGGGTCGAATTTTGGGGACCCGTCTTTCTGAAACGACAGCCATGATCCGGGTTCTGAAAAAGAAAGTAAAACGCGATGAGAGATAAGTATCTCCCGCTCGTTGAAAAAATCCGCACTCGAAAATTGTTTTTTTTCTTAGGCGCCCTGATTTTTTTAATCGTTATCGTGGCATTTATAAAAAATCTTTTGGTTTCCTTTATCTTGGCCTTTGTTTTATTTTTTCTTTTAAATCCCATTGTTGATTACTTTGAAAGACGTGGGCTGTCCCGTCTTTTGTCAACGCTGATACCCTTTGCCGGTATGACAATTATTTTAGCTTTATTTTTGCCGTTTTTTATACCTATGCTGGTCACTCAGTTTGATTCTTTACGAGCTGATTTTCCTAAATATATCGATGGAGTTATTGGCTTAATCAATGAAATCCAGGCTCGGTATAGTGGTTTTTTTACAGCTGTTTATAAAACCAATATCGCCCAACAAGCGCAGGAAAAGTTTACAGTTTTTGCTCAAAATATTTTCAAAGAACTTCCTGAACATGTTTCAAATTCACTGACGGTGATTTTTCTTTCACCTTTTTTAGCTTTTTTTATGTTGCTAGATGGTCGCGAATTAGTACGGAATATTTTTAGCTTAGTTCCTAATAATTTCTTTGAATTGGTTCTTAATTTGAATTACCAAATAACAACTCAGATGGGCGGCTTTATCCGCGCCCGCCTTTTAGAATCTATTATTGTCGGTTTCGTTTTGTGGATCGGATTAATGATCGTCGGCTTTCCTTACGCGCTGGTCTTGGCTTTGATTGGCGGCCTGCTCAATCTGATTCCTTACTTGGGTCCCCTGATCGGAGCTGTTCCGGCTTTTTTAATTGCGATGATCAATGGTGCGTCCCCTGCCGAGTATTTTTCGCTCAGTATTGTTTATGCAACAGCGCAAGCCGTAGACATCGTCTTCGTGATCCCATTTGTCGTAGCAAAAATTGTCGATCTTCATCCCGTATCGGTGGTTTTATCCGTCCTGATTGGTGCTCAAGTCATGGGCATTTTAGGCATGATCATATCGATTCCTTTAGCCAGTACGCTGAAGGTCACTTTCTCAGCGGTTTACAAGCACTTAACAGAGTTCCGGGATTAGTAACCTTTGTTGACTTTTTCAGCACCGCGCGATTAGACTTCTGGTTGATATGAATGCCCTTTCAAAGCTCCTTATTATTTTGATGTGTTTTTATTTCGTCGCCTGCTCAAGCACTGATAAAAACAGCGATACCCCTGAAGGCGTGTATGCCATTGCTCAGCAATTTGAAAAGGATGATCGCTTTGATGAGGCGATTCGCAGATACCAAGAGGTTAAAAATAAATTTCCCTACAGTAACTGGGCAGCTAAAGCCGAACTTGCCATTGCTGATGTTCATTACAAAGACGAAGCTTTTGCGGAAGCCCAATTGGCTTACCAGGCTTTCAAAGAGCTTCACCCAAAACATCCGCAAATTGACTATGTTTCTTTCCGCGTAGGTCTTAGCTATTACAAGCAACTTCCCGATAGCATCGATCGCGACCTGACACTGGCCAATGAGGCCATTCGAGCTTTTGATGACGTGATTAAAAATTATTCCCGTTCAGAGTATGTCAAAGAGGCCACAGAAAAACGCGCCGACTGCCTTAAACGTTTAGCGACAAAAGAAGATTACATCGGTGATTTTTATTATGTTCGCGAGAAATACTTGGCGGCCTTTAAACGCTATGAAAATCTTCTTTCTCAGTATCCCGGTCAAGGCTTCGATGCCAAAGCCCTGTCCCGAGTGGCGATCAGTGCACATAAAACCAGTCAAACTGATAAAGCTATTAGCTACCTTAAAAAATTGAAGGCCCAATTCCCTGACTCTCCTGAATACAATCAAGCTAGAAAGATCATCGAATGAGCCAATTTTTAAAAGAAGACCTTTTGATCGAAGCTCGCAATAATTTTATTAACGGCAATTATCGAATGTCTGAACCTTTGCTGCAGCAGTTGATTTTACAAGGCACCCGGAACCCTGAAGCTTATCAGATGCTGGCGACCATTTTTTACGACAAGGGGCAGTTTTCAAAAGCGATCAAAACTTTTAAGCGCGCCTTGGAGATTGATCCGACCTATACTGATGCCAGCGTTGGACTTTCAATTATTTTAAATGATTTAGGAAAATATGAAGAAGGCCGTCAGGTCTTTATGGATGCCCAAGAGTTGCTAGAGAAAAAAACAAATAAAAGCGATCCTTTTGTCGACGAGCGCCTGGCTTCAAAACATGAAGAACTAGGAGATTTGTATTTTCAGTACAAAAGATATCCGGAATCTTTAGAACAAATTTTAAAAGCATTAAAGCTAAGTGCCCGTAAGCCTGAGATAACCATGAGACTGGCTGAGGTTTATTCCCAAATGGGGGAACACGACCGCGCCATCAAAGATTTGAAGGCCTTAGTTCGTGACTACCCAAGTTTAACTGCGGCTCGATTAAAATTAGGCTTAATTTTGTACAATAGAAACCGCATTGCTGAGGCCGTTGAGCAATGGGAGAATATTTTAGTTCGCGATGCTCAACATCCGGAAGCCTTAAGATATATTAAAATGGCGCAAGCGGCGGGAATCACGTCGCTAGAAATGTAGGAACCCGATGGGCCAAATCAAAGATCAAATGATGCAATTTTTAGCCAAAAAAGACATCGATGCTTTAGTCACTCAATTAGCCAAGCAGATCGAGCGTGATTACGAGGGAAAAGAGATTATTTTTATTTGCCCTTTACGTGGATCCGTTCATTTTATGGCTGATTTAATGCGCAAAATTGATTTACCCCAGCAGGTTGATTTTGTTTACGTGAAGGCCGTTGAAAAAGGCGGAGCCGTTAAAATTGTTAAAGATATCTCTTTAAATATCAGTGGAAAACACGTTATTATCGTCGAGGAAATCATCGATACGGGCAGAACTCTTAGCTTTTTACGAAACAGATTGTTTGCTTCTGCGCCTGCTTCTTTAAAAATTGTTACGTTACTGGATAAGCCCGCTCGCCGTGAACTTGCGATCAAACCGGATTACATTGGTAAGACGATTGATGATCGATATGTGGTTGGCTACGGTATGGATTCAGAGGAAAAGGGCAGAAATTACCCAGACGTTTATCACTTAAAGAACTAGCTAACAGCCACGTTCACGATAAAAAGAACTAATACGCTCAATACATAGACTACGACCAAGGGCCTAGACATAAAAATACCGCCTCTCCAAAGCCAGAATAAACACTGGTTCGTGAAGGGTCAAGACTTCACTGTCAAAAGTCTAGTCATCTGCGCTTCTGCTTTTCAGTTCAAAATCTTAATTTGAGACATGTCTGGATCTTCAGCAGAAAGTATCTCCTTCCGATAGTAAGATCAGTTAAGGAGACTCTTTTATGAAATCGTTAAGAAAATTTTCGAAACGTCTTTTGAAGAATGATCGCGGACAAGGAATGGTTGAATACATTCTTTTGCTGGTGATCGTTGTTGGCATTGTGACATATTTTAAACAACCATTGATGAAAATGGTCAGCGACAAAACCACTGAATTAAAAGACGCCGTGGGCGCAATCAACCCATAATAGTCAAACATGACTTTAGAATACGTTCTTCTATTACTAGCAACCATGGCTTTGTGCTTTCGCTTTATGGTGGAAGCACCAAAGACAGCCTTTCGAACTTCAGCGCCTCGTCTTGGTGCCAGAGTCGAAAGACATCTTGCCACGGGAACAGGTTTTACAAGTAACAAAAGAGCAAAAGCCAAATGGGAACCAGAGCCCCGTCAGTGAGGTCATTATGAAACTTAAGAACCAGCGTGGACAGTTGGCTTTAGAAGCTGTTCTTCTGATGACCGTAATCTTAAGTGCAACACTGTTTGGAATTAAACTTCTTAAAGACAACGATGTTCTTTCTAACCTTGTTGAGTCTCCTTGGGAGCGAACATCAGGAATGATCGAAAATGGTATTTGGGGTCCACCGGCTGCCAATAGAAAAAAAGTCCCCTATAATAGCTCACGGTTTTATACGCCGATCCACCAATGACAAAACAAGCTGGAATTATCACGGTTGATTTTCTCATCTCTTTGATGCTGGCTAGTGTATTTTGCACGGTTCTATTTGTCTTTACGTTTACATTTACGGTTGTAGATATTTCTCAGTATATCGCCTTTTCAACAAGCCGCGCTTTTATTGCAGGACATCTGACACCAGATGATCAAGTGAAAATGGCGACCAATAAATTTAATCAATTTCTTGGCCCCGGCGGCAATAAAGAACTTTTACCGCTGTTTAAAAATGGCTGGTATGAATTGTCTGCGCCGGATATTCGCGGCGCCGGCGAAAGTGGAAAAAGCTTTGAAAGCGATTACGGCTTGGGTTCAGAATCAAAAAATAGCTCTTACACTGGTATTCGACTGCGCTTCAATGCAAAACTATTAATGCTTAATTTTGGAATTTTAGGATCAACTTCAAAATCTGGCGATGGATTCTTTGCTAATGTGACAGGACTAATGATCAGGGAACCGACCACCGAAGAGTGTAAAAAACAGTTCACCCTGGACAATCGCTACCGAGCGATCCTGGACCTTGATCCACGCTTCAATGATTATCGCGGAACGTCCGATAAGTATCTGGAGATGGAGGACAACGGATGTTAATCACACAACATCTTCAAAATGAAAAGGGAATGGCGGCATTGGAAATGATTCCAATCACCATCATTGTTGTGCTTCTTTTAAGTTTTTCCTTTGGATTTTTTGGCGTTATCCACACAGGGATTTTAAATTCAATGGCAGCAAGAAATTATGCCTTTGAAACATTTAATCATCGAACGGACTTAAGCTATCGCAGGTCTAATGATCCAAAGCAAAATGTGCTTGAAGACTACTTTTATAAAGATGGCTTCAGGACTCACTCTATCACCAGTGAAAAACGCCCTTTGGGTGCCAACACGTTAGTAGCCACCAGTCGGGAAATTGCTTTCGGATGGGACATCGGTAAGCCCGAGGTCATTTCAAATCCAGGTTTTCACAACGAAGCAGTTTTACAAATTAAAGATGATGGAACAAGGTATACAAGCACGGCGGGTTCAAATCCGGTCTGGGTGCAAACAAGTTATGGAATCTGTTTAACACGAAAGTGTGAGTAAGACTGAGGTGAAGTATGGGCTCAAATGAGACAAGAAATTTATGGCTTTCGATTCTGTTTGGCGTCTTTGCCAGCTTTTTAATTTACTCTTACTCGCAAGAAAAAAAAGCTGAGTACGATAAAAAATTTGGTGCGATTAAGTCTGTCGTTGTAGCAAAAAATGATATCCGTGAACTTGAAATTATCAATGAAACAATGCTTGAAACGATCACGGTCCCCGCTGAATACATTGATCCGAATGCGATTGGTAACAAAGAAGAAGTTGTTGGCAAGGTCGCGGCGATTCCAATTCCTAAAAAACAGCAAATCTCAAAAAATCTTTTATTGATACCTGGCGCAGACACAGGAATTTCAAATCAAGTGGCTTTAAATAAGCGGGCTGTTTCAATTCCAGTTGATGAAGTGCGTGGCGTTGCAAAACTGATTCATCCCGGCGACCGCGTCGACATTGTCGTTGCTTTAGACACCGGCAAGGGCGTTACACAGAGGAGAGAAAGCGTCATCCTCATGCAAGCTGTCGAAGTCTTAGCCACCGGTGTCTCAATAGTAAACAATATTCCCCGCGTAATGGAAATGGATCCAAATGGGAAAAATATCACACAAATCAATCTCACCGGCGATACAAAATATAGTACCATTACAGTAGAGGCCTCTCCGAAAGAGGCTCAGGACTTGATTTATATACTGTCGACTTCGCCCGGCAATATTTATTTCACCCTGAGGAATCCGAATGACCAAGCGGCTCCCTCAAGATTACCCAGCTCAACGGCTGAGTCAGTTTTAGGCAGACCATCGCTAGATGCGACTCCAGTTGTCGCACCTTCGGTGTTTCAAGCTCCGGCGTATGTGCCGCCGAAGCCCGCGCCACCTAAGAACAACAGTTCTTATCGGCGCCTTTAGGTTTAAGTTTTTTTAACAGGGGGATGGGGATGAGATTCTTTATCACATACATCATGTGCTTGATTTTAAATTTCTCCCTGACCGTTCGCGCCGAGGACGACCTTGAAGATACGTCTTACCGAACACGCCAATACATCACTCTGACAATGGGTATCGAACAGGAAGTAAAGCTTCCTACAATGCCTGAAAATATAGAAACCAAAGGTGATTTTAGAAATATCGTGGGTGTCGAGTATTCTAAACAACAGAATATTTTTCGCGTCAGCCCAAAAAAACCAGGTTTTGGAACGTTAACGGTGATTGATAAAAAAACTCAGAAAAAAGTTGTTGAATATCAAATCGATGTTAAAAAAAGCGATCTTGAAAAAGTCGCAAAAGAAATTCGATCCTTAATTGGGGACATCGAAGGTGTTTCGATTAAGGTCATCAACAATCGTGTTGTTGTCGATGGTCAAGTGCTATTGCCAAAAGATCTAAGCCGCATTTACAGAGTTATTCAACAGTTCGGCGATCAAGCATCGATGCTGGTGACGATCAGTCCATTAGCTCAGAAAAAAATTGCTGAATTTATTTCAAGAGATATCAATAATCCCGAGATCGACGTCAAAGCCGTGAATGGCAAATTCGTTCTGACTGGCTACGCCAACAGTGAAGATGAAAAAAGCAAAGCCGAAATTATATCTAAGATCTACGTTCCTGACATCGTCGTCGAAGAGTCTGAAGAAAAAGGCCTGATTAAAGTTCGAAAGTGTATCAACGATTGTGTGATTAACTTAATCGCCGTCAAAGAAAAAGGTGATCAACCACCGCCAAAGCTGATTCAGATGGTTGTGCATTTCGTTGAGCTCAATAAAGACTACTCAAAAGCTTTCAATATCGGTTGGGCGCCTTCATTGGGTGAAGATGGTTCTAATATCGCCATCAGCAGCGGCAGTGGTGGTGGCGGCGTCGTCACAACTTTAACAGCCACGATTGGTAATTTATTACCGCGTTTAAATTGGGCGAAAGAACATGGCCACGCAAGGATTTTGGAAAGCACTAGTTTAGTGGTTGAAGATGGAAAAAAAGGTGAAATTAAGCAGGTCACCAATCAGCCTTATTCGGTCCTAGGAAAAGATGGTGCGCAAGGGACCGCGTTTGCAGAAATTGGAATTCGTGCAGCGATCACGGGTGTGATTTTAGCTGGAAATTCAGGGACAGTCAGCATGGACATGGAATTTTCATTAAGTAATTTATTGGGCACTGACAGCAAAGGCGCTCCGATCACCAGCAATAATACGATCAATACTAAAATTTCCGTACGCGATAAACAAAGTGCTGCGGTCGGCGGCCTCATTCGTAATGCCACTTTTACGGACTACAACCGTTTGCCGGCGGGAGCGAAAAATCCCATCATTAACCTTTATGCCTCTAAGACCTTCCAACGAAAACAAAGCCAGTTCGTGGTCTTTGTGACCCCGGTCGTAAAGGCGTCTGCTAGCGCGGGCTCTGAGCAGATTAAAAAGAAATTCAGAATGCACGACTAGACCTGGTTTCTACGCCCGGGTTCTGGACTCGATTCAGACAAGAAATCTGCCGATCTTATTTCGGGGGACGAATTGGCATTAAATCCAGGTTGTACAATGATCGGTGTGATTGGCGGTAAAGGCGGCGTTGGAAAAAGCGTCGTTGCAGCTAATTTAGCCTGTGCCTTGATGACAGAACTTCGCCAGTCCGTTTTATTGATTGATGCGGATTCACGAAGTGTCGGCGATCAAAATGTTATTTTGGGTTTAAAACCCAATAAAACTTTACGTGAGCTCACCCAAACGACAGCCTCATTAAATTCAATGAATCCCAATCAAATTGTAACCGTACATGGCTCAGGTTTGCACTATATCGGTGCTGTTCGTGGCCCCGAAGAACGCTTAGATGTAAATCCCGAGCTTGTGACCAAACTTCTTGAATATCTAAGTCGTCAGTACAAATTTATTATCGTTGATCTTGGCAATGACCTGATGCCTTTACAAAGTGCTATTTTACTTGATGCCACAGCTTCTTTAATTGTCACAACGCCAGAGCTTCTGGTCGTCACACAAACTCAACGTTTAATGCATGATCTTTTTTCGGCGACATTCCCGAAGGATATGTTTCAGTTAGTGATTAATAAAATTTCTCCGGCTGGCATCAATCCCCAGGCAATTTCGAATCAATTAGCTTTACCTGCGGTTGGCCTGATTCCGCAAGATGATTTAACAAGTGCCGCTTCATTACAAAAATTCACACCTTTCGTATTAAGTAATCCTAAAGCACCGGTCAGCCAGGCTTACTTTGAACTGGTTAGAAAATTAACCGGTGGAATATTACAAAAATTAAAATCCATGTCCCGGCCTAAGGCGACGGTGGTCGTATCTTCTTCAAGCGCCGGTGGAAATTCGCCATCAGCTTCTTCGATGCCTGGATTAGATCCAATGACGCAAACTAAGCTTCGCGTTCATTCTGAACTCATCCGCACCGCTGACTTAAATAAAATGCTTGCAGAAACTCGGGGCGATGAAGCCAAACAAAATGAACTGCGAGAAAAAACTAAAAGAGAAATTACTTTGATCGTCGACAAAGAGGCTCCGGATGTTTCCCGCGAAGAGCGTTCTAAAATTATCAAAGAAGTTTTAGAAGAGTCTTTAGGCCTTGGTCCATTAGAAGATTTATTAGCCGATCCAAATATCACTGAAATCATGGTCAATGGCGCCAAAAAAATATTCGTAGAAAAATCTGGAAAAGTGGCGATGTCGCCAGTGACATTTACTTCAAATGATCATCTGCGCCGTATCATTGAACGTATCGTCACACCTTTAGGTCGGCAAATTAACAATGCCACTCCCTACGTTGATGCCCGATTAAAAGATGGAAGTCGTGTGAATGCCGTGATCGAGCCTTTGTCGATTGATGGCCCTGCCGTGACTATTCGTAAATTTCGAAAAGGTGGCGTAACACCGGAAAAATATATTGAGTATGGATCGATGAACCGACAGATGATCGATTTTATGCGGATCTGCGTAGAAAATGGAATCAATATCGTCGTTAGCGGCGGCACCGGTTCAGGTAAAACGACCTTGCTAAATATGCTGTCTTCCTTCATCCCTTCCAACGAACGAATTATCACTGTCGAGGACGCGGCCGAGCTGCAACTTCAGCAAGAGCATGTTGTTCGTCTAGAAACCAGGCCCCCTTCCATGGAAGGAACCAATGCCGTCAGTATCCGAGATCTAATTAAGAACTCGCTACGAATGCGTCCCGATCGAATCGTCGTCGGCGAGTGCCGAGATGGCGCCGCTTTGGATATGCTACAAGCCATGAATACGGGTCACGATGGTTCGATGACAACCACTCATGCAAACAACCCTCGAGAATGTATTATGCGTCTTGAAACACTGTGCATGATGGCCGGAATGGACCTGCCCGTCAGAGCCATCCGTGAACAAATTGCCAGTGCGGTGAATTTAATTGTGCAAATTTCCAGATGTGCGGATGGTTCCAGAAAAATTATAGCGATCACCGAGGTCGGAACCATTCAAGGTGACTATCCCACCTTAGCAGAAATTTTTGAATTCAAACAAACGGGCTTTGATAAAAATCGAAAAGTCTTGGGAGTGTTTCAATTTAAGGGCACGGTTCCAAGATTTGTCCAGAAATTAAAAGACAAAGGCGTTGTTATTCCAAACGAACTTTTTGCGAATGATCCCAAAGTCGAAGCGGCCACGCCGGCCGCTCTTAAGAAAACCAGTTAAACGGAGAACACGGAATGTCGGTTTTATATAATAATTGGATTTTTGTTCCCTTGGTTGGCCTTTGCACGGCCTTCTTAATTTATTTATGGGCTGATAAGGTGATTGGCTTTTTGTATAAAAAAAGTCTGGGAAAGCGCGAAGAGATCATTAAACTTTTAAGATTGATGGGATCTGACGCCACCGATAAGCAAGTGACGATTTTCTTGCTGGCCATGAGCTATGGCTGGGGCGTTTTGTTTTTCATTTTGTTTTGGCCGAAAATTGTTGTCGGTCTTTTATTTGCCGCCGGTGGAATTGTCGCTGGCTGGTCGCTGCCTTACATCGTAATAAAAAATATGTATGACAGCCGTTGCACAAAGTTTGTCGATCAAATGGTGGATGGCTTAACAATCATGGCCAATGGAATTAAGACCGGCACGGCGCCCATGCAAGCGATGCAGCGAGTGACTGAAATTATGGGTGCTCCGATCCGCAATGAGTTTCAACAAGTCATCACTCAAACTCAGTTTGGACAAAGCTTAGAAGACGCCCTGATTGATCTTGGCGAACGAATTCCAAAGCCGGATGTGCAAATGTTTGTGACGGCGATAAATATTTTAAAAGAAACCGGCGGTAATATGGCCGAAACCTTCGAGACCATTGTCTATGTCATTCGGGAGCGCCAAAAAGTCGAGAAAAAAATACAAGCTATGACAGCCCAAGGGCTGATGCAGGGACTGATCGTATCCGTGATCCCACTTGTATTAGTTGGCGTCTTTTTTGTTATCGACCCGGCCTTTATTATGCCGATGTTTAACACGACATTAGGTCTAGTCCTGTGTTTCATCATGCTGACCCTTGAAATAATCGGTGGCCTGATCATCAAAAAAATTGTTACAATCAAAGTATAGAAGATCACTTCAAGGACGAGGTAGATAATGAAGTTTTATTTGGGCCTAGCCACCCTGCTATTAAGCCTAACCACTCATGCGATTGTTGATTTAAGAACAGCTAATTACTCCAACACATGGATTGATATTCAAGTCGATGGAAGCGGTTACGATATGAAAGTTTTAAGAACTTATCACAGTCGTTCCCTTTTTAATGGCATGTTTGGTTTTGGCTGGTGTTCAAATTTTGAAACGTCTCTTGAAATCATGCCAGAAGGCGCCTTAAAAGTCCGCGAGTGCGGAAGTGGTTCAACAACAACCTATTCCCCTCGGGAAATCACAAAAGCCGAAGTGGATCGCACCATCAGTCTAATCATTGCAAAAGTGAAAGCAGAAAAAAAAGGTGGCGTCAGCGAGGAGTATTTTAAAAAATTAGCTTCTGAACTCTATGACGTGCCGACAAAACGTCTTCTCATGGCTGACCAGTATGGGCTGAAAGCCAACATCAAAGAAGGAACAAAGTTTTTTGCCAATGGCCATGATGCCGAATACTTGGTTCTTGAAAAAGAATACTACACTCGGTACTTAGTCGATGGAACGATGCAAAGATTTGATCGAGATGGCAAATTACTCGCTTTGTATGACAAGAACAGCCGCTTTTTAAAATTTAAATATGATAAAACGCAATTAAAAGAGATCGAAGATGATTTAGGCCGTCGAATGACTTTTAAATTCTACGCCAATAAAAAAGTAAAAGAGATCACAGCGCCGGGCGGATTAAAAGCTGAATACAAATTCGCTAATATGGATGATCTGACTTGGGCTAAAAATGGTTGGAAGAATATTTTCCAATATGAGTACGATGACGGCCATAATATGGTTAAAGGGACTTGGCCTGATAAAACTTTTATTGCTTTAAAATACAATAAACGCGAAGACTGGGTCACCAGCTTTCAAGATCGCGATAAGTGCGTTGAAACCTACAACTATGAAACCTCTAAATCAGACCCCCAATATCATTATTGGGCCACTTTGAAAAAAATGTGCGGCAAAAAAGTGACCGCCGATGACAAGTATGAATTCTGGCACAAGCAAAGACCCGACGGCGAAGTGGTTTTGCAAAGAATCCTGACAAAAGTGAATAGCAACACGACGGACATCACTTACGATGAACAAAATGGGAAACCTTTGGCGATTCGTAGAAACGCAGAAAAAGTGACTTTTGATTATTTTCCAAATGGTTTAGTTAAAACGAAAGCGGCTGGCAACACTCGAATGAGTTTTGAATACCATCCTGAGCTTAAAAAAATAGTCCAAGTGACGACTCAATTTTTTAATGACAAAGGGACCAGTTTAGCTAAAAAAGAGTCCGTTTTCAAATACGACCCCAAGGGAAACCTAATTGGAGCTCAAAATAACGACGGCCAGATTGTCTCGATGACCTACGATAACCGGGGACGCATCACTTCCATCACTGACCAAGCAAAAAAGATCGTTAAAATTGAATACGAAGAGCGTTTCGGAAAACCATATATTGTTTCACGACCAGGACTTGGTAGTATCAAAATTAATTACAAAGCCAATGGCGAGATGAAAGACGTCGATAGCCCGCAAGGACCGTCGGTGGCATTACAAGTAGCTAGCACTTTTAATAACTATCTTGATCTGATGGCACCGGCCACTCAAGAAATGTACCTATGAGGTTTGCGATGAAGAAACTATTAGCATTAACAATCCTGTGTTTATCAATGACGGCCTTCGCTGAAGAAGCGACTTCAGAAAATAAAGAAGATGTCATCAACTTGAAAAACAGTAAACACGAAGAAGGTCAAACAGAAGCTGGCACCTTAGCGACTGGACATGATAGTGACTGCGTCAGCTGCAAGGCCTCTCAAGAGGTCAACGGAACGCTGACCAACTATCCCCAATCTCCGAAGGCAGAAACCCCAGCTAGCGCAAGCGCCCCGGCTAAAACTGAAACTAAAAAAGGCCGAAAATAGCTTGAAGGTGTCTCTTTATTTGACGGATCATCCTGAGACACCCTTTTAAGCCTCTGAAAATACAGGTTAAAATACTCCCCGCGATCGCGAATTCTTGGCACATCTTTAGCTACGTACAAGGTAGGAGGATGTATATGAAAACTATCATCACTATGGTTATTATGTCTTTAAGTCTGTCAGCGGCTGCGAAATGCAATAAAGCTCTGAATCAAGACATCACTTTGGGCTCTAAAACAAACGTCACTCGTGTTGATGCCAAAGAAGTCAAAATCGATAAAAAGACTGAAAAGCGTAAAGGCAATTCTTAATCGATCTGATTTTATTTTTTTACCGAGAGGCCTTTGCGCTATTTTTTTGCGTCGGGCCTTGCCAAGCGGTGGCGATCGATTTGTAAAGGTCGCGACACGCTAGAACTCCGCCGGTCGCAGCCCCTTGAACAAAATGGGCCACCGTCGAATTTTCAAGCCAAGCTTGAGTGTGCGTTTCAATGGATGTTCCGGCAATTTTTACTTGCATCAAGGAAATCAATAAAGCACTGATCAAAAGTGTTTTGAGGGCAAAAATTATTTCACTCATGTTGCGACCTCTTTCCGCTTTGACAGCTGGTGATCTAAAGTTTGAATCAATTTTTCTCGGGTGAATGGCTTCATCATAATTTCGTCTATTCCACTTTCGATCGCTTGCTCATGAATCGATGTATCATCAAGACTGGTGCAGGCGATCAGCCGCGCCTCGGGCCAACTTTTACGAATTTCAGCAGCTAATTGCACACCATTTTTCCCCGGCAGCACTAAATCTAAAAAAACGATATCTGGCAGGGTTTGCCGGACAAGCTCAGCGACAGAATGTCCGCCTTCACTTTCTCCAACACAAACACCACCGGCGCTTCGGCAAACGCCTTTGATCAGTTCTCGAATAAATGCTGCGTCTTCAATAACTAGATATCTAAATGCCATGCGATTATTATAGGTGATTTAAACCACTGGCTACAGTCTAACAAAAATTTTCAGACAAAAGACTTGTTAGCGGCCCCAGCGATAGCCGAAGCTAAACATGACCATGGTGTTAGTGACGCTGACGTTGCTAGGCGCCTTCTGGGTTTCAGGATCGATGGGATTCGCCGCTCCATCAAAGGAATCGCGCTCGGAGCTGACGGCCAGATCATAAATAATTTGGCTGCCTCGGCTTAGTTTTAATTCAGATCCAAAGTTCAAACCCAGTCGCGCATTTTCAGTGCCAGAACCCGAGCTGATCTTAAGTCCAACCTTTTCTTCTTGATGCTGAAGTCGAGGATAAAATAATCCACCAAAGATCCAAGCAAAATTATTTCCACTCGGCACTCGGGATGTCACTCGAACTCCTAGACCTGATGAAATCAGCTTTGGTCGATACAAGTTATCACTGGGTGGGCTGAATTTATCCTCACTGTAAACCAAACCAATATCCACCGATTGGCTGTCCTTCACAGAGCTAAAATATTTTCTAAATTTAAAGGCTAAATCGATATCTTCATATTTAACCGCGACCTTTGAGGATGTCGTACTATCCCCTGCGACGCTGGCTCCAAACGAAAATAAAATCCGTCCATACAAGCCCAAAGTCGGAGTCATCCAGACATTTGAAGACAAATCTAAGGCTGGAAAAAAGCTGTTATAATTTCTGTAAGAGTAATTCGCGGAAGAACCATTATAGACAAACGTCGGTGAAACTTGAATTTCCATTTGGTTCTTACGAACATCGTCATCACTTAAGACAGAGCGATCAGAGGACTCTGCCGCATCTGTCTTGGCCGAGGACGCTTTGTACTGAATGACTTCTGGCTTTGCGGGCGTCAGTAAGGGTTCCGCCGTGACTTCGCTGGCCGGAGTCCGCTTTTTCTTAGCAGTCGATCGAGCCGATGTCTGGCCAGTGGCTTTGGCCGTTTTAATCTCATACCGACCATGAGCCAAAGCTTCATCTGTAGAAGGGGCCGATGAATTAATCCACATCGGCGAATAGGATCCACCAATCTGAGCTTGTGCCGGCAAAATTCCAAACAGGATCAAAAGAAAAACCATACCCTTTTAGTCTCGGATTTTCGACTTGATTACTTGATGTGAATTTGACCCATTCAATAAGACCAGGCACAATTAATCCATGACTGATGGATGTCGTCTTTTTCGATTCTTATTTGTATTTGTTTTTGCGACCTCGCTGGACCTATTGGCCCAGACAAAAAACCAGAATACTTTCCTCAGTCAGGTCGACAAATCATTAACGATTCACTCTGTCTTAATGGTTCCCACAGAAGATAACATTTCTGGAATTTACGCAAAACCTATCGACGAACATTTAAATACAGTTTTAGGGCAAGATCCACAATGGACACCCTCTGAATTTAAAAGTTTCAACGGCTGGAAATTAGATTCCCTATATTCAAATCCAAATGATGTGACCAAGCTTGCAAAAGCGGCCCAAGCTGACGCCGTTCTAAAAATTCGTTTATCAAAGGGCCCTTCTGGAATTAAAGGCAAGATGACCTTATTCTCTGGTGTCGATGGCTTGCCAATGGTGGAAGAATCAGTGGATAATGTCGAAAAATTTGAGCTCAGCGAAGTGCTTCAAATTTTTGAACAAGCCCTCAAGTCATTAAGAAACAAACTTCCCTATCGAGCTGAAGTTTTATCTCGCAAAGGTCAAGATCTGACGATCAATGCCGGAAAAAATGCCGGCTTGAAAACCGGTACGGATATTTCAGTGATTCAGATTTTGAAAGTGTATCGCCATCCAAAATTAAAGTTTATCGTATCGACAGAAAAAGAAATATTAGGCAAAGCTCGGTTGTATAAAGTCGAAGAAACTTTAAGTTTTGCAAAACTAGTTCTTGAGCGTGAACCGGGCGTCGTTCAAGTCGGTGGAAAAGTTCTGCCGGATGAATACGTTCAATACTCTGAACCCTATATCACAGAAGATGGAAAAGTTTTAAGTGATCTAGGAAAACGAAAAGAAAAAGATATCGCCTACGGTGAAAAACCAGAAGAGTGGGTGCCAGATCACACTCCACAATATGGAAAAGTGGATGTCATGGGTGGCGTTTCACAGTACAGCGAAACTGCCGATTTTCAATCGTCAGGCGCCATTGATGGAACCAACAATCTTGCACCGACCATATCTTTAGCCGGTGAATTCTGGATCAGCCCAGTCTGGTTTGCAGGGCTGGATTTAAGAAGTTCTGCGTTTGGCGTTCCTAATAATTTACCCGGATCAAGACCGACCGTGATCAATATGACAAACAACTACTATCACGTAAAATTTGGTTATAATTTTTTACTCAGTCCTGACTTTTTTGGACCAAGGCTACAATTAACTGGCGGCTTTGCAAGATTTTCCTCACAAGCCTCGGTCTCAAACCCAGTGACTTTTACTAGTATGCAATTCAACGCCAGTGTGATCGGATTTTCAGCCCAAATGCCACTGGGCGAAGCGATTCCCACAGATGTGGGCGCCCGTTTCAATTATTATTTATATCCCAATGTTTCAGAAAGCCCATCATCAGGAAGCAATGGAAATGTTCGCATGAACGACTTCGCTTTTTTCCTGAATCATCATATAAAGCCAAAACTGTCCTATCTTGGAGAGCTGCGCTTCGAAACATATTCCGCAAAATTCAGTGATGGCCCAAGAACAGAACAAGTGAACGGCATCAGCCATAAAATAACAACACTCCTCTTCGGAGTCGAATTCCTCTTTTAATTTATCCGGTTCAATAGCCGCGGCAATTTTTGGCGCCCAAAATGCAAAAAGCGAAACTGGTTTCGCCAGTTTCGCTTTACACAGACAAGGTCTTCCTTTTTATGAAAGGCGGTCCCAATGTCGGATCTCTACAGTACCCACTGTAAAGCTTATCGGCCAGTTTTAAAATTTTTTGAGAGGCTAATAAAAATAATTATCTTATTTCTAATAGCCCTAGAAAAACTAAAGGATCTTTTGAATTTAAAGCAGGGGTTGTTTCAACGTGTTCAAGCCCAAGGACTGGGCACCCAACCCCAAGAAGACCAAGTCAAAAAAGCGAGCCGGCGAAACCACTCTAAATTTTCAAAAACAAAATTCCAATTATTCAAACGATAAAAATTTGAATCATGTTCAGGGCTGAGGGTGTGGAAACTGGCTCCTTGGGGACCTCCGGCGCGCCAGGATGGCGTATTAAGCCGGCGAGGGCAGGATGCCCGCGTCCCCAAGGAGCCAGTTTCCACACCCTCAGCCACGAGCAAGATCCAGAGCAGAAGACATAAAAAAACCCGGAATCTCTCCCGGGTTTTTTAAAATTAGTTCGTAAAGAACGACATTACATCATGCCGCCCATACCACCCATTCCGCCCATGCCACCCATATCGTGACCACCGCCACCGCCACCTTTATCAGATTTTGGAGCTTCAGCAATCATCGTCTCAGTCGTCAGCATCAAAGAAGAAACAGACGCTGCATTTTCAAGAGCGCATCGAACAACCTTAACTGGATCAATCACACCGTCTTTAATCAGATCAGTGTATTCGTCAGTGTAAGCGTTAAATCCATATGAATTTGATTTATTTTGAAGGATACGATCTAAAACGATCGCGCCATCAAGACCCGCATTGGTTGCGATTTGGCGAATAGGCTCTTCGCAAGCACGCTTAATGATCGTCGCGCCCCAAGCTTCGTCTTCAGAGAATTTTGATTTATCAATTTTCTGAGAAGCGCGAAGTAAAGCTGTTCCACCGCCAGCAACGATACCTTCTTCAACTGCCGCGCGAGTTGCATTCAATGCATCTTCAACACGAAATTTCTTTTCTTTCATTTCAACTTCAGAAGGAGCGCCAACGTGAATCACGGCAACACCACCAGAAAGTTTAGCTAAACGCTCTTTCAGTTTCTCTTTGTCATAATCAGAAGTTGTTTCTTCAATCTGAGCTTTGATCTGAGAAATACGACCTTGGATATCCGCTTTTTTACCAGCGCCATCAATGATTGTTGTGTTGTCTTTGTCGATGACGATACGCTTTGCAACACCCAATTCAGCAACAGTGGCTGCTTCAAGTTTTGAACCCATATCTTCAGAAATTAATTTCGCGCCTGTTAACGCAGCGATATCTTCAAGCATTGATTTACGACGATCGCCAAAGCCAGGAGCTTTAACGGCGCAAACGTGAAGAGTGCCACGAAGTCTGTTAACAACCAAAGTTGCTAATGCTTCTCCGTCAACATCTTCAGCAATGATCAACATTTGACGGCCTTGTTTTGCAACTCCCTCTAAAATTCCGATCATATCTTTCATTGAAGAGATTTTTTTATCGTACACAAGAACGTAAGCGTTTTCTAAAACGGTTTCCATTCTTTCTGCATTTGTTACGAAATAAGGAGAAAGGTAACCGCGGTCAAATTGCATACCCTCAACAACAGTCACTTCCGTTTTTGCTGTTTTAGATTCTTCAATTGTGATGACGCCCTCTTTGCCAACTTTATCCATCGCATCAGCCAACATTTGGCCAATTTCTTTGTCATTGTTAGAAGAGATCGATCCAACCTGAGCGACTTCGTTTGAACCTTTAATAGGTTTAGCCATTGTCTTCAGTTCGCCAACGATAATTGCAACAGCTTTATCAATGCCACGCTTGATTGACATTGGATTGTGTCCAGCTGTTACGATTTTAACACCTTCGCGGTAAATCGCTTGAGCCAAAACAGTTGCTGTTGTTGTTCCATCACCAGCTTCTTCATTTGTTTTGCTAGCAACTTCTTTCACCATCTGTGCGCCCATATTTTCAAACTTATTTTCAAGTTCGATTTCTTTAGCAACAGTCACACCGTCTTTAGTGATCAATGGAGCACCAAAAGATTTTTCGATCACAACATTTCGACCTTTAGGTCCTAATGTTACTTTCACAGCATTAGCAAGAACGTTCACCCCTTTAAGGATGTGCGCGCGAGCATCTTCAGAAAAACGTAATTCTTTACTCATTGAGATCTCCCATAAATACTAGTCACGGCACCAGAGCCTGCGACTGTTAGATTAGTTCAAAACACCCAAGACATCTTCTTCTCTCATCATCAAATATTCATGACCATCAAGCTTCAGCTCAGTGCCAGAATATTTTCCGAAAAGAATGCGATCGCCAGATTTAACTTCTAATGGAAGAATTTTTCCATCTTCAGTGACTCGGCCTTTACCTGTCGCGATGATTTCACCACGTTGGGGTTTTTCTTTTGCAGTATCGGGGATAAAAAGACCGCCCGCCGTTTTTTCTTCTTCTGCCATACGACGAACCAAGATTCGATCGTGCAGAGGACGAACGCCAATTTCAGTTTTTGCCATTAGTGACCTCCTTTATTTCTTTATAGACACTATTAGTTTGTGCAATCGTGCCTAATATGAAGGGGAAATAAAGCATGTCAAGGTGGGGGATGGTTATTTGATGTAAAGAGGGTCGCTAGATTATTTGGAACGCTGCGCCTAGGGCTGCCGCGAAGCCTCTTTCTCGCCTGGTGCCGGGTTTCCTGATGAGTGGCTTCCAAAAACTGAATTTGCATAGATCGTCATGAGCTCAGCCACCTCATCAGGACTTAGTCGTCCAGACACTTCTTTGATGGCTTGGGCTTGATTGCGTTGTTTGGTCAGATAGCCGGCAAAATAGTCTGCCACCGTCAGCTCTTCCGCCTGGATCGCTTGGCCTTTAAACTGGCCAAAGGCAATTTGATCCACTTTCCATTCACGGTAACTACGAAAGGCTGGTGTCGGCCCATTCAGCTGCGACGACGGAGCTTTCAATGGCACATGATTCACCAAAAACCCTTTTGAGTCTCGGGGGCTAGCATTCAAAATCAAACTAAGTAAAACAAAAATTTTAAACATTTTATCTCCGGTTACGTGAGCACGGTACGGACAGGTACAAAGTTTATGCCCAAATCAAATCAAATCAGGGGCCTAGGCAGCAGGCTTTTGTAAAAAAGAGAGGACCGAAATGGGCCTCTTAGGGTTGATTTTCGTCACACAAAGGAACCTCAAAGGATCCTGTGACAAGAGTTTGCGGGATCTGCAATGAAGTAAAGGATCCTTCAAAACGGCCTGATACGAAAGCCTCGGGTCCCACTGAGATCTCATCGATGATAATCCGACCAACATTTGCGTGCACATCAACGCTTAAAAAAAATGGGTTTTTGGGGTCCGCAGAACTGTCTTCATCGACAAAGAAAATCACTGGAACATTTTTAAAGTTATCATGACCAATCGACAGGTCGCTGATCTCTGGAATTGTTTTTAACCGAACTTGCAGCGGTGTTTTCGGAGCGATTTTACAAGGGCGTGGGGCTTCTTTGTCCCAAAGCTTCACAATCAAAAATCGCGAGCTGCGATAAGCCTGGCCCGATTTATAGATCCACTTTTTACCGTTTATGAAGCCAGAGGCAGGAATAAATTCGGGTTTGCCTTGCAATTGCTGTTCGCCATTTTGGGAAGAGCCCGATTTTTTGCTTGGCTGACAGCCTAAAATTAACAATCCCGTTAGAAAAGAAAAAGCCATTGCCGCAATAAAAGATTTAGATTGGACCACGAAGCTAGTGTATCAGCCTGCCTAGCTTTAACAATAATTTTTTAAATTAAAATCCTCATGATCGAAGATAATTGATACAGGCCCGTCGAGATTTCATCTTGTGAATCCATACAGCCTTTATGCTGAATGGTTTTATCGCCCCATTTGTAGTTAGCTGTGATTTCACGATTTACACAATCCGGAGAATCCTTCAAAAGTTTTAATTCGTCCAATTTTTCTTTTAAAAAGTTGACCTGTTCCTCTGTCACTTCGGATTTTCGTAAGTCTGAAGGACTGTGATCCGTGTTGCTAAAATATTCAATGTAGAATTGACCGTTTTCGCTCCATAGATGGAACTCGCCACGATCTCCTTGAACATTAGATTTTAAAGTCAGTTCATTCAAAAGTGTTTCAGCTTGAGACACTTGCACCAGGACAGTCATGAGTAAAAGAATTAAGTATTTCATAGTGACTAGTTACATTGCAGGACAAGTGCCGAACTGAGGGCTTTTAAATCAGAGCTGGCTTTGCGGAAACACAATTTGGGACTTCAAAAGCTAACACCATTCCAAAAAGTGTCTACTTAACCTCAATTTAATCTCAATCTGAGACGGAATCTAATTTTGGGATTAACTGTGCATAACAAGGTGTAAAATCGTAGCGACTAAAGAAATGCTTAGTGCCCCACCCACAATACCAGTGACGGCTCCGCAAATAACTCCAACAGTTAAGCCTGAAATAATGACTGCATCTTTAAGCATGATAGCCTCCGGGATCTTTTTTATTATGTCTTAACATCTGGTGCCCGTCATTATGATTTCAATGCGAAATTGTCGTATCTAAGACCTAGACGAAACACTGAATAAAACCCATGTTTAAAGCTCGGCAAGGAGGACCCCATGGGCCAAGGAAAACTTGAAAATGGCAAAGTCGCAATTCTTTCTGAAGACGGCTTCGAACAAACTGAACTTTTAAATCCGAAAGAAGCTTTGGAACGCGCCGCTGCCGAAGTCTTTGTGGTGCGTCCCCGGAGTGGCTTCATCGGGACGCGACATTAAAATGATGGGGGTCAGGACCTTAAAATTGACCTCATTTTCTAGGAAGTTGATCCCACGAGACTTGATGCACTAATTGTATGCACCAATAGTATGCATCGATACTAACGACCCGCTTTGGTCCCAAAGTTGCTCCTTCACAAGGCATTACTAATTAAAACCCTTTCTGGAGGATTCTATGGGACGAAGAACGACAATTGCGGTCGCAGTGGTAACTTGTTTGACAGTTTTTTCATGTGGATCAAAAACTGAAGATCGTAAAAGCAGCAACGATACTCCCGCTGTGGCTGATACCAAAAAGCTTGAGGCTTCGGACAAGACTTCTTTATTAGGTCAACCTGGAACCATCACTATTATCGGTGAAGCCCTGACGTCAGAAACCGGCGAATTGAATCCTGATCAGCCCAAAAAAATAAACATCAGCGCTCGAGGCGGAATTGATTCTGACAAAAAACAAACGGCCGTTAAAAAGGACTTTTTGGTTTTAACAAAAGAGCTTGATACTGAAACCCTTGGGCTTTTAGAAGACGCCGATCGCAATAAAACTTTTATCAATATTGGTTGTGATATTTCAAAAAGAACTGATCTGGTCGATTTAAAAGAAAGAAAATTAGATGCTCAGGACTTAGCTGGAATTGCGATCTTAAACGCAAATACAATTCTGATTTGTGGTAAAGGGCCTATCAAAGCTGCGATCACTCCGATCATTGCCAAAACGATCATCCTAGATAATCTGCAACACAATATGGTTGGCGGCCAAGAATCTATGATCTCGATCATCGCACGAGAGATCACTTTAGTCGGAACAAACTTAATCACTTCCGCTGGAAAAAATGGTAAAAAAATGTTGGCAGCGGGTCCTGGGATCACTTTGGCGGCACAAAAACTTTCAGGCGCAGGAATTTTACAAATCGATAGCATCGGTTCAAGCATCGTAACTCCTGAAGCCGCTCCAGCAGCCACACCAGAGCCAAAAAAAGACGCGGCACCAGAGACTCAAGGCCCTGCCACTCAAACGGCTGACGCTAGTATTTAATGTTTCTTATCCCCTGGCCACGATGGTGAGCCAGGGGTTGTTTCTGACACCAGTGCATTTCGCACCCTGAAAAAATTTTCCTGCAGGCTCTTTCAAATCGATCACCAAGACTGCCTTGTTCTTAGGTCTGCTTTTTAAAACGGCATATCCGTTGCTGTATTGGGACCTGTTCACTGAACTTTATAAAGGTAGGGTCTAGCATGAAAAAAATTTTGGTATTAACTGGGGCACTCATGATTTTAGGCTGTGGAAATAAGGGCGATGGTAAAAGCAATCCCCCTGCACCGCAAGCCCCGGCGGTTCAGACAAGAAATAATGAGATGAACCACCAGCTGAATGAAAATGATCTTCGTCAAATCGAAGCCTTAGACGGAAGAACTTTTGGACAAGTTGTTGCGGGCCTCGCAAGTCTTTCTGAAGCACGAGCTTTAAACACTCAAGACCTAGCGGGACTTTTAGATCAAAATCTTAATGTCAGATGCACTGATATCTGTCAGTTTCGCCGAAAGAATCGATCCCCTAGAAGATAGTTTGTCTTTTAGTTTCGTATTCTGAAAGCGCGTTGATAATATGGTACAATGAACTGGCTTTGGCAGGATTTTGATCAAAACTTCCTGCTTCAGACCGAGTGTCGCTCCATAAGCCTTTTGCGGGCTGATTCAAATAACTCCAAAGAACATCCATGGCTTGATCGGCGGCGTCTGCAAAGCCCAAGCTGACAGCGGTTTTTATGCGCTCACATTGGGGCCAAAATCTTGAACTTAATTTTTTTGGCGAATAGTCACTCCAGACCTCGTCGATCACAAAATGGGCTGACTTAATTCGTCCGTATTTTTCGGCCAGATTAAACAGCTGTTGTGGCTTTTCTTCGACATCAAATCCTGTGATTTTTTTAAATTCTAACATCAACCAAGCCCACTCATATTGATGACCTGGTTCGAAAACAAATCTTCCATTTTCTTTCAGGGGCCGCCAGTTTTCATCAAAAATCTCGGCCACAACACCGCTGATCGGATCGATGAATTTTTTTATGCACAGTTCATAAATAGAAAATGCGAGTGCTTCCCATTCTTGGTCCGGATCGACTTTCAGCCATTCGATGACGGCTTCAAACAAATGCATATGGGGATTTGATTGAAAAACGATTTGATTATTTTTAATTTCAGTAAAACCGCCGTTCGGCGCTAGGCGGGTGGTTTTTAAATATTGAATTAATTTTTTAGCGGCTTCTTTAATCTTATCTTGCCGCAGAACTTCGTAAGCTCGAGCTAAACAAAAAATTATAAAGGCTTGCGTATAAAGCTCTACTTGAACGGCAGCTGGTTTTCCATCGGCGTCGACAGAGTAAATAAAGGCACCCGACGGTAAGGCATATTGGGCCAGCAGAAAATCAACGCTTCGATCCAGAATGGGAGCCGCTTGATCAGGACTTAGAATTTTCATTTTGATGGCTTCTGAATAGGAGTAAATCTGGCGAGCTTGCACCATGGCTCGACGAGGCATCGTTGTCGGCTGCAATTGCGCCGTTAAACTTTCAATAAAACTTCCATTTTCGGCATCAATCCCGGCTTGGGTCCAAAGGGGAAAAACATCCTTAGAAAGCCAAATTCTGCTTTGTTGAATTCTTTCGGAAGCTGTTTTTATCATGAAATATTCTTATCATTCTTTTTGTCGCCTCGGAAAACTTATTTCCATCAGCCGCCTAAATCCAAAAACCAAAGACCCCAGGCTATCCAAATACATTGTATTAGTTTTAAGCTATATAAAGTAAATTATATTTTACTTTATATGACTTATGTAGTATTTATTAGATATGGAAATGGATAAAGCGTTAGCGACAAAAGCCCTCCAGCTGTTAGATGAAAAAATGATGGCGGCGACTGAAAAAAAAGTCACCCTGATCATCGGCGGAGGTGGCTCGATGATTCTCCAACATAATTTCAAAGGAGGAACTGTTGATATCGATGCAGTTCCGGTGAATTCCGACTTTGAAGATTTAAAACCATACATGGAAGCTGTTGCTAAAGAATTAAAAATAGCCCCCGACTGGCTAAATCCTTATTATCAAGCATTTACAATTTACCTCCCGAAAGATGCAAAATCTCGTCTGAAAATTACTTTTTCTGGGAAAGTCATTACAGTAAAATCCTTAGGTGCAGAAGATGTGCTTATTATGAAATTAATGGCTGGCCGGGCCAAAGATATCGGACACATTCAACATCTTTTAAAATTGAATCTAGATCTTTCTGTTGTCGAAAAACAATTAGAGGAATTAATAAAGCTTTTTCCAAAGCTTGCGACCAAGGCGCTAGAACGCTTGGACGACTTCACGGAAAACTTATGAGAACTGTTTTTGGCGGACCCCGTGGGACCGTCTATTACAACATTCAAATGCATCCTCTTTCATTGTCAGAACGAGAAGTTGCGCAAGGATTTGATCAATCCAGATTTGATCCCCGCCTGATGGAAATTATGACCGAGTTTATTCGCGATTTCTGGTGGTCGATAGATCCGACTGAAACGAACAAAGCTTGTAAAAAATCTCGGTCGCCATTCATGTTAAAAACAGCGACTTCAGTTATTTTAGATTTTTGTGAGATGACTAAAAATGATCGGCTTTTATTTAGTGATTGGGTCAAGTTAGCGACCCGGGGTCTTCAGGATCCGGCTCCACAATTGTTGTTTGTTGGCGTGATACCAGTAGCTTCAAACCTGATCCAGGACGAAATCAAGGGCGCCCTCCCCTCTTTTTTAAAACACAACCTGATTGCAAAAGACTTACCCTTCAACAAAGGAAAACCTGGGGCTTTAAAAACCGAATTGAATCCAGCAAAAAATAAAGTGGATGAAATTGATCTGTTGAAATTTAAATTGGCTCGAAAGTTAAGGGCCATAAAAATGCGACATGGGCTTTCCAATGACGAAATGATTCGGCTGTCTAGTATCAATCGGGTTTTTTTATCAAAAATTTTAAATCACAAATTAGAACATATTTCGGTTGAATATTTGATCACCAAAACAGCAACCCTCGAGCGCCATAAAAAATGATGGAGTCTTAATTCGAGGCCTTCTGCCATTCGCCTTGAAGGCCCAATTGGAGGACCCAACTTTTGATGTACTCGGCATCCACTTCGCTGTTGGCCAAGATGCCCCGGATATCGCTAAGGTGCTTTTCCGAGCCGCGTTCGCGATAAAATTCCATTTTTTTAATAATAATATCTTCCGGCTTTGCTAACCAGGCTTCAAAGCTTTTCCAAAACGAAATTTTCTGCCGCCTCTTAAATTCCAAAATGGCATGCGGACTTCTTTTTCGAATCATGACGTCGACTTTCAAACCGGATTCATGATGAATTAGGTTGAACTGACCGCGGGATACAATTTCAGATTTTAAGACTTCAGGCGGCGGGCAATAAAACCCTTCGATTGGAAATAATTGCTCAATCTTATTGGCATCTTGAGCTTGAATATCAATAACGATGTCCAAATCTTTTGTCATTCGAGGTTCGCCGTAAACAATGGACGAAAGCGATCCCACAACCATATAAGGTATGTTTTCATTTTCAAACTTTTCTAAGATCTCTCGAAAGACATCCATAATTGACGGTAACAACACTATTTTGAACCTTTCTCAAAAAGTTCCATAGTCATGGCGTTCAGTTCTTTTTGAGTTTTCTCAGGATACTTCTTTTCCAACTGATATTTTTTGATTTCATAAGCGGCTGCAAAAAGGTCTGTTGAAAGCTTTAATTTTCTTTGGATTTCTGCCGAAGAAGGAATTTTTTGGGAACCCATAAAACCCCTTAAAATGGCTCAGTTCCGCCCATCGGAAGCGAACCAGGTTTCCTCGGCTATCCATATCTAATATAGAGCAGTTAGCCCCAATAAATCCACTACAAAATGAGGATTTCCTCCGTCAGAAGTACCTTGAAGAGGGGCTTAGTTTGCAGGAAATCGCGGCAGAGACAGTTTCCTCCTGGAAGACGGTTCGGCGGCACATCGCTTATCAGAAGATACCCTTAAGGCCTCAAGACTCTTTGCTATCAAGAAAAAACACTATTTTCGGCACTGTCATTATTGACGGCAACAGTGCAGTTAATGATTTGGAAACCAAAGCGATTTCTTACATTAAGCTTCTGCGAAACGAAGGTAAAACCTATCGGCAAATAGTAGCTAAGCTTAACAAAGAAAATATTCCAGCTAGAAAATCAGGAGCTAGGTGGCATTTGAAAACCGTATTTAAAGTATTAGAAAAATCGGATTAAGTAGATTTTGGCCAGCTTGGCCTAACGCAGATTGACGAAGAAATTTCGTAACGTTACCATTTATGTATAATGAACAAAAAATCTAATGGTTTTCCACCTACTTCGAGTCGGTTTGGCCGAGAGCTAGACCTCGTAGAGACTGTAAAGTCTTGTGGGTATAACTATATTTTTGCAAAGCCCTCTAAAAATTTAGCGGTCATTAAAGAATTTGTATCTACTCATGGAATTGCTGATTTAGTTTTTTTAGATTTACCCAGCAGCTGGAAATGCAGACTTCATTTAGCTCAAGTTAACCCAGGTTGGGCCTATATTTTTGTTTTGATTGGTCGTAAATCATTCGATGTTTCCGAGCTCGTTAAACTCGGAGGATGTACACCTGCCTACTCTAAAAAGGTTATTAGAGATTTAGAAATGGTAGGATTTGTAAAAAAACTAAAAAATGGAAAATTTAAGGTCGTAAATGAAATATTTCCAGTTGCGAATCAGATAACCAGTATTGAATGTAAATGTTTTGCCGCTACACATCTGAGGTACCAAAGAGGCGCCTCCTTGGTTGACGAAAAATCAATTTAACCAGGGAGAAACAATGACGCAATCCAATGGCGG
>JAYWEQ010000030.1:0-11305 GCA_043779185.1 Pseudobdellovibrionaceae bacterium
TGCCAAAGACCCATTCCAATCACACAATTTTAACAACAATGAAGGCTAACCTAGATGTTAGACTTGAACGATTCGGCCTTTGAACTGCCTATCCTCTCATGGTCGTCCTGCTGCTGCTTCATCCAACCGCCGAGCATTTTTCCAACTTCATTGATAAGAAATGAAGAATGTTCGTAAGATTTTCGAGAAAGGAATTTCAGCTCAAAGCAAATCCTCATTAAAATCCGAATCTTTTCAAGGCTCATATTCGCCCGTCGCAAGACGACACCTTTATTTTTACTGTATCTGGCGTCAACCAGGTCTTCCACGATTTGCAAGGCTAAATTTGTTAGTCTGTCAGAGAAGTTAAATCGAGCTTTTTTAGGGAATCCATCTAACGTAACCAGGAGCCACTTTAAAAAATCCATCCATTTGATGAAAATAGGCAGGTCTTTTTTTGAATCTGATTGAAGCTCTTTTTGATCATGCTCCATCTGTTTTCATTTCAGTCGTCTCTTGCGGAGGCTCAATATTTATTTTTGAAATCGACAAAACTTCTTCGCCGTATTTTTGAGCTTTGCCTTTTCCGATTCCATCAATTTGTGTCAGTTCTGAAATTGACTGTGGTCTCTTTTTTACGATCATGGCGAGTTGTTGATTTGTAAAAAGGATATAAGGGGGAACACCGTCTTTTTTGCAGCGCTGTGATCTCCAATCGCGAAGGATATTAAATAGACCCATGTCGGACTCGGTTAAGAGCTTTTTCCACTCTTCATCCTGATCGCGCTTTTCTTTTGTTGGAGCTTTCGCTTCAATTTCTGCCCGGTGAGGGAAGTACCTAAAAACAAAGGTGATGTAAGGGACATCATTTTTGACAAAATGATAATCTGTCACTGAAATGACTTCCTTATCTTTTATAAATTCGCGGACTTCGTCATCGTTGAATCCTCCATAAATTGAATCAAAAGATAAAGATATGACCTTGATTAGCATGAACTTCCCCTCTGGTTTTGCTTAAGCAAGAGGTATCATCGCTGTATACTGTTTAGAATAGATATTTTTTACCGGGAGAATGGGAATGTGGACGTTTATCTGCGAATGACAAAACAACCGGCTGAATCGGCTCATCAAAGTTCAAACTCAAGTGAGATATAAATTTATTTTTATTTACGCAGAGCAAAATGGAGGACTTTCAAAAAAAATCTTTGGCTTACGCCAAATGAGTTTGAGGACTCAGGCCGCGCTTACAGCGGGCCTTCATTTTTCCTCAAACTCATTTACCTCCAGCCATTCAAGGGTAAAAGGTAAAAAGAGCCAAGGGTTACGGGCTAGTCCTCACGAGGCGGAAACCCACAACGTAGTCACGATTCCCAGGCCCGTGGTTGTTGCGATCCCCGGAACGCAAGAGCCGCGCAAAGCTGAACCAACCACCGCCACGTATGACGCGGTTAGAGCCCGGCGTAGTAGGACCTTGTGGATCTTTTCCACCTTTAAGCGTTCCGTCATACCAATCTTTATTCCACTCCCAAACATTACCCTCAAGATCATAAAAGGGTTTTCCATCAATCATACGTGGTTGAAGTGTTGCCACAGCATGAGTTTGATTACCAGAGTTTCCAGAAAACCAAGCATGGTTCGGGACATCAGACTCGTCATCACGGTCAAAGTGCGTCTTATTGGCGTGACCTCTGTTTCGCATCACAAATTCCCACTGCGCCTCAGTTGGCAAATCATAAACGTCGCCCTTTTTATGGCCCGGAATAAGTTTTTCTAATAGCTCCTGAGTTTTTGCATCACCTGAACTAGATAAGCGGTTAAGACCGTCAATATATCCTTTGACGTCATCCCAACTCACTTGCTCAACCGGATGATCTGCCTTCATCTGAACGTCAATGCCTTCAATATTAACCGTAGTACCATCTGTCCCAGTTTTAAAGTTGGACGGATTGATTTTATCAAGATCTTTTTCGCCCATGGCGATTTTTAATCTTGCCCACATCATCTGAGTTACTTGCGTCGCCATCATTTCAAAGGGCTTGGTGATTTCAGTGCTAACCTGAGATCCAATCTCACCCATCATAAATTTTCCAGGAGTGATTTCATGGAAAGTCATTTTCTTTGCTAAATTAACGGGATCAAGGGCTTCTTTGACAACTTTTTTCTGCTCTTCTTTTTTCTTATCCTCAACTTTTACATTTTTAGAACTTTCTGTTTGAAGTTTTAAAATATGTTCTTTCATTTTTTCTCTTAAAACCTCACGAGTCATAAGATGATGTTCTTCGAGATACTTAATAAGCTCTGCCTCTTTTTTGCTGTAATCTTGCTTTAATGCCGTTAGCTCCAAAGAGGTTAAACCTTGGGCTTTCGCCGTTTCAAGTTTCAGTTTGAATCTTGATAAGTTTTCAATCGATAAGCCAATGGCTTTTTGAATGTCTGCGGTAACCTTAGTGCCAATGGTGCTTGGAAATAAATCAGGATACTTTGTGATCTCAGATTTATACTCGGTCATAAAATCTTGAGCGACCGAATTTGCAACCTGAACATAGTCCTTAGCCTCATCAAGCATCATTTCTAAATGAAATCTGACCCTTGAATCCAAAACCCCAGAGGACAGCAAGCGCTCAATGACTTGAGAGTCATTCTTAAACTCTAAAGTGCCATCATGATTAAAAGAACTTACGATTTTTTGCGGAGCCCAATAACCCAGACCTTCAAAGAAAAGATTGAGGTCTTTCATTTCAATGGTGGTCTTCATATCTTTAAACGCCACACCCTGCATCAGCTGATGAACGATAAAGCGGGCTTTAAATTGATCAATGAGCTTAATGAAGGTTCGATCTGAAGCGCTTCCACTGGCCGCGACATAATAATCAGGGAACTCTCGCGGGTCCATTTTACTAGCTTTGCGGGTTTCTTCTTCTTTTTTTATTCTTAAAGCTAAGAACTTCTCATGAATTTTTGCTAAAGATTCTTTAACGGCGGGACTTTCAAATTCAACTTGGTCGACGAGGGGCTTAAGCTCGCCAACAGCTAGAAGTCCCTTCCAGTTTGGAGAAATCCCTTTTTCAAGATTTGATAAAAACTGTGTTAAGGCTTCTTCCGATGAAATTTTGTTGGAAACATAGACTTTATTCGGCGCGCGATCCATCACCGCTTCGCCCGTTGATCTGTCTTCGTGATAAGAATCTAAAAACTCGCTTGGCATTTTATTGGATGTTAACACAGCCGTTCTAAGCGCCGTTTTAATCACTTGATTCCCCGCAAACACTTCACGCTCATTCAAAATGGAAAGAAGTGCCGTGATAGTTTGGGGATTTGCCTTATCCACCTCATCTAGGATCGCAAAAATAAATTTTTCTGAAGCTAGGCTTGTTGAAGTTTCAATTTCTTCTTTTCCTTCATTGAGCTGCTTTTCAATTTTTGGAAATCCCACCAGCACGCCTTCGGGCAGAAGCTTGTGAAATTGCAATAAAAATCTTCCAAAAACCTTTGGCTTTTCTTGGCGCATCCGCGCAAGAACTGCGTGAATAAATTTCTGATCAGCTTTTTTACTTGTTAAGACCTTAACCGTAAAGGCATCGATTTGATCCGCATTAAGTTTTTTTAGCTCTGATTTTAAGATCACTTCAGCCAAAGCTGTTTTTGCTCCGCCGGGAGGACCAAAAACATACAAGTGATTTTCAGATAAAATTCCGGTCAAGTGAGCTTCAATTGAATAATCAAGCTCTACGAATCTTTGTTTTAAAGCGCGCACCTCATAAGTCATCCAGTCGTAGTATCTGCCAACTCGTTCGCTTGAGGGAGCGGTCAACATCTCTCGTCTGAAAGCTCGGATTTCTTTAGCTGACCTTGGGGGAAGTAATTTTTGTGCCACTTGTTGAGGTCTTTGATGATCTTTATCAAATTGCTGATTCAGGGTTTCTGCAAATTGCCCAAGATCTTGTTTGATGCTCTCTAACTCTTTTTGTGTTCTCTCTTTCACGGTCCCTTTTGCAAGCAACTTATCAATGGCTGATGAATCCACTTCAAATTGGGGCCGAGT
This sequence comes from Pseudobdellovibrionaceae bacterium, assembly GCA_043779185.1. Lineage (GTDB taxonomy): Bacteria > Bdellovibrionota > Bdellovibrionia > Bdellovibrionales > Bdellovibrionaceae > JAYWDA01. The sequence goes on from JAYWEQ010000030.1 coordinate 4,022, forward strand.
CAAATCAACTTTATTTGAGGATAGCAGTTCGTTTAATTTTCCATTGATAGAATTTAAACTATTCTCATCCACCACGTAGTCATGAAATTCTGAAGATTTGCTTTGTAAAATCCACTTTTGGCTTTCTAACTTCAAGACAACTTGAGTGTTCCCCTCAAGATCTTGCAGAAAAAGTTTTCCATCATAAGGAGAATATTCGGCTTGAAGATCTGATTTTATGCCAAGATCAGAGACAATTCGAACGCCGCCGGAGACGATTTTTCCATCTTTTATTTCACTCGCTTTAAAAGTTTTAAGCCTTACTTGCGATGGACCCACATAAAGGGCACTTTTTGCGAGCAACGCCAAATCTTCTTTTTTCGGTACAAGTCTGACTTGGTCAAATGGCACTCCTTGCATCAATTGGTGAGCAACAAGGGAGGCTTTAAATACTTGAACCATTCTCCGAACAGATCGATTAGAAAACTGGTTAGCCGGAAAATATTCACTTTCTGATTCTCCATACCTAACTTCAGTTCGTGATTTATCAGCTTTCACCGTGACATATCTATCAAAGGATCTTGCGATTTCCACAATTTCCGCCATCATTTCATCTGGGATCTTTACTTTATTCACCAAGGCATCTAAATCACCCAGCGGTAGGCTGATTTTTAATTTTTGTGGGTTTTTAACCAAGTCATACATCGCAATTGTTTCCCGCGATGAGAGCTGTTGATTAGGAATATGAATTTTAATCGCCATTCGATCTAAAAGCGCTTCGCCGGAGGGACGATCCGAGTAAAATCCTTGGATAAACTCGCCCGTTGTCTTATTAGATGTAAAAACACCGCTTGATAAAATACTGTCTACAACTTTTGAACCCAAGAAAGCTTTTCGTTCATTAAGAACAGATAAAAGGGCATTTAAAACTGCGGGATTTGATTTCTCGGCCTCATCTGCAATCAAGAATAAAAACTTATCGCCAACAAGCGAAGTCGAAGTCTCAATTTCATATTTTCCATCCTTCATCATGCTTGAGAACTTTTGAAATCCAGAGATTTTTCCCTCAGAAATCAATTTATGAAACTGAAGAACAAATATTTTTTTATTGCTTTCTGGAATGGAATTTAAAACAGATTGAAACATGATTCTTGATAAAAAGGTTTTTGCTCCGCCAGGCTCACCGTTGATCCATACGAATTCTTTCGCAAGCACGGCCGTTGTCAGGGCCTCAATGACTTGGGATCTTCCATAGACGGTCTGATCAATTTGTTTTAAAGCGTTGATCGATTCTGACCACGAGCTTTGAGGAGACTTAGCGATAACTTGATTTAAGGCTTTTGCGTGCCCGGAGGAATTGTCCGTAAAGATATTTTCGCATCTGAGCGCAGCCATAGCCTGAGTGGCATGGCTACTTAAAGCTAATAATAGTAGAGATGTCTTTAAATCAAATATTTTGGACATGAATTCAAGTCTCCTAAAGACATTTAATACAATTGTTGTGCCGAAAGATGATTTCGTCTCGCTTTGAAACGTTTTTAGTTCACCCATCAAATCTTTAAGCAAAAGTGTATCAATTTGATTCACTTTTTATTTTTTTAGACAGTTTCCGGGCACTTCTCTTGCATTGAACTTGTTTGATGAAAAATTTTATCTTCCTTTTGATATTAAATTTATCTTTTTATCTTGCGCCAACAAGGGCGTTGGCCACCGTTAGATGTGAAAATATTTTTTCATCTGATCAGCTGCTAAAAACAGAAAATATACCTTCTTCAAATCAAAATGAGACCTGGGAGCAAATCTATAAAAAGTCAGACCTAAGTCCAAGACCCGCACTGTGGCTAAAGATTAGACAGTCGCTAGAAAAAAACGTCACTCACCTTCAAAACCCATTAGAGATGGCCGGAACTGATGCCAACCGGATAGGTGCTGTCTACAAATCAATGGTCCAAGAGCTTCCCATATTAAAGACACTCATTGAAGCTGACCGACTGCCAAGGCTTAGTCACGCTGATTTCATTAAGCTGAAAAGGCTTGCGGTTAATAAGATTATTTCTGTGAGCGTGAGACCAAGTTCAGAACTTCAAGTGTTTTCTGCCCTTGAAGCGTTAAAGTATATTTCTTCAATTGAGTCTAGAGTCGAATTTCCACGAACCAAAGAAGACATAGAAAAAGAAAATAAGAAAAAAGATGAAGAAAAAAAGAAGCAAGAGAAAAAAGAAAAGCAAAAAAAAGAGAACAAAGAAGAAGACGATGAACCACCCCAGTGGAATAAAACTCAAGATAAGTACAAGCCTGAGAATAAAGATCTCAGTTCTGATAGTGGCGGGAAGAAAAAAAACGTTGATATCGTTATGACCGATGCTGATGTCCCAAAGCGTCTTTTAAGACAAAAAATTTATGACCTGTTTGATCTTAATAACTGGTCTACAAACCCAGTTCAAAGAAATCCAATTTTAAGGGAAAATAATTTTACTAAAAAAATGATCATCGATCATCTTGGCGAAACTGAAGTGGATGTTCCAGTCCCTTATGGGTACACGCTGATTCCCGGAAAATATAAAGACTATCAAATTAAAGAAATTGGACCTGGTGAGTTTAAACTTTATCCAAGCACAAAAGATAAAGTAACCCTTGGACTCAGCCGTATTTTGGATGAATCCCATAATTCGAGCCTACGGCGCCCGGTCACTCCAGATATGTCAGGTCACTGGCCTAAGCATTTACTGACGTTTACAGAAAGTCTTAAAGGACTTTCGCCGCTTGACGCCGCAGCAAAGCTTGAAAAATACATCGCCGAAGATGGTGGATTTTTATATTACTCAAAAGGCGATAAAATTGACGAAGAGGGTCTTTCTAAAATTGATCAGAAAATGAATTCACTTTTATCTCAGATGCCAAAACCAATGGCTATGGCAAATGCTGGGGCCTTCAACTGTGATGGCGCTGCCTGGATCGGGGCCCTTCTGCTTCGTGATGTTTTAGGACTACAGGTCCGCATTGCTGGTGGCAGAACATCAGCTGGGACTAAAACAATCGACAATGATAAATTTCATGTTGTAAGATCCGCTGATCCCGCCCACGCCTGGCTTGAAGTTCATGATGGAAAAAGTTGGAAGCCATTTGATATGACTCCAAAAAATAACACCCCAGATTCTGAATCTGCACCGACAGAGTTAGAAAGGGACGAACCTAAGCCGTCAGAACAACAAAATAAGCAGGACCAAAAATCCCAAGAAAAATCAAAATCTGAAAGCCAAAGCAAAGATAGTAAAGACGGCAAAGATAAAGATCCTGAAGAAAAAGATGGTAAAGATCCCAAGGATGAAAAGGACAAAGTAAAAGACAATAAGTCTGAAAAAAAAGATGGCAGCGAAGGCAAGCATGGAGAACAAGGACCTTCCGACGGTGAAACTCGAAAAATTGAAGAGCTTATCAAAGCTAAATCAACTCAACGACAAAAAGACGAAGCGCATCTTGCTTTGATTGATAAAATCTTAAAAAGAAATGAACTGATGCTTTTAGAGCATTTGATTCACGACGGTCATCAAACTCAATTTATTGACGAATCAGGGCAGGTCTTGCGCGCGTTAAAAGAACATCCAAATTGGAAAAATCCAGTCGAGCGTTCTGATCAAAAAATTTCAGGATTTATAAATGAAGCTAAATTTTCAAAATTTAATGGTCTCAGTCATCTTATGAATGAAGTCAGAGTTGATTTTGGTCAAAACAAAGCTCGGGATGCTAGACAAAAGCTCATGATTGCTCAACGTCTTTTGGTATCTTTATCTGAGTATCGAAACCTTAACCGCCAAGAAATAGATGCTTTAGCTAGCGTCCAAAAAATATTATCTTTAACTGATCAAATTAAGCATAAAAATTCTAAGGAATTTGATGTGGTTGATGACTTGCTTCGCGATTTGCCAGGTAATATTTCAAAGGAATGGCTTAGACGTCAATATGGAAAAGATTTTGATCAAGTCGGTTCTTCATCGAATCTAAAGCTCGCGCAAGATCTGGTTTCCGGAAAACTGAAACCTTTGCTCCAAATGGGAGCCGTGAGTGATTTTGTGGATATGACTTTGAATTCATCCCAAGAGCCACAGTGGAAAGAAGAGCCCACTCTGAATCGCAGTATCGTTCCAAAACCAAGACAAGATCTGATAGTGACCAGAAATCCCCTTGATTTCGCAAAAATGCTTTGGAACTTACGACCCGGTGAAAATATGTTTGCGCCGACGCTTCAAGGACGTCAGTTTGCCATGGGCAGTCTTGAAACTAGAAGAGTTCCAAATCCGAAAAACCCAATTGAGAGAAAAGTTTCTGTTGTTTACTATGATATTTCAGGCTCAATGGGTGGCCACCCCTTAGAAACAGTCGATGCACTCTTGATGGCCTTTGCCGATCATGCTTTGTCTGAGGTTGATGCGATTGGCAGACCAACGCATGAAATTTACCTGATTCCATTTGATGATAAGATCTATGAAGGGGTTCATATTTCTTCAAGAGAAGACGCACAAAATTTTCTAGCTAAAAAAATGAATCTTCGAACTCAAGCGGCTGGCGGCACTGATATCCAGAAGGTCATAGAAAATTTCTACAGTTTGATTTCTTCAAGCTACCATGCAAAATCTAATCAGGGCCGCGAAAAGCTATTCCAAAAAGCAAATATGGTTCTTTTCTCGGATGGTGGATCACAAATCGATATGCAAAAAATAGAAGAAGCCAGAAAGAAAATACCAAGTTCCATTCAGCTGAGTATGAATTTTGTATCTATTGGGGATTCGGTCAATGAAACGCTTAAAACGCTATCCTCAAATGAGAAACTTTCCACAACCAAACCTACTTTTAGACAAATGAACTCTGAAATGATTAATTCTGTCGTGAGTGTTTCGTCGCAATATGATCCTCAAGCTTTTGCAACTCAAGAAAAGTTATCAGGCAGAATTCTTTCTGAAATCAATGAGCAGCTGCAAAAAATCAGTGTTGATCCAAGACAACAAGGAAATAAGGAGCAAATTGACAAGGCCCTCTCGCAGATCCAGATCACGAAATCAGACGTCAGCAAGCTATCGGGCCTTCGCGAAGTTTTGAATTTACAAAAACTTGAAACCATTCTTGATGACATGAAAATAAGTCAGGTTGCAAAGCAAAGAATCGTGATGGCCGTGATAGAGTCCTATCAGCAGCTGACGGGAAGAAGCTGGAAAGATATGACCTTTGACGAAAAAGATGCTTTTGAAAAATTAAAAAAATGGTCAAGCCGAAAAATTTCAGGATAGTTGTCGTGTTTGATCAACACGCTTGTTGATATTTTTCTTTTGTATTCGATTTATCTTTTTCTTTCAAGGGATTTAATTTGACAGCTGTTACAGCATCCCAGTTTCGTGTTTTACCTGACCATCTGTTCGGGTTTCTAAGTTTTGCAGCCATATAAATTGCATTTCTATTTTCTAAAATTTCTACGTCATTTCCACTATGTTTCGATTCCGGCGTTACAAAATTTATCCCGCTATGCAAGTGTTCAGTGTTGTACCAATTAACAAATTTTTGCATCCAAACGATCGCAGCTTCAATATCTTCAAACGGCTTTGTTGGATATATCGGGCAGTATTTTAAAGTTTTAAATAGTGATTCAGAAAATGGATTATCATTGCTAACACTTGGTCTGCTGAACGACGGCACAATGCCAAGTTTTTGCATGGTTGCTAGCATGGTGGCGCCTTTCATAGGCCCTCCGTTATCTGCGTGAACTACTATTTGATGCTTATTTATTTTTTCTTTTTTGCAAATATCAGTCAGTAATATCGCAGATAATTCCATGTCTTGATATTCATGTATGTTCCATCCAACTATTTTTCTAGAAAACAAATCTAAAAATAAATACAAATAATAAAACTGGCCACGCACAGAACTTTGTAAGTAAGTGATGTCCCAACTGTAAATCTGATTCGGCTTTGTTGCTTCATAAGCCTTGGGTCTTTCAACGATTCGGGGCTTTGATAATCCACGATGTGCTGTTAACTTTTCAGCATTCAGTACACGATAAAAAGTGGATTCACTGGCAATATAAATTCCATCATCAGCTAATCGCGGCACAATCTGGTGCGGACTTAAATTTACATAGATTTCACTCACTGATGTTTTGATAATCAAAGCCCTTTCTGAATCTGAAATTTTATTAGCCGGCGCTGTCAATGGCCCGTGGCGCTGATCTGCTGAACTTAATTTCCAACGCTGGATAGTGCGCTCCTCAAGATTAAAAGCTTCACAAGCCCGAAACTTGCGGCAACCAGCCGCTACGGCTTCCGCAATAAGTTCTAAAATACTGCACCTGTCTGCAAACGAAGTTAAAGATCCTCGTCCTCGTTCGGCGAGGGCCATAATAAATTGGCTTTTTTTTGGAGTATCAATAGCGCCGACACTTCAGCAAGTGCTGCATCTTTCTTACGTAAGTTTTTCTTCAAATCTTTTATTTCAATATCGCGTTCATCTTTTTTGTTTGGATTTACTTTAGGCTGGTTTATTGAAAACAGAAATCCTGAGCGCCATTCTGTCAGCTGATTTGAATGTAAACCATTCTTGCGAAGATAAATCCCAAGATCTTCTTCATTTAAAGAATATGTTTCAGAAATTATTTTTAATATTTTTTCTGCAGAATACTTTGATTTATCTTTTTTATGTTTCATTTCTAAAACATTAGCACACTCTGATTGCCATCTGCTAACTGAACTGATTGCTAAACTGTTTTCATTACAAAACTGTTCAATCGTTTTATGACCTCTAGAAATCAGCTTCTTGACGATGGCTTCTTTAAATTCTTTGCTGAAGCGTTGACTTGTTCCCATGCGTTATCCAATTCCGCACCCCATTTGGTTATTTAACTTACACGACAACTACCCTGAAACAGGGGGGTCTGGTGCGAAGGGGCATACTTCAAAACCAACTGTGAAACTCGAAATAAATGATCCGAAGCACCTTCCATATTCAGGCTTAAAATTAGAGCTCGGTTTTCAGTCGGTGTTGAGGCTGCAAGAGTTTTATTTTTCTTTTCAAACTCACGACAAACTCGGTGAATAATTCCAAGGAGCTTTTCATTGCCAGTATCTTTGGCAATAAACATCAAAGCACCGGAATCCAATGATTCGTTGTGAGCATCGACACCGTCGTCTCCAGAAAAGCCCAACAGATGAAGTTTGCTGTCGTGCTCACGTATTTTAGAGATGACCTCGGGGCCTTTAGAGCCCGGCATGTGGTAGTCCACTAAGGCCAGGGAGAAAGGAATAACTTTTTGACGAACTAGGG
>JAYWEQ010000031.1:0-4736 GCA_043779185.1 Pseudobdellovibrionaceae bacterium
CCGCCATTGGATTGCGTCATTGTTTCTCCCTGGTTAAATTGATTTTTCGTCAACCAAGGAGGCGCCTCTTTGGTACCTCAGATGTGTAGCGGCAAAACAGCTAAGTATAAAGCGTTCAAGGCTAAATGTTTTATTATTGTCGTAAACGACTGACTTAAAAGTTACCTCTGATTCCTTAGCGACTGAAAGATCAAGATCAAATTCGTAGCGAACTCCGCCCATCGAGCAATACTCATTCCAACATCTACGATTTGGACTTTGCCCGACGCTAAGAATTGCCGTTTTTTGATAAAGGCCGTCGTAATGTGTGCGTATCTCCCGGGCAAGATACTTAAATGTCGGAGAATCAGAATCCCAACGATGATTAAACTCTTGCTGGTCATTGCCACTCAGAAGTTCAGAGATCGTAGCAAATCTTATTTTCCTCTCGTCAGCAATGTACGGCCAATATGACGATGAAAACGAAATACACTTGTAGAGCTTCATGAGTTCGCTTTCCAATTCTTCTTTTCAAGAAATTCGTATCACTTCTCATTTTTAGACCGTGCCAACCCACTTTTTATCGTGTCAATGGATTGCGTCATGAGCCTCCGATTTCAAAACCAACTTTCCAAATTTTCGTGCATTTTTTGGCACGATCCAGGCACGGGTCTGCTGGTGGATTCGTAACTTTGGCACGGTTCATCCCCCAATTTTGATAGCTAATTCACGAGCGATTGCCGAACCGTCTTGATTACCAAGCAAAATTAATTCGCGTCGTCTATTGGCTGTCTTTAACTTGATGTTCAAGATGCCCGTATGCGGAACAGGCCCCATGCCCCATTTCTTTTTGGCGGTGAACTCAACTGAGTTCATGTCACCAAAAGACAATTTGAAGTTACTTCGATCAACTTTGAGAACTTCGTCACTACAAACCTCAATACCGCTATATTTTTTTTGACTTCGTCGACTTATAAAGGCCTTTGGATCTTGATATTCGGTTTGGGTGTATTGAGGCAGGGCCGCAATTACGCCCGCTACTTTTATACCAATCAGGCCGTTACGGCAGAAATGGACTTCAAAGGTGCGGTTGAGAATAAGGCCGTAATATTCCATCGCAATGAAAGGTGTGGGCCCGGAATGTTCTGGCAGATCGTTATTTGCTTCCACTGAACCAACCCATTCTGGTTTTGCAATACCAGAAACTCCCTGCGAAGCCCCCTATGCACATCAGCAATGGAAAAACCAAATCAATTGGAGACTTCAAATCATTTGGCTTCATCCCTAAATAAGAGAAAAAGACAAATCCGATAGGAGCTACCACTAAGCAGAGTGGGCAAAAGATTCTGGCGATCACGTTCGCATTCATATTATTGACCCGGGCATGAGATTCCACTTGCTTAGTCTTTCTTCGAGATCAGATTTTTTATCCAATCAATCCAGCCCAGCGATGTGACGCCGTAATACATCGCGAAGCCCCAGCTCGCGGCGACTACCAGATTCAAAGAAAGAACAAGAGTTATCGAGGCGTGCTCCGGACCTTCTGGGTTCGGCACTTTCCACAAAACGTATAGTAAAATCGGAAGTACGACCACAAGGAGCGGGCATATCAGTTTTAAGACAAGCCTTGCTATCCCTTCGCCATCCACAAGTTTCCTTTCGTCTATTTGGTTGGGCATGAGCCGCCATTCTTGATCGAAGTTATCCCATTTGTCATATCCGTCAGGCCGTTGGTCGGAAGTGTATAAGGCGCAAATAGCGCAGTCAAACCAAGGTCGGCTATTATCCCCGCCGCAGCCCCGGCGCCCGTGAGCGACACGCCCAAAGCACCGGCGGCCGGTACACCACCAGTCAGAATCGCTGTCGTGATCGCGCCAGCGCCGGTCACAAATCCAACTCCGAACGATGTCGCAACACTTGAAAAATTCGCACCCGGTTGATTTGCGGTTCCGATCGCGTTTATCGCTCCAACCAGGACGCCGGTGCCGACAATTGCACCAGGAATACAAAACGGACATTTCCCCGAAGGATCGACCAAATTAATCGGATCATTGGCAACATACCCATACAAATTCGTATCTCCCCCTGCAAACCGAATCGGATCCTTGCTCACCCATCGCCCCGTCTCCGCATCGTAATGTCTTACACGGCCCCAATAGAGATTTTGGGAAATCTCATCTCTATTGAAATCCAATTGTATTTCAAAGACTTTGCATGCGCCCAAAATAACCTACCTGTCGCTATCATAAATAGATTTTTGTTATTTTGGAAAGGCTTTGGCCTCAAACAGGCCGTTTTTAAGTTGGAAATTTTGGAAGACACATGCGCAGAAATAGCCGGCCTCAGATCATGTCGGCCACCTATTCCAAAATTGGAAGTTCGAATGACGGACCATGACCCATTTACTCTTCAAATAAAATATTGAATTATTTCAGTGAGTTATAAGCGTCTTGTCTTGTGCTATAACTAATCTTAAGATAAGAGGTATCATGGAATCAAATCAACCTAAAACCCCAAAAAAAGGAGCTGGCTCTCGACTTCGAGACCTCTCCAAAAAACGCCGCGAGCAGAGTAAACCGTCCAAAGAACTCCTCGAGATTCTGCGCACTCCGTCTGAACAAAATCAAAAAGAAAAAAAGTCAGCGCTCCCCAAAGACAATCAAGATTTAGAGATTTAAGAAATGTCTTTTCGGGGGATCATTAAATTTTCTGATATTTTAAAAACAGCCTCTGAAAATAATCAGATCAGGAATGGCTGTCTCGTCGACACGAGTATTTTGTTTGCTGGCAGTTATGATCTTGATGAATTCAATACTGAGGCCGCTGGACTTTTTGACTATTTGGCAGAACTTAAGATTCCTCTCTATACAAATGTGAACATTAGAGCCGAATTTATTGATCTGCACCGTCGAGCTCAAATTCCAGAAGGCTTAGCGAGCCTTTATAGCTATGAGGGAAAGTCACTCGATCCTTTTTTGTATTCAAAGCTTCAAGTCATTGCCACAAAGTTTAATGAGGCTAAAAATAATGGGAACGCTTATAAATTCAATGAGGAAAATATTAAAGAATGGCGCCGTCGCCTAAAATCTTTTCAAGTTAATAATTCAGATGGATGGCTTAAGTTTTGTGAAGACTATCTCCAAGGTAAAATTGAAAATATCTGGGACGACACTTGCTCTGAGCTTAATATCAATTTTCTTTCAGTTCGAGGCTCTGATAAGTCAGACTGGCTTGAAAATGAACTGACTTGGGAAGCCATGGCTTCAATCGTGGGCCGATTTGGAATTGGATCTTTTGATGCAATGATTATTAATCTTTTCTTAAACTCGCATTTTTCGGCCATCATTACAGCCGACAAAGAAATCGCGTATGTCATCGAATCCCTCAAGCCCGACGGAAAGTTTGTAATTGTCCCATCACGATTAAATCTATAATTGGATAAAAATAGAAACTTAAAATTTCTCTAATATAAATCAGTTCGAAAAGCGGAACTACGACGGTTCGTAGTTCCGAATTACAAACTAAATTCGTCAGGCAAAAAATCAAGTGCATTTTCAAAAAAGATTACTTAGGCCGAAGAGATAAGCAAACTTTTGGCAATTCCTGAATAGTTGGCACGATGGTTGCCTATATGCTGGTCATCTTGCGCATATTATTTTATTTTTTCAACGAGCTGTTGATTTACCTTAAGCATACTTAACAATCCCGGATTCATCCAGGCTCCTTCGAGTTTACGAAAGCATCTGAACCTCAGCTCAGACCGAAAGGATAACGATGGCAAAACCATTTTATAAAGAAATTCGCCGCGATATTACGCAACGTGATTTTCAAATTCTGAAATTTCTCTGGAAGTGGAAAGTTGTTTCCTCACAAGCCCTAACAAAGAAGTTCTTCGCAACCTCAAGGCCGGAAAACGGTCACTTGCGCCTTCGTCAGCTCGAAGAGGTCCGTTACATCGAGTCCATTCGAATTGAAAAGAGGGACTTTGCCTGGCAGCTTGATAAACGCGGCTACGAATTTATTCGTCCTTACTTCAGTGAAGACATTCACCGCGGATATAAATCCCATTATCCGAAGCATGATTTCATCACAACGACATTTCACCTCGGGGAATGGCTCAACAAACAACCCGAAAGCTCTGAGATCTACACCGAGCAAGAACTGCGTTGCAACCCCGATGAGTTCTACCCGGACTGGGTGCCGCAATCGGTTGTCCACAGACCTGATGGGTATTCCCGAACGTTCATTAACGACAGACAGTGTTTCCATGCAAATCGTACCGCCCAACAACTATCAAGACAGTCCAAAAATAAAACAACACGATAAAAATTGATGTTGAAATTTGAACGAGGTAGGGGCCCATTCTGAAATCAATATTAATTTTGCTGTTATTAGAATGAGATTCCATGCTTGCCTCCTATTTTCCTTGGCTTAAATCCTCAGTACAATGCGAATTTTTGAATGATCTCATAAAGTCACGAGGGCTCTTTTTTTATTGGAAAAAAGCTACTGGTTTTGCAACGCCTGATTGAAAGACTTCAACCATGATGACCTCAGGAGTATCTTCAAAAGCCTTTTTCCCGACTTCGATCGCTTCATCTCGATCACGATAGCAAACATCGTTTTTAATGTATGATCGGATTTTCTCATCATCGGTCTCCCCCTGTTTCAGGGTAGTTGTCGTGTAAGTTAAATAACCAAATGGGGTGCGGAATTGGATAACGCATGGGAACAAGTCAACGCTTCAGCAAAGAATT
>JAYWEQ010000032.1:0-26934 GCA_043779185.1 Pseudobdellovibrionaceae bacterium
AAGTTGGATCTCAGAGCCTGTCACTCGGGCGATGGAATTTTTTAAAATTGGATAGTGCGTACAGCCTAAAACTAAAGTGTCGATATCGTGCTGTAAAAGACTTTGCAGATAACGATAAACAATTAAATTAGTGATGGGATCATCGATCCAGCCCTCTTCGGCCAAGGGCACAAAAAGGGGACAGGCTTGGCTATAAATTTCAGCTTGCGGAGACAATAATTTAATTTTTGAATCATAAGCCTTTGATAAAACAGTGGCTCGAGTGCCGATCACGCCAATTCTTTGGACCGCAGAAAGTCGCACGGCCTCTTCGGCCCCTGGTCCGATCACATTATAAAGAGGAATACTCTGATAATGATCTTCCTGCATTTGGGTTGACGCCGAATTGCAGGCGATAATAAAAGCTTTTACATTGTGATCTTTTAAAAAATCTAAATTTTGTGTGGAATATTTTTTAATGGTTTCTGCGGATTTACTACCATACGGAAGCCTGGCTGTGTCGCCTAAATAAATAAAGTTTTCATTGGGAAATTGGGAGAGTAATTCTTTAAGAACTGTCAGCCCGCCGATGCCCGAATCAAAGACACCGATGGGGCGGGCGTCCAATTACTTGACTCCATGCGCGTGGGATTCGCTGATGCCACTGGCAGAAACTTCAATAAAGCGGGCTTTCTCTTTGATTTCGGAAATCTCAATAGCGTTGATGTAGCTCATGCCGCTGCGAAGTCCGCCTGTGATTTCTAAGATAATGTTTTTAACAGGTCCTTTGATTTTCAGAGTGGTGGATTCGCCTTCGGCGGCCATGCCTTCGGGCACACCACCTCGCCAGGAACTTTGCGCGGATTTTGAGGCCATGCCACGATATTTTTTATGGTCGCCAATCATTTCGCCGGGCGATTCATCGGTTCCAGCTAACATATTTCCAAGCATGACCGTGCTGGCACCTGCGGCAAGAGCCTTCATAATATCGCCCGAATTTCGAAGGCCACCATCCGCGATCACGGGGATGCCATAAGACTCTGCGACTTCGGCGCAAAGGGCGATGGCCGTGAGCTGAGGAACTCCGCAGCCGGTAATTATTCTTGTCGTGCACATCGAGCCTGGGCCAATACCAACTTTTATTGCGTCAGCGCCAGCTTCAATCAGGTCCTGAGCGGCTTCTGGAGTTGCAATATTTCCAGCGATCAGATCAATTTGTGGGTGCGAATCTTTTAGCCACTTCATGGTTTCCATCATCTGGATGGAATGCCCATGAGCAATATCAATGGTTAAAATTTGAACGCCAGCATCCATTAAGGCTTGGGCTCGTAATTTAAAGTCTTCACCTACGCCGATACTGGCCGAGATGATGGCTGAGCCAGTGGCTTTCATTTTTTTAATTTGTAAGACCTGATCTTCGATAGAAATAAAACGATGTAATATTCCAAAGGCACCCAGCTCCGCCATGGCAAGAGCCATCCTAGATTCTGTCACGGTGTCCATATTTGCACTGATGACCGGAGTTTCAATTTTATAATTTTTCGTAAGACGGGATGTGAGGGAAGGATCTCGCCTGGATCTGACAGCCGATTTGGCAGGCACGATCAGAACATCATCGAAGGTCAGTCCGCGGCTTCGATTTTTAATATCTTTCCAGTCAAATAGCAGGCTCATTCGTAACCTCAATCTGGGATTTTTGAATTCTTTTAAAAATCACTAAGATATAAAGTAAAAAAATCATGGCCTCCAGGGCGCTGACAAAAATGGCTTGCACGGGCGTTGTTAAAATCATTCGGTAGGCATCAAATAAATCAACAGAAACATAGCTCCACACGACTTGAAAACCAAGAACCGCAAGCAATAAAGAAAGCCAATGTTTTTTAAAAATATCAGCCGAGGCCGTCAAAGCATCTTTTTCACCGCTTTGATATTTTGGATCAATGATGACCACGAAGGGCACAAGTAGATACTGTAAATATTTAATAAATCCGGGAATAATTAAAAGCAGTGACCAGCCAAGAACTTTTCCCCAAGCCCGCACGACTTCAATGCAGCTCTGATTGAAATAGCGTTCAATAAATTGCCACCAAGAATTAGATAATTTTGTGATGCCAAAAATACAGGTGATGGTTGCAAGCGTGGTAAAAAAAATACTGTTTGTCAGGTAAAGGGCGCCCAAAAAAAAGACTCCCCCGGTGGCCCCATTCGGAGATCTTAGGTTAGCCTCCATTAAAACAGTCAGGCTTTGATCAAAAAAAGTAAACAGTAAATAAATGACCAAAAGGCCTAACCCACATTTTTTTAGCGCCTGAAAATACAGAGATATAAAGTTCACTTCATCAGTTAAATCGCGCCCCTATCCTTGTGTCAAAAGAAGGGGACAATGTGACGCGTTAGTGTGCAATTAATGATTGGGCTGCTTTGAAGCGGCGATCATTAAATCTGCAATTTGCCTTGAAAACTTAACTGGATCCGGAAGCGTTGAACCTTCTGTCAGTAAGGCCTGTGAATAAAGAATTTCTCCCCACTGGCTTTGATCTTCAGCGGTAAGGCCCAGCATTCTTTCAAAAACCGGATGCTGGGGATTGATTTCCAAAATCCTTTTGGCCTGAGGCACGCCGTCAGAACCCATTTGGGCTAAAAGTTTTTGCATATGGGCCGAAAGATCTTTTTCATCACTGACTAAGCAGACCGGAGTTTCCGTTAAACGTTCAGAGATCACGACGTCTTTGACTTCGTCTTTTAATTTTAACTTTAAGTTTTCTAAAAGTGGTTTAAAGCGTTCTTCGACCGCTTTTTTCTCTTCCTGCATTTTTTGTTTTTCTTCAGGCGTGTCTAGTTCCAGTCCCGATTTAGTGATCGACTGCAATTTTTTACCTTTGTATTCAGGAAGGCTTTGCGTCAGCCATTCATCGACGGGATCGACTAATAAAAGGACTTCAAGACCTTTCAGCTTTAATTTTTCTAAATAAGGGCTTTTTGAAATCTGTGCCAAGCTATCGCCCGTCATAAAGTAAATCTCTTTTTGAGTTTCTTTCATACGGCCCACATATTCTTCCAAAGTTGTGACTTTGTCCGAAGCTGTTGTGTGAAACAGTAAAAGATCTTGAATTTTCTCTTTGTTGGCGGTGTCGTTTGGAATGCCCTCTTTTAAAGTCGCACCAAACTCCGTCCAAAAAGATTCATAAGTCTGTCGATGCTGAGTGATTTCATCCTTTAACAGTGAAAGAACTTTAGAGGTCACATTTTTTTTGATCTGAGCGACTTGGCGATCTTGCTGCAAGATTTCCCTGGACACATTCAGCGAAAGGTCTGAGCTATCAATCAAGCCTTTGACGAAGCGTAAATAATTGGGCAGAAGTTCTTTGCAATCGGCCATAATAAAAACACGTTTTACGTAAAGGCTTAAACCGTACTCCATGTCTCGGTTGTTAAAATTCCAAGCTTTTTTTGAGGGTATAAAAAGCAAAGCATTGAATTCAAAAGTTCCTTCAGCTTTATAGTGGGCGTGCTTCAAAGCATCGTGCCAGTCATGGGTCAGATGTTTATAGAATTCTTTATATTCATCAGCCGTCACTTCCGAAGGACTTCGCAGCCAAAGGGCTTTTTGAGTGTTTAAAACTTCATCTTCTTTTTCGCCCTTCATTTTAATAGGGGCTGCAATAAAGTCTGAATATTTTTTTACTAATGATTTTAAAACCCAAGGGTCCGTAAAATCTTGAACTTCTTCCTCGTCCGAGAAAGTTTTTAAATGCAAAGTGATCGTGGTGCCAGTTCCTTCTGGGCGAGGGACTTCATCAATTGTATAAGTGCCATCGCCGTTCGATTGCCAAAGAACGCCCATGGACGAGCCGGCTTTTTGAGTGTGCAAGCTGACTTGGTCTGCAACCATAAAAGCAGAATAAAATCCAACGCCAAACTGGCCAATCAGTTCGGGCCGGGTTTTAAGTTCATCATTTAATTGAGCAAATTTTTTGGTTCCAGATTTTGCAATTGTTCCAATGTACTCGATCACTTCATCGCGGGACATGCCGATGCCTGTGTCTAGAATTTTTAAAGTCTTTGTGTCTTTGTTCGGTTCCAGACGAATCATCGCCTCATAGTTGTCGGGTCGTAGGTCCGGTTGGGTCAGGGATTGAAACTTCAGCTTATCAATCGCATCCGACGAATTGGAAATCAGTTCTCGTAAAAAGATTTCTTTGTGGGAGTAAAGAGAATGGATCATCAAATCTAAAAGCTGTTTAATTTCAGCATTAAAACTTTGCGTTTGCTTGGCCATAAATAAACCTCCGAGTTTTTTAATTTTTTAGCACCGAAACCATGTCTAGTGATTTAGCGCATATCCTTGCTTTTGACACTTAAAATTTTAGATCTGTTGGATTCTTTTTGGCACCCATGGGATGGATCTGATCATTTGTCTTTACAGACGGGCTTCTGGCTGCAAGAATTTAGCAATGGAAAATAAGATCCAGCAGCCCCAGAAAACAATCCAAACCATGAAATTTATTTGGTGTGCGCTCTTTGCGATGCCATTTATTTATGGTTTTGTTCTTTTTAACAATCAAAAGGACCTTTTGCCCCCTGATCAAACGTTTATTTTGATGATTGGGTTTGTCGCCGCGGCAACCTTAGTTTTGAGTTTAGTTTTGCCAGAAGTGATTTTTCGCAGTCAGGTGAAAAAGCTTCAAGGCGAAGTTTCTAATGAGGATGCTTTTAAAATGTATTTGATCACGTTTATGATACGACTGGTCCTGTCTGAATCGATCAGCACCTTCGGTTTGATTGTGGCTCTTCGATCAGGATTGAATTTCTATTTTCCTTTTTTTGCGGTCAGTGTCGTTAGCCTACTGGCGGCCTTTCCCATAGAAAATCAGATCAAAGAAAAAATAGATAAAGCTCGGTTGTCGTAAAGCGCTGTCGCACTTCGGGAAACCAAGGACTATTTAACCTCGAGCGGCCAAACAAAGCCTTCCTTAAGCCGAGCTAGTTAATATGTGGAACGTTGCTAAGCTATTAGGAATATTATCTTTTAGCTTACTTTTATCGGTGGCGGCCCCTGCGCTACGCACACTTAAGTGGGGCAGTTGGTTAAATTCAACTATACCTGCGGTGGAAATTAAAAAGAACATCCTGGTAATTCCCCCAGTTTCAGTACAGTCTCATTGTCTTATGACAGAGTATTTTAGACACCACTTTGCGCTCAGCAGCAGCGACATGTGTCCTTAAAGCCACCCTTAAAACCGCAACCGATGTTTTTAATGATTTGGATTATCTCAATGAAGGTATAATTCGTTGACAATGTTTTATCCCAGAAATCAAAATACGTTCTCGTCGCACTTAGGGCAAAAGGAGAATTTATGAGGATCATCTGTGCCATTTTATTTTTGTTAGTCAGTCGGGTTTACGCGGGACAGGTGAATTTAGCGCCGGGCGAATCCGTTTTAATTCAAGCCAATGTCAGCACAACGGTGACCTGTGCGATGGGCCCGTCAGGATCTTTGCAGTCAGCCACTTCAAAAACCTGTGGACGAGTGGACTATGATGGCCATTGTGTTTTTTTTAACGAGGTCACGGTGACCGGCCGTTATTGCGGAGAAGCGCAGGTTTGTGGACGAGTGGATTATGATGGGCAGTGTGTTTTTTTTAATGTGATCGCGGACTGCGGAGATAACGGCTGCACAAAATCAAAAACTTGTGGGCGGCAAGATTACGACGGGAAATGTATCTATTTTAATGAAGGAATTCGCTGCCATTAATTTGTAAAATCAAAAGGAGAAAAAATGTCTACTGAAACAACTTCTGAACCAAAGTGCCCATTTTCTGGCGCAGCCCGGCCTCAGGGCGTCGCTCGACCACAACCGAATGCCAACTGGTGGCCCAATCAACTGAATTTAAAAGTCTTGCACCAGCAATCGAGGAAATCGAATCCGATGGCTCCGGATTTTAATTACGCCAAAGAGTTTAAAACTCTTGATCTTCATGCTGTGGTCAAAGACTTAACGGCACTGATGACGGATTCTCAAGATTGGTGGCCTGCGGATTACGGGCATTATGGTCCGTTTTTTATTCGTCTGGCTTGGCATAGCGCCGGAACTTACCGCACGGCTGATGGACGGGGTGGAAGTGGTTCTGGATCACAGAGGTTTGCTCCATTAAATAGCTGGCCTGATAATGGAAATTTAGATAAGGCTCGGCGTTTACTTTGGCCGATCAAACAAAAATATGGCGCTAAACTTTCTTGGGCTGACTTGATGATTTTGACTGGTAACGTGGCTCTTGATTCTATGGGTTTTAAAACCTATGGATTTGCGGGCGGTCGTGAAGATATCTGGGAACCCGAAGAAGATATTCACTGGGGACATGAAACCAAATGGATGGGCGACGAACGCTATACGGGCGACCGAAACCTGGCGAACCCACTGGCCGCTGTGCAGATGGGTTTGATTTATGTCAATCCAGAAGGACCTAACGGCAAGCCTGATCCTGTTGCTTCAGCACGTGATATCCGAGAGACCTTTGCTCGCATGGCGATGAACGACGAAGAGACCGTGGCCCTGGTCGCTGGTGGTCACACTTTCGGTAAATGTCATGGCGCTGCAGATCCAGGAAAATATGTCAGTGCTGAACCTGAAGGGGCCGTGATTGAAGAGCAAGGCTTTGGATGGATCAACAGCTTCGGGACTGGTAAAGGGGCTGATACAATATCAAGCGGGATCGAAGGCGCTTGGACCACAAATCCGATCAAATGGGACAATAATTATTTTGAAAACTTATTTAAGTATGAGTGGGAATTAACAAAAAGTCCTGCCGGTGCTCATCAATGGAAACCTAAGGATCCAGCTGCGGCCACGACGGTGCCCGATGCTCATGATCCAAAAAAGCGACATGCTCCCATGATGACCACAGCAGATCTTGCTTTAAGAATGGATCCTGCTTACGAAAAGATCTCTCGACGCTTTTATGCGAATCCAGCTGAATTTGCTGATGTGTTCGCTAAGGCTTGGTACAAGTTAACTCATCGGGATATGGGTCCTCTTGCTCGTTACTTAGGGCCTCTTGTTCCGAAGCAAACGCAATTGTGGCAAGATGTGATTCCTGCGGTCGATCATAAATTAATCGATGAGCAAGATATGACTTCGTTAAAAACAAAAATCCTTGCTTCAGGCCTTTCCATTTCTCAGTTAGTGACGACAGCTTGGGCTTCAGCGGCTTCATTCCGTGGAAGTGATAAGCGGGGTGGCGCGAATGGGGCGCGTCTTCGTTTGGCTCCGCAAAAAGATTGGGAAGTGAATCAGCCAGCAGAACTTGCAAAGATTTTGCCAAAACTAGAAGCGATCCAAAAGGATTTCAATGGTTCTCAAACAACTGGAAAAAAAGTTTCTTTGGCAGACCTGATTGTTTTGGGTGGTTGTGCGGCGGTTGAAGCCGCTGCTAAAAAAGCCGGACATGATGTGAAGGTTCCATTTTTGGCAGGGCGTATGGACGCCACACAAGAGCAAACAGATGTGGAATCATTTTCTGTGCTTGAGCCTGTCGCTGATGGATTTCGAAATTATGTTAAAAAAGGACATGAGGCTTTCGTTGCTGAACTGTTAATTGATAAAGCGCAATTAATGAGGCTAACGGCGCCAGAGATGACTGTGCTCGTCGGTGGACTGCGCGTCTTAGACGCCAACTTTGGCCATGCAAAGCACGGTGTTTTTACTCAAAAAACGGAAACTTTAACCAACGATTTCTTCATGAACCTTTTAGATATGAAAACAAAGTGGCAAAAATCTGCGGCGTCTGAAGCTATCTTAGAAGGACACGATCGAAAAACAGGAGCTCTTAAATGGACAGGCACTGTTTCAGATCTTGTGTTTGGTTCAAACTCGCAATTGCGAGGGGTGGCTGAAGTTTATGCGTGCAGCGATTCTCAGAAAAAGTTCGTGCATGAATTTGTTGCGGCTTGGAATAAGGTGATGAATCTTGATCGCTACGATCTAGCTTAGAAATTTTAAAAGGCCCCAATCTTAATTTAAGTTTGGGGCCACAGCTTAAGTTTTAAAACATCATCCCAATACCGAGATCAATCGCTAAGCCACCAAGTCTAATTTTATTAAAAGTGGAGGTGCGGTAACTGCGACAATAGATGGAAAGCAGTCTACCGAATATCCTGGATTATTTTTGAATTTATTAATCATCGTAAATTAGCGTTCGATCTAATCTTCGAAAATCGAAATTGTTAACTAATCACTATTGCAAATTAATAACAGGTATAAATTTTGGAACCAGTGGCCGCCATTTTTACAGGTTAGCCATTTTTGAACATATTTTTTTAAAATATTTGCACATAAAACGGCCGGTTTGTGGCCAAAGTCTTTCCAAAATAACATCACTAAATTGAATCGTCCATTTTAGATAATAGTGTTTGAATTACGGATGACTACTTAACTTCCACAGAAAGTGGGACTACGTGCAGCTCACCACCATCATTAAACTGAATCCATAATCTATAGAAACCAGCATCTGGAAAACTTACGTGAAGCATTGCCGTGGTTGGTGTTGAGCCAGGAACGGGATGCACGTGAATTAAAGAATCTCCATCTGTTGGAGTTGCTACGATATGAGCCACGGCACCAAGATAGGGTGACAGTTGAGGTGCGGTCCCATCTTTATGACTGAAAGTCAGTCCAATCATCGATATTTTTCCAGCCATCAAGGGTGTTTTTGAAAGTGTAATAATAGAATTTCTGTCTTCACCAGTACGGACGTCTGAAAGATTTGGTTGCGCAAGTTCGGGCGCGCCGCCCGTGACAGACAATCTTGTTGGCGCTGAAAATTCAGACCCATCCGAAGAAAGCTCTCCTTGCGTCCACGCCCAATAGTTTCCATTCACCTGAAAATTAACTTCGACTTCCCAGGTGGAGTCTTTAGAAGAAGTATAAGTAGGATGAACATGCTGAAACTGGCTTAGTGAAGGATCGTATATAATAAAATGCAGTTTTTTTTCGTGAGCGACAGTCAGGTCGCTGTCTGAAATTAAATGCTTTGTTTTCGTCTCAACCATTTGAAAGGTTAAAACGCTTTTCCCTGCACTGACTGGAGTGCTAGAAGAAATTTCTAAGGCCACCGGCCCCTCGTCGGTTTCATGGGCATAACTATGTGACGAAAATGCTAACAATCCAAGACCTAGCACCAGTAAATTTTTCATGTTTGACCTCTCAATTTTAATTTGTCAGGTGAGCCTTTACATCTATACCCCTGTATGGTAACTGTCAAGACTATTAACGAGAGGGACTTTGTGACTAAAAAAAGAATAACTGTACCACAAGATTTGATTGGCGAAGCTGTTAGCGATGAAATGCATGCCAATCATTCAGCGCAACTTGTTCGTTTAAAAAGAATAAAAGGACAAGTTGAGGGGCTGGAGCGGATGATCGCGGACCGCCGTTATTGCACGGATATAGTCATGCAGGCCAAAGCTGCAGGGTCCGCTTTAAAGGCTTTCGAAGTGGCCATTCTGGAATCACATCTTCGTGGTTGCGTGAAGAACGTGATGAAATCAAAAGATCCTTTTGAAGCAGAAAAAAAGATTCAAGAGATTCTGGACATTTTAAAGTAAGGAAAGATCACCTCATGAAATATGCATTGATGTTTTTATTTTTAAGTCTTCCAGCGCTCGCCAAGCACGGCGAACCAAAGCCTTCAGACTATCAATTCTACAGAGACATGACTTTAAAAATTCGCCCTGAATCCACATTTAAAGTCCCGATGCCATCCGGGGCTGATATGGTGTACAGCTACAAACTAGAATTTGCCGATCCAGTTTACGATCAGCCAATGATCGGTGATACTCATTATGATGGGGAAGACAGCCCCACATTCAGCCGAAGCTTCTACGACAGAATTCTTTTAAAAGACGGATCTTATGTCAATATTGGTGGTGAAAATTTGCCGCTCACTTGTGTTTTTATTCGTGGTCAAGACAATCGTTTTGGAGGAGTCCTGCCGCCTTATTTTCCGCAGTTTATTATGCAAATTTATTTAGTCGCAAATGATTATAGTTGTGCTGGGCCCGTCAGACCAGGATGGCCTGAAAATGGAGGAAAAAGAGAAGCATGGGATACATATGCTTACTTCGAGGTTCGTGATCCAACGATCATGCTCCCGGTCGAGGCGCATGTCAGATATCGATGGAATGAATTTAAATCTGTTCTCGTAAAATAAAGGAAGGCCTTGTGAAATTTTTATTTTTACTGATGTTTTCGATGGGTTTAACGGCGCCGGCTTATGCAGAAGTTGTGTGGTATCCAATGCCGCCAGAAGCCTACAAGTTAGGCGATGTTTATCCGGAAGCACAACGGCTGTTGTTTGCGTTTGATTACGGTCACGCCCTTGTTTACGAACGCCTTCTGATCAACCGAGGGCAAATCACGGATCCTGTAAAATTTGAAAAAGATTTATTGAATGAAATTATGGGAATTTTAAAAAACCCACCGGCCACTAAGTCAGATGAAGGAGATATAGCTCCACAGTATGTATTTATGTTTCCAAAAATTTTAAATTTGTTTGATTGGTCGCATATGCTGCATCAATTTATTTTGGATGTTCTTGCAACTTCACAGGATCGTGGACCTGTCATGACAAAACGAATCCAGGATCTATTTGCTGAGTATCAAGCAAAAAAGACGTTAGCGATCACAGATGTTTGTAAAACCATGTTATTTATGGACGGGCACTATTTTTCAAAAACGTTTCGCCGAACTTTCCCAAGTTTTAATTTGTTAATTTGGAGTTATCACTGGTTTCAAATTAAACTATACGACGCGCTGCTGTTACCAACAAAGCCGCAAAGAGACGCGGCTGTCGCAAAAACGATAGCTGATTTCAAAGCCTTGATCTCCGATCTGCCGGATTCAGCTGAATTTGATATGATGCCTGAAACTGCCAAAGAGGCACCCAACTTTGCGAAGATGTTTCCTAAAATACCGGCCGCCTTTGATAACAATCATATGTTGCACGATATTGTCTCCGATATTTTAACTTCAGAAAAAGTGCCAGTCTCTCAATTAAGAATTGAAGGTCTTAATATGGCAAATATGGCGATGGATCCTAATGCATTTAAATCAAATAGTTGTTTGACCCCTTAACTACTGGAGACGATATGAAAAGAATATGTTTAGTTTTATTAATGGCAACAACTGGAGCCTCTACGGCATTAGCTGAATCTATAAGTTTATCAAAAGCTGTCGAACTTTCTTGTCACAGAATTGAAAGACTTGTGACTTTAAAAAAGATCGATGAAAGTTTCATGAGCAATCTTGGAACTGTTTCCGTGACAGCTCAAAAGCAAGCCCAACCAACAGATCCAGCATTTAAAGTTATGATTTCGCTTTACCCTGGTGCTGACGGAACAAGTACGCAGCTTCAGCTTTTGATGGATGATCAAGGAAAGACTTTAAGTTTTAATGTCATTGCAGGTCCCGCTTCTGCAAATCCGCCAAAATGGCAGGATAAAGATTCTGTGACACTGACTGAAAACTCGCTTCATTATGTTTTGGATGGATGGCAGACTTCTAATCCCGATGTAAAACCATTTTTTACAGATATGAAAAGCTTACGACTTTCTCAAATTGTAGATGCTTCTGGGCAAACACTTTCAAAGACAGAGTTTTTGTCCAATTCAGTGGCGACCACTTTAGAAGTTTATTTGAAGCTTGATGGAACATTTGTTTCAGCTCAAGTTAAATAGCAAGAATAAGATTGAAAACGGTCTTGGTTGTCCTGGTAGTTGGTTTTTTCAGCGCGTGCTCCTATTTAGGGGCGCCGCTGGAACTTGCTCCGGCTGGGCAGCCCTTGCCGCCAAAGAATTCAAATGCGCCTCCTGTGACGGATGAGGACATTGCAATTTTGAAGCAATGGATTGATAAAGGTGCACCTTGATTAAAAGAATTGTAGAAAGTCATTTTTTCTTTGCTCTTAAAAATTATCAGGCCGCGCTGATAGCAGCCTTTTTTTTTGGCTGTATTGCGCCTGGCGCTAAATTTCTAAGTCCTTTCATTCCACCGCAATCTTTGGCTGGATTTCTTTATTTATGCGCAGGCATAGGCCTCTTTCTAATTTTAATTTTCAGAAGGGAATTTAAAAGCTCAATTCAGAATTTTCAAAAGAAAGACCGAAAATGGCTTCTAGCGGCGATATTGTTTGGCGGAATCCTTGGGCCTGCATTTTTAACCTATGGAATGTTTCAAATCAGCGCTTCGACCGCATCACTGTTACTAAATTTAGAGTCTGTGTTAACCTCTCTTATAGCCTGGGTTATTTTTAGAGAGCATTTTGGAAAAAAGATTGTTGGGGGGATGGTTTTCATCCTTGCCGGTGGCTTGATTCTTTCATTGAATTCGCAAAGCTTAAATGGACAAGATACAGCCTTAGGTTTCGCCCTTATCTCCACGGCTTGTTTGTGTTGGGGTATTGATAATAATGCAACAAGAAATATTTCACATTTAAACCCTTTATTGACGGCGGGTACTAAAGGATTAATAGCAGGCTTTTCAAATTTATTGATTGGATTTATTGTCGGTGAACGGCTCGGGTTCTCTGTGCATCTTCTACAGGCTGGAGTGTTGGGTTTTTTAGGAATTGGCATCAGTCTTGTGGCCTTTATTGTATCATTAGGAAAGATAGGGACAGCCCGGACCGGAGCTTTATTTTCAACGGCCCCATTCATTGGTTCTCTGCTATCAATTTTCATTCTCGGTGAATCCGCATCCGTGCCATTTCTAATCGCCTTGCTATTGATGGGTGTTGGGGTTTGGTTTCATCTAAGCGAAGATCACGATCATGAGCACACCCATACCGAGCTGTATCATAGACATCAGCATTCTCATGATATCCATCATCAACACTTACACGGTCCTTCCGAATCCGTGAGCGAGCCACATGATCATTTCCATCAGCATAAAAAAATGACTCATGGACACCCTCACTTTCCAGATGATCATCATCAACACTCGCATTAAAAAATTTTTGCAAAAGAGGTTTCCTTTGAATACACCTAGTCCTATCAGTCATGACCCTAATAATCTCAACACTTCGCCCACGAAGGTGAAGGACCCCGTTTGCGGGATGATGATTGATCCAACCTCGGCCAAAGGTGGGAAGTCTTATTTTAAAAATCAGGATTATTATTTTTGCAATCCAAAATGCAAAAGTAAGTTTGATGCAAATCCCGATCAGTACCTGAATCCCAAGACGATTCCAGTTTTAAAGGAGTCAGCCGCTGCCATTTACACCTGCCCAATGCACCCCGAGATAAAGCAACAAGGTCCCGGGACATGCCCCATCTGTGGGATGGCTTTAGAACCCATGGAAATGACTTTGAATGAGGGCCCAAATCTTGAACTGTTGGATATGACAAAAAGATTCAAAGTTTCTTTGGTTTTTGCAGTTCCACTTCTGGCGCTTGCGATGTCCGAAATGATTCCCGGATTAAATCTCCACGGTGTTTTTTCAAAGATCTCCTACAACTGGATTCAGCTGATTTTATGTTTGCCGGTTGTGATTTATTCTGGATTTCCAGTTTTCCAGCGCGGGCTTCAGTCGCTTAAAAACAAAAATTTAAATATGTTCACGTTGATTGCACTAGGGACAGGAATTGCTTTTCTTTACAGTGTTTTTGCCACTGTTTTTCCGACGTTGTTTCCGGCTGAGCTTAAAAATCCCCATACCGGCGAGATGGGTGTTTACTTTGAAGCTGCGGCGGCGATTATTGCCTTAGTTTTATTAGGTCAGGTCTTGGAATTAAGAGCGCGAAGCAGGACATCGGGTGCGATTAAGGCCTTGTTGGGCTTAGCGCCAAAAAAAGCTTTGCGATTAATCAATGGTAAAGAAGAAGAGATTGATTTAATCGATGTTCAAGTCGGCGACTTTTTAAGAGTTAAGCCGGGCGAAAAAATTCCCGTCGATGGCATTGTTACTGAGGGAAAAAGTTCAATTGATGAATCCATGGTGACCGGAGAGCCCATTCCCGTCGAAAAAGAAGCAGGTTTAAGAGTGACCGGCGGAACCATCAATGGCACTGGCAGCTTTATCATGCAGGCTCAAAAAGTCGGGGCCGACACTTTGCTTGCGCAAATTGTTAAAATGGTTTCTGAAGCGCAAAGAAGCAAAGCGCCCATTCAAAAATTGGCTGACCTGGTGGCGGGTTACTTTGTGCCATTGGTCATAGTTGTTTCCATCATTACCTTTTTCGTGTGGTTCTTCCTAGGACCTGAGCCCAAGCTGACCTATGCACTCGTAAATGCCATTGCAGTTTTAATTATTGCTTGCCCTTGCGCCTTAGGCCTTGCGACGCCAATGTCAATCATGGTTGGAGCGGGAAAAGGTGCGCAGAATGGGATTCTTATTAAAAATGCCGAAGCTCTTGAGATCCTATCGAAAGTAAATACTTTGGTTGTCGATAAAACGGGAACATTGACTGAAGGAAAACCCAGTGTGGTCAAAGTTATTTCTGATTCAATAACCGAAGTCGAAGCTTTAAAAATAGCCGCAAGTTTGGAGTCTGTGAGTGAACATCCATTGGCAGTAGCCATTGTTAAGGGCGCCAAGTTGAAAGGTATCGAAGCGCTTTTTAAAGTTGAAAACTTTCAGTCGCTGACAGGCCAAGGCATCCAAGGTTCGATCGAGGGAAAACCCTATTTCATTGGAAATTCAAAATGGATGCAGGAGCGAAAGATTTCTTTTACGAAGTTTGAAAAAGAGGTTGAAGCGGCAAGGTTGCAAGGGCAGACCGTCATGTTTTTAGCGGAAAGCCAGAAATTGGTGGCACTGATTGCCGTGGTTGATCAAATTAAGTCGACGGCTCAGAAAGCGATCCGTGACCTTCAAAGTAAAAATATCGAGATCATTATGCTGACGGGTGACAACCAAGTGACGGCACAAGCCATAGCTCAGCAGCTTGGGATCAAGAATTTTATTGCCGATGTCTTGCCACAGCAAAAAAAAGAGGCCGTTGAGAAACTTCAAAAAGAAGGCCGCATTGTAGCTATGGCGGGCGATGGCGTGAACGATGCGCCAGCGTTAGCGCAAGCGCATGTGGGAATTGCTATGGGGCATGGAACGGATGTAGCCATTGAAAGTGCTGGCATAACTTTAATTAAAGGAGACTTGAACGGGATCGTGAAAGCTCGAAACTTAAGTCTTCAAACTATGAAAAATATAAGGCAAAATTTATTCTTTGCCTTTATTTATAATCTTGTCGGGGTTCCCATTGCAGCGGGCGTCTTATTTCCTTTTTTAGGAATTTTATTAAGCCCTATGTTTGCAAGTGCTGCAATGGCGCTTAGCTCGGTTTCGGTGATTGGAAATGCATTAAGACTTGGACAAAAAAGCTTGGACGAATGATACTTATGGAAGCTGAACTTGCTCCTTAGGGCTTCAAAAATAATGTACTATAATGGGACTTTTGTCACAAAAGCCTTATTATTTTCGTAATTAAGATCAACTGGGATAGGTCGTAACGAATGCTGAATAGAATGATTAAATTTTCTCTTTCCCATCGGCTTTTTGTTTTAGCAGGAGCAGCCTTACTTGTTGCCTATGGTGGTTGGACTGCAAAGAATCTACCTGTTGATGTTTTCCCTGATCTTAATAGACCGACCGTGAATGTTATGACTGAGGCTGCGGGCTTGGCTCCTGAGGAAGTGGAAACCTTGGTGACCTTTCCATTAGAGACTGCGTTGAATGGGCTTCCTGGGGTTGAGCGCGTGAGATCCAATTCAGGCGTGGGTTTAAGTATCGTCTATGTTGAATTTGCTTGGGGGACTGATGTTTTTAGAAATCGTCAGTTGGTGCAAGAAAAGCTGGCCCTAGCAAAAGAAAAACTTCCTCGAAATGTAACCCCAGTGATGGGTCCGATCGCTTCCATCATGGGGGAAATCCAGCTCGTGGGGCTAACATCGAAAGTTCTGCGGCCCATGGATTTAAGAACGCTAGCGGATTGGACGATTCGGCCCAGATTACTTAGTATCCCGGGTGTGGCTCAGGTGATCTCAATTGGTGGTGGAGTCAGGCAATATCAAATTCTTCTTTCCGCCGAAAAGATTCAGCAAGCTCAGCTTGCGATATCGACGATCGAAGACAGTCTTTCTAAAATCAGTCTTAATTCAACAGGTGGATTTATAAATATTGAAAAGAATGAATCCTTGATTCGTATTTTGGGCGGGATTCGAAATAAGGATGAGATTTTAAATTCAGTTGTTGGTCTGCATCTGGGACGGCCCGTCCTGGTGAAAGATATTGCTGAAGTTCAAGAAGCCCCGCAGGTGATGCGCGGTGATGCCAGTGTCAACGCCAAGCCTAGCGTGATTATGAGCATCCAAAAGCAGCCTGGTGCTAGCACCATAGATTTAACAATTGAAATTGAAAAAGCTCTGAAGGAATTAGAAGTCTCGCTTCCGAAAGGGGTGGATCTTAACACCGATCTTTTTAAACAATCGCATTTTATTGAAGCGTCGATCGAAAATGTAAAAGCCGCACTCCGAGATGGCGTCATTCTTGTGTTGATTGTACTTTTTTTATTTTTACTTAACTTTAGAACGACGATGATTACGATGACGGCGATTCCACTGTCCTTCGTCTTGACGGCCATCGTTTTTAAAATATTCGGTCTTTCCGTGAATACGATGACTTTAGGTGGATTGGCAATCGCTATTGGTGAGCTTGTTGATGATGCGATTGTGGATGTCGAAAATGTTTATCGAAGACTACGAGAAAACCGCCAAAGTTCCAATCCAAAGAATCCACTGATCGTCATCTATGAAGGATCCAGTGAAGTCAGAAATTCTATTGTTATTGCGACGATCATTGTCTGTTTGGTGTTCGTGCCCCTATTTAGTATGAGTGGAATTGAAGGAAAACTTTTTGTTCCCCTTGGCATTTCTTATATTATTTCGCTTCTGGCTTCAATGATTGTATCCCTGACAGTGACCCCAGCCCTATGCTCACTTCTCTTATCAAAGGATAAATTACTAGCCCATGAAGATGGCGCGCTGGTGCGTTTTTTAAAGAAAATGGATATTAAGGTCTTAAATTTTTCTTTGGCGCGACCTAAAACAATTATTGGAATCACTTTGGCATTCTTCTTCGGAAGCTTACTTTTAGCGTCCAAAATGGGAAGAGACTTTTTGCCTAAGTTTAATGAGGGAACCGCCACCATTTCAATGATGGCAGCGCCAGGGATATCACTAGAGGAATCAAATAAGTTGGGTGTTCAGGCCGAGGAAAGAATTTTAAAGTCGCCAGAAGTCAAATCTGTTTCCAGAAGAACGGGTCGCGCCGAGCAAGATGAACATGCCGAAGGAGTTCACTCTTCTGAAATCGATGTTGATTTCAAGGAAGACGGCAGACCACGAGAGATTGTCTTAAAAGAAATTCGCGAAAATTTATCAAAAGTTGCAGGCGTTTTTATAAATGTTGGACAACCTATCTCACATCGCTTGGATCACTTATTGTCTGGGGTGCGTGCACAGATTTCTGTGAAAGTATTTGGAACTGATCTAACGGTTCTTAGAACTAAAGCCGCAGAGATAAAGCAGGCTATCGAAGGGACACAAGGACTTGTTGATTTGCAAATTGAGCAACAAGTTCTGATTCCACAAGTCAAAGTTCAACTAATGAGGAAAGAAGCGGCAAAGTACGGCATCGTCCTTGGTGAGCTGTCTGAACTTTTAGAAAAGGCTTTGCAAGGCGAAGCTGTCGGGCAAATTTTAGAGGGGCAGAAAAGCGTTGATGTCTTTATGAGGTTTGATGAGAAATCAAGATCCGATCTTGAGCTGATTAAAAAAACTCCCATTAAAGTGATGCCAGACGGGTCGAAAATTCGTGTTGAGCAAATTGCTGACGTCTTTGAATCTAATGGACCAAATATTATTAATCGTGAAAATTCACAAAGGCGCATTGTCGTTCTAGCCAATTCATCGGGAAGAGATTTAGATGGCCTTGTTCGTGAGGTTCAAATGAAAATCAAAGAAAAAGTTCAGCTGCCAGAAGGATATTTTTTAAATTACGGCGGACAATTCGAAAGTCAAAAGCAGGCCTCAAATTTGATGATTCTGTTGGGACTCTTGTCGGTGGTTAGTATTTTTCTTGTTCTTTACATGCATTTCAAATCGACTTTTGTTTCGGTCCAAGTGATGTTGAATATTCCGATGGCTTTTATTGGTGGAATTATAGGAATTTATTTAACCGACAAAACGATTTCTGTGGCAAGCCTAGTTGCCTTTGTGACTCTTTGTGGAATTGCTTCCAGGAATGGGATTATGATGATTTCCCATTACCTGCATCTGATGAAGCATGAAGGGGAAGACTTTACCAAAGAAATGGTCATTCGAGGATCTTTAGAAAGACTTGTTCCGGTTTTAATGACGGCTTTGACAGCCATTTTAGGTCTTGCGCCTTTAGTCTTAGCTGGTGGTGAGCCAGGCAAGGAAATTCTTCACCCAGTGGCTGTAGTTATTGTTGGGGGTTTATTCAGCTCGACCTTGCTTGATATGTTTGTCACTCCAACGGTCTTTTACCATTATGGAAAAAAATCAGCTATTGAAAGTGTCGAACACATGAATGAAAAAGATATTTTTGAATCAAAAAATACATAAAAGGAGAAAGTAAAATGAAATATTCAGTTCGGTTTTTAGCAGCACTAGGGTTTGTTTTGTCTTTTGGGTCTTTGGCATTAGCTCATGAAGGGCATGACGCAGTTCCAGGCGCCATCAAGACCAGCCATGGTGGTGTGGCAAAAGCAGGGAAAGAAATTAATTTGGAATACGTCGTCAGTGGGACCGAAATCGCATTTTATCCCATGAGCCACGAAGGAAAAGATTTGCTGCCGACGGAATTAAAGTTAACGGCAACGTCAAAGGGGCCTAAAGGAAAAATGGAAAGTCTTAAAGTCGATGCGCAAGCGGTTGGGTTTAAAACAAATGTCGATTTTAAAGATGCCTATCGAACTGAAGTGATCGTAAAAACGGATGTTAAAGGAAAAAAAGATACATTCAAACTCCAAGTTGAAAAACAATAGAGGTCATTTATGTTGATCCGCTTTCTTATTTTTGTTTCGGGTGCGCTATTTATCGATTCAGCATTTGCTCAGAATTCTTTTGATGCATTGGTTGAAAAGGCTTTGCAGAAAAATGCAGAGTACAGTGCATTTCTTAAAGATAAAGAGGCGGCTCAATCTAGAGCCAGTGGATCTCATTCGACTTTTTATCCAAGTTTAAATGCCGTCGGTGGCTGGGAAAATCGTCGCGAAGACATCGAACCAGCAAAAGGTTACTTAGGCTACCTTCGCGGACAAATGAATCTTTTTAATGGTTTCAAGGATCGTGCTCTTGTTCGCAAGGCAGGTTCTGATTTGACAGTGCAAGAAGCTAATTTGGAAATTAAAAAAAGGGATGTTCGTCTGAGTGTTAAAGAAGCCGTCAGCGAAATGCTGTATCTTCATGGCCTTAGGGAAATCTTCAAAGAAGAAATTAATTTAGCGCAAATCCAGAAGCAAATGGCCACAAAAAAAATTGCCGCAGGCTTGACAAGCTCTGTTGATAATATTGAATTTGAATTAAGACAAGATGAGCTCGAAATTCAAAAAAGAAGAATTGAGCAAACTCATCTTGAAGTCCACCAGAAGCTTTTTAGAATTTTCGGGGAAGAGCTTCAAGATCAAGAATTTGAAAAAATTCAATTTAGAACAGCGCCCGAAATAAAGATGATATTACAAAGTGCAAAGATTGAGAATAATCCACTTTTAAGAAAAGCGCAGGGAGATATTGAGGCTTCTGAAGCAGAAAAGGTGACAGCCAGGTCTGAGTTTATTCCAAGGCTTGATTTCGAGTATGCATTTGGAAGGATCACACCTTCAGAAGTGGCGCCATTGCGTTACGATGAAACTAGAGTTGGAATTTTTTTAACGATTCCTCTTTTTTCGGGATTTGATAGCTACTACAAAGTGAGAGCTGCGAACTTAAATTTCGCAGCCAAAGATAAGGAAAAGACACAAGCCGCATTAAATCTTCAATCAGAATTTGAAATTCTAAAAGAAAAAATTAAAGAATCTTTAGACCTTCTTGAAATTAATCAAAGGAAAAGAGTCAGCGCAAAAAAATATTTTGATATGACCTTGGGTGAGTATAAACGTGGCATAAAAAACTCTCCGGACCTGGTCGGTGCGACCGAGCGTTTTTTTGAAGCTGAAAAACAAAGCTATGAAATACAAAAGGATTTAGAAATTCTTTCAACAAAATTGGAAAACCTCATTTAAAAAGAGTCACTATGAAAAAAGTTTATATGATGATCGTATTATTTTACTCAATTTTGGCACTGTCACATGGCGAAGATAAGCCGGGTCCTCATGATGGATATATTCAAATGCCAGGCGCCTTTCATACGGAAGTTGTCGCTGGTTCACAGGGTTCATTTGATATCTATCTGCTAGACGTAGAGTTTAAGAATCCCACGGTGAAAGATTCAGAAGTTCAGGCTTGGCTAAGCTCTGGAAAGAAAAAGTCTGATCTTAAATGCGATTTGGTTGAACAAAGTCATTTTCATTGTGTGCCTTCAAATACATCGTTTAAAGGCAAAGAGCTGATCGTAAAAGCAAAGCGCGAGCAGATGCAGGGAAATGAAGCTAAATATAAACTCCCTCTGCGCCGCTAGTTTTGTAGAACGCCCCGCAGGTGGATGGAATCAAATAGGTGTTCCTGTTTAATGGGCGCGACTCTTGCGAAGCAGAAAAACAGCGAGCGCAATAAAAGCGACGATTATACTGATCATCAAAAATCCGCCTAGAACCATACCACCCCAGCCCATAGCTCCGCACAAGGGGCAAGACGACATACCTTCTCGCATGGATTTTTCTTGGCCCTGCATTTCGGTGGCCCACATAAATATTGTTCCTAACCATAAAAATATAATTCTCGAAGACTGGGGCATTTTTAAATAACGATGTTCCATTTTTCCTCACTTGGGCTTGCGTCAATTTTCAGAAGTATCTCTGAAACGATGCTCGCTGGGTTGCCTTAGTGTGAGCTGCAAGAATGTCTCCACGAGAGTCTGCGTAGGGTTGTTATAGAGTTTCTTCGAAAGTTTGAAGTTTATTTTTTTCATCGATACAAATGACCCTTAGGCCTTGATAGGTCGGTTGATTTTGGAAGGTCTCGAGCTGTCCGCGACAGATCTTTTTGTTTTTTAATTTTATAAAAATCAGCTGATCTATGTAAAAGAGAAACTTTTGCGAATCACTAGTCATCTGGTATGGATCTGATTGAATGTTTTCTATTTTTTCAGTGACCGACCCAACTTTTTTTTCAATTAATTTTTGTGCTGCTTTAATCTTTTCAGGTGTGACTGTCTTTTTTGTGGCGATACTTTCTAAACGCCTTTGAAACTCGCTCTGCAAATCCGCGCGAGAAATACTAGAAAGACACAAAAATAAAATGCAAATAGGAAATTTCATACTTCACCTCTATAAAATGGTTTCGCGGGAATCTAATTATAAATTAAATATAAAAATTAAAAATAAGCCACGCAAAGTCTGTTGGATCATTTTCTGCGGTTTGTTCCTTGCCGACAAATCCCATGACTTCAAAATGCGGGAAGGGGAGCCATTGGATCCCTAATCCATAGCTATCAAGCTTGGCACTTTTATCCGTCGTATCCAGGAAACTTCGATCGGCTTGAATATAGGGAAAAAGCCCTTTTGTAATTTCATAACCTAATCGATGAAAGGTGGCGTAGCCATTTTTCTTTTCTAAACGAATTTTATCTTGTCGGTTTTGGATAAAAACCTCTGACGACAGATAGGCTTTTTCTGTCAATGACAGAATCCAATACAGTCCATAGACAATCCGCTTTGAGGTGATTTGTTCTCCACCATAAAGACTAAATCCGATACGAGAATTTTTAAAGGCAAAGAAGCCGGTATTAAGAGCAAGAGCCGTATCTCTTTTTACATTATCTAATTCTGGGGAACTTGAGATGAAAGTGAGGGTTTCAGAATGTGAATCTCCTAAATAGGATGTTTCAAAATTGTAAGTTTCGCTCCCTTGATCCCAGCCAAGGCCCCGCCGTGTCGCAGTGATATGATCCGGTTCATTAAGACCGAATGAAAACATAAATTTGCCGGCTCGGTTCACCCAATTATCATTCCAGCGATAAAGGATATAATGTCTTCTTGAAAAAGCTTCGACCAGATCCGTAGATCCTTTTTTTGCGTGATAGCCAAGGGTCCCAATAATGGCAAATTTTTCCGAATCATAGCCGCCCTCAAGATCCGCCTGCATAGGAATCCATAAGGCTTTCTCTATGGCGGGAGTATTTCGGTAGGTCTGAACACCACGCAGAAGCCCTTGAGCCCGAAACCACGGAGGATTTCTTTCCTCATCTTCCTGATCTGAAAATAAAAAACCAGAAACTTTTGTGGTTCCCCAAGTGCTCATCAACTCTGCTGACAGCGAACGGCCGTAGGGGGTAAGAACGCCACCGCCAGAAGGGGAAACGTGGCAGCTTGTACAAGTGAAATACCCATGGCGAACATTTTCAGGGAAGGCCCATATCGGCCCACCCATGAAAAAAATTAATAAAAAATAAACTACAGAATTCACAGAATTGTTTTAAAAAAAGTTAAAATTCTCATTGTTACATTTTCCTATTTTACGATAATTTGGCCGTTTGAAGTCGAATTTGCTCCGTGAAAACCGCAAGTGAATGGAAATACACCTGCCTTGATCGCCGACAGAATAATCTTTCCACTGGACTTGGGCTCTGCCATTAAAAATATTCCTAAAGATGCAGACTTTAATAAAGACATCTTGTCGCTAGCTTTCAAGACAATTTCAACCACCGAATTTTGCTTAATTTCAATTTTAAGTGGTGAGCACGTACCATCATTTTTTCCTTCAATCACAATGCTTGAGTCAGGAATTCTTAGCAGATCGACAACATCGTTTTTGCCCCAATGTTTAGCCAAGTCATAAGCGGTTTGGCGTTGATGATTCTTGATTCGGCGATCTGGATTTCCTTCTAAGACACTTGTTACAATGACTGGATCACCCGTCATTGCGGCTCGCATTAAGGCTGTGTACCCATCTTTATCCTGGGCATCGAAATTCGCTTCTGCTGCGATAAAGGACTCGTAAACGTCTCGGACCCCATATTTTGCAGATTTTATGAGGGAAGTTTCTTTAGACAAAAGATCGATCGTATCGACAAAGGCGCCGGAAGAAATCAAAAAATCAACGATGGCACTGTTATTAATTGTTCCAGATCCCGGCGCTCCAGCCATCGGGGAACCGGTCGTTCCGCAGCTCATATCAACGCTGTACAAAAGGGGTGTGCAGCCTTTTTTATCTTTAAAATTTACATTCGCACCACAACTTATCTGGGCTTGCATATCCCTCACGGAGCCGCCGGACTTGGCTAATTCGAGAAGGCTTTGACTGGGGTTTGAGTCACATTTTTTAGACTGCGGAAGGTCGCCGTTAACTTCACATGAAATATCAGATTTTTCAAAATAAGGACGCTGGTTAAGAGTCGCCTTGGTTATTTTGCCATTCTCAATATTAAGTTCTAGATAATAGTTGAAGTCATCTTTATTTTGATATCTCAAGCTTGTGGCTGAAGTATAATAACGATCAGAATGGAGAGAAAGCCCCTGAGATACGGAAGATGGGAAGGCGGAACTTTCGTCGATAAATTTAATAGTGCTCTCGGCCCTGTTTATATCTATGGTCAAATCAAACTTAAGGCTGACTTGTTGAGGGACATTGCCGCTGCAAGTGATCACTTCTGCCGATGAAATAAGGCCGTAAAAAAAGATAGCAGAAGTAAAAAAGAAAGGTCGTAACATTTAAAAACTCCTTGTTGATTTATTTTTTTAATCCTTAGCGCCATTTGTTATCCAAAGTCTGATGGCGGTTTTTTCTGCATCTTTCAAAGCTGAATAACCATCTTCAGCCGGTGGCATTCTTTTCTTGTCTGATCTTTCCACTGAAAGGACAAGACCGGACTCGTCGGCATTTCCTGGAAGGACTAATTCCAAAGGCGAGTTCATCAGTGAATCTTTGTCCATAAGAATCCTTTTTCCAGAATTACCTGGAGAGTGGCAGGAGACGCACTTTTTTTCAAAAATCAATTTAGCAATCGACGCAAATTTTGGTTCCAGAGGAATTTCAGGTTCAGGAGGCAGTTGCCCTGCGCTGTCTTTAGGGGCCCCCATTTTAATCCAATTCCACAACATTCTTTTTTCTTCGAAAGTTAAGCTGCCTTTTTTGGGCATATTTTTTTCAATGAAGACAGTTTTCTTTATTGTTTCCAAGTTTGAAATAATATTTTCGTAGGTTTCTAAGTTTACTTTTCCTGAATCGCCGTGACAATTCGTGCATTTGGGCTCAATAATTTTTGTATAAACATAGGAATAGTTCATTAACGTTGTTTTTTCTTCAGGGCTGATTTGGCCATAAATCTTATCATTATTTTCATCAGGAATTTTTAGTCGAGAGTAGTTGCAGGCGGTAATTCCACCTAAAATTATTAATAAAATAATCAACTTTGCAAAACTCATCATACGAAATACAGACTCCACTTTGACCACTAGTTTTTCAAAAACATTTCCTTTTAATCACATTATTTTTATCATAAAAACCAGCGAGTCTCTGAGATATTATTTCTAAGTTTTGCTCCGGCAACTTAATGCTTCCGCTGGAGGGTCAGAGGCGGTCACTTTTTCACTATTGATCAACTTTTAATCACCCGGTAGGGACGACCGGCCTTAATTTTGACTTTTAAGTAAGTTGATAATTTCCTCAATTTTAAGTTGAGCCGCCTTCGTATTTTTATTGCCAATGGCGCTTTGAACGCAGTGGCGTAAGTGTTCCTCAAGTATCAAGCACTCTATACTGTGGAGTGCCGAGCGGGCCGCCTTCAGCTGCTGAAGAATTTCTGGGCAGTATCTTCTTTCTAGGACCATTTTTTCGATTCCAGAAACCTGTCCTCGAACCCTGGTTAATCTTTTCATATGGGCGGTATGATTAGCACCGTTGACAGTCATAGATTTGGTTGTTTTTTCAGCCTTCTTTTCTTGCCGAGAATTTTCTAGCATTGAGCCTCCATACGAGTTTATTACTATACTATAGTAGAGTATATATCAAGAGTGATTTTACTTAAAATATATGATTATTTTGAAGGCTAGCGGTATAAATTTGTAATATTTGTCTGTGGAATAGGAGTTGGGTTGAAAAGTATATTAGCGGGTTTAATGATAATTTTTTCTCTATCTAGATATTCTGAGGCTGGCCCTAAGTTTGGGCCGCATGGTGGGTATCTTGCCATGGTTGGCCTTTTTTATAGTGAACTGATGCAGGACTCAGACGGCTCATTCCATATTTATTTGCTTGATGTCGATTTAAAAAACCCAGTTGTTAAAGATTCTGAAGTTCAAGCATGGTTTATATTAGGAAATACGTCCGTTGAGCTTAAGTGCGAAGCCATCGGGGGAGATCACTTTGACTGTGTTCCACGCAGTAAGGTTCTTAAATCCAAGATTCTTCTTGTGAAGGCCAAGCGGGTTCAGGTGCAGGGTCAAGAAACTATCTTTAAACTGCCTAACATTCAAAAAATTAATTAATTCCTTGGATGGAGTGTATTTTTTTAGATTTTATTTTTCCAACTCTTACAGCGGAAATTTCATTTGCGCGATTTCTGCCTGTTGGCCACCGACAATATTTTTACACAATTCTTTTAGAGCGATATTTGGCATTTAACCAACAAATGTGAAATACAAAATAACAGAGAAA
Organism: Pseudobdellovibrionaceae bacterium; assembly: GCA_043779185.1. Lineage (GTDB taxonomy): Bacteria > Bdellovibrionota > Bdellovibrionia > Bdellovibrionales > Bdellovibrionaceae > JAYWDA01. Next base: position 25,806 of record JAYWEQ010000032.1, read on the forward strand.
CCCTTCAACAAGCTAGCCAAGGGTTTCGAGTACGCTTCTATTGAGCATAGCAAGCATGATTCTCATCACCATAGTAACAGGTTCTGTGATCATGAACTGCATAAGAATTGCGATAGCCATACTCATGGGCCATATCATGGCATTCATGTTCGTCGTGAGTGCAACCAAGAAAAGCCCAGCGGTTTCCACTGTGATTTGGCTTTACAAGATTTTGCGTGGATCGAGTAGACTGAGAGTCTAATTTTGACTCAAGCGCAAACGCACTTTGAAATCCAAGAAACATCAAGGCGACAAATAAAATTTTCATAAATTTCCTCTCAAGAGTTAAGCTATGTATTTTCCAAAAGTTGTCAGCATGTCAACCTTGCATTGGGACTGGAAGAAAATTTATATTTCTGTTTAATGAAACAGGAATAATGACGAGGATTTGACATAATAATGGATTCTCGCACTTTGGAAAAATAATGCAGCTTTGCAAAGATTTTCTGGCGATAAGAAAGATCTTACCACCAAATGGTTCGCAACTGATTAGAGATACTATTTTAAATCCTGTAAAAGCAACGCTTGTCCCCAACGTTTCGACTGTGATGCCTTCAATAGATGGAGTTGGGCGATTTGCACCTGACGGACAAGTCGCGGTAGCTGTCCAGTTGATGCCGCGAGAATAACAATAATTGCAATTGCTTCGAAAAATTTATTGAGTCCCATAAATCTGCTCCTTGGTTCGGGTTAAATATTCTGGACTGACGACAACGTATCTGCCGTTATCAGTGATTGGGCGTAGTGAAAAACAGATTCAATTTGCTCGGGTTGCAAGGCATGAAGCAAAATCTCAAGTTTGAGTTTGCATGGAACAGCCTTTGACCGAACTGGATCCGTGCTTAAGTTTTTGAAACTTGAAGGACTGTACCCATAGCCGGTCATGATTTGATTTCTCATTTCCAAGGTCACAGGCTTTGCACCGGTTTCGATCTTTGAAATATAACTTATAGACAAGCCGACAAGTTTCGAGGCCGTCGCGAGGTTGTAGCCTTTCTTAAGCCGAATGAATCTTAAGACTGCTCCGTCGTATGTCTTGGCAGTGCGGTCACGATTTTTGTAAGTCGCAGCCCATGTCTTGAACATCGAT
>JAYWEQ010000033.1:0-5354 GCA_043779185.1 Pseudobdellovibrionaceae bacterium
GGTGTTTAAATGATTCGTTGTTACCAAACGAATTCCTAAGGAATTCGTTTGGCCGCAAGGAGATGATAAGCCTCTAGAAAAACTGAACTTATTCGACGCACGAGTTAAAGCAAGCACACTTAAGTGGCAGTTTCTAATTTTTATAGCAAACTAAACGGAAAGCTTAAGCTGACCATCGTGAACGACTGATCAAGTGTCTTAAAGTTGCTGTCGGACGTTCCATCATAGACTGAAACACTGTTCGACGAGACCGCATAATTTGTATAATTAGGTTTGATATACTCGATATTCAGCGAAAGAAACTTTATAAATGAAAAACCAATTCCAGCTTTCAGAGCCGATCCGCCCTTTAAAACTTCTTCGCCTTGCACACCTAAACTATTATTGCCAGAAACTTTTAAATAGTTTGAAAAACCATAGCCGCCATAAAATCGAAATAGGAATGGTAAATCAACTCCCACGTCAGCAAAAATAAATTGACCTTTCCCCGTTCCATCAGGAGTTGCAAGGGGCTTGTCATATTTTACGGCCCAGTTCACAGCCATGTAATCTACGGCTGCCCAAACAGCTAAAAGCTTAAAGCCGACTCTTCCACCAAAAGCTGTTCCACTCAATTTTGAATCCATCGGCGAGCCGATGGAAAATCCACCCGTTTTTACTTCACTAGAATATGTCCCTCCGGTGGCGCCAAGATAAGGTTCAAGCAACAAGCCTGCAAAAGATTTTGGAATGGCCAACATAAGAAGTGCAAAGGCAAACAATCTTAAAGACATAAATCCTCCTGGGAATTGCTCTTTTACATTAAACAGGTTTTTCGAATTTCAAAAGTGAAAAGCCCCCATTTGAACTTTCCAGGACCTGGCCTCCATCTAAAGTCCAGTCAGAAAACCTGGCAACAAGAGCCTACCCCGCATCCCCACAAATTCCAGAAAGAGCGCAAAAGGTGATAATTAGTTTGACAGGTAGATGACTCTTTTTGTGCCTGGACTTAAAATTCCGACCCCGCTAGGGTCTCTAGGGCCTCTGATAGGGGCATCGGCCTTGCAATTATTAAGTGTGATGACAAAAGTCACCCAACTCATTTTTTTCGTACTGCTCAGTCTCGGCCTCTCGGTCGCTTGGGGAATGGACCCTTGGCAGACGCTTCTGGACAAACACCATTCCATGCCCGCCCAGCTGGAGACTTCCACGTATTTCGAAAAATTCGAGATTGTTCCGAATAAAAATTCTAAAATTGTCCTGTTTAATTTTGAATTGGCCAAAGAGCTGGGTCTGCTGCCTGCAGATGCGCCCAATCACCTAACCCAGGAATTGGAACAGAAAATATTAAGTACATTTGATTTCAAAATTGATGAGACTGGGACTTTGACAGGAAACCGACCTCAAGTATTTGCTACATATTACTCAGACGGCGGCCTGGATTATGATTCGGGAACTGGCGATGGTCGATCCGTGTGGCTTGGAGAAATAAAAAGCAGAAGTGAAGACGGTCGCGAACGAACATTCGATATCAACACCAAAGGCACAGGCCGAACTGGACTTGGATATGAAGCTCTTGCTGGTCACACGGATGGGCTGACTCATCAACCAGATATTCTGCAGGAGTATTACAGCGGTGAAGTTCTTTATAAATCTGGAATTTCTAATGCTTCTCGCGTCCTAGTGGCGATTGGTACAAATGAAATTAGAACTTTGTCTGATGGTAAAACGAAAGCTCCTGCCGGTATTATGGTGCGCGTGTCTCCGACGAATTTGCGCTTCGCCCATTTGTGGAGATACCGCAGTGATCCCAATAAACTGCGAAAACTTCTTGAATACCATTTTTCAAGGGATTCTTTGTTTGCCGGTCGTAGTTTTGCCGATCAAGTGAAGTTGCTGTTCAGCGAAAATATTAAAAATTCCGCAAGGGAAATGGCTTTTTACGATAATTTTCTTTACACGCAAAGTTCCCCAACTCGGGGGAACCGTTTGATCAATGGACAGCTCGTTGATTTCGGTGGATTCAACGCTTTTGAGCTCTTCTTTGCTGATCTGTATGCCGATCCAGATCTCGGGACTGTCGCAAGACAAAAAGACTTCTCAAAGCATTGGAATCAGGAACTTTTGCAAATACTAACAACCTTTGTCGATCTTCGCTCCTTGAATGCCGAGGATTTATTTCAGAAAATTTATGACCGCACATCTTTGGAACTGAATCTTATCCGACTTGGTTTTGATCACAACGAAGTCTCTGAACTCATAGATAAAAAACCTGTCGATGTTCGGAATATTTCACAAGCAATGCAGCGTTTGACGGCTCTGCAAACGTCGAATGTTGTCACCGTTGGCAAGAAAAGTCTGCGAATGCCCATCTTTAATCTGCGGAAATGGCTCTCTGATATCTCCTTGAGTCGATTGCTCGAGCGGGACTTTTTGCAACTCGAGGAAGTCCTTTCTGTTGCTGGCACTTTTCATTCGAAAGAAGCTTATGACAGCAAGTTGGCTCATCAAGAAATTCTCATTTTTCAAAAAACTTATCGGAATTTGATTCTGGCTCTCATTGATCAAAAGGATAAGACGCAAAATCGAGAAGAGAGACTCCGTGCGATTGGCAACCGAAAATATCTCCGAAACTCAAAGACTCGCTCCTCTGATCTAGTCCCAAGAATCGCGCGCATGCGAAATTACGAAAATCTTTTAAAAAGCAACACGCCAGAAGAAAAACTGCGTTCGATTTTATCGCACGAAATTTCGAGTGCCATCGACTTTACGGCCGATTCGACAATACCAGTGTTCGTCAATCAGCATGAAGGTTTTGTAATGACCGAAAATGAACAGGGCAACCAGAGGCCAGCCTTTCTAAATAAAACAATCAAAACGCCTGATTGGTTGATAAGGCTCTGGAATATGCACCCTGAACTGATGCGGGAGGTGCCAATTCGATCCGAGATCAACAGCCAAGACCTAAGCCGTATCTCAGAAATGATGTTGAATGCCGCATGGAGTTCACCCAAATTCGGTTACTTGAAAATCATGTTGAATCGAATTCTCCAACTCGGCGAAATCGAATCTCAATTTAGAAGTTTAAAGGACCTGGTCTTCGTTGAAGGATCCGAATTTAAATGGTCGGAAGCCGCTCACTACCGTGATCTGAACATGACACTTGTAAAACAAAGAGACAGTCTACCATTGATTCACGAGAAGAAGCTTCTTCTCAGTGATTCCGAATTCAGGTTGCTCTTCCGGGGTACAAAGACTGAATTTTCAATGACTCTTCTCAACAGTGCGGGAGAAGTTGTGCTGATTGACGGACCTAGAAAGTTATACATTCAGCCGTCAAGTCAAAAATGGCTTTTGACGTCATCCCTTGTAGCAACTTTCGTTAATCCAGCCTATCGAAATCGTGGCCTTTATCAGGCCGTCTTAAGCCATTATACAGAAGAGCTGCCAGCTGTGCAAAAAATGTTCTTGGTGTCTGAAAACATTGAGACCATGGATTTGGCCGCCAGAATTTTTGATATGACTTGTGATTCTGAAAAACTTCGGTTGCTGATGAAGATGAAAAGTATCCAGTCACTTTTTGCTGATCTTAAAATCGATCCGCGAGCCGTCACTAATTTGGAGCCCGAGGCCATTGGCAGACTACGAAATTATCTAATGTTGCTTTCACTTCAAGGGAAATCTCGATTGAAAACCGGTTGGGGACTGGAAACAGAAGATACGTTCAGTGGAAGATTCTGGTCATCAAAGTTAAGTGCAGAAGAAGTGAAAATTGGCGATCATCTGGTGAGATCAATGGAAACAGAGCTGGGGCAATCAATGGAAAATTCAACTGAAGGCTTTTATAAATTATTTCCAGTTTCATATCAGAAATTCTTGGCGCGAAAAAAACTGATGGGATCTGAGTCCAAAAATCCAGCTTTTGATATCCCTGCAATCCCTTTGCGGTTGGCTCCTCAGTGCCGTTTTCTTTTTAGCGGAGCCTAATCAAATAGTCAGTGTTCAGAAATGAGCAGCGCCCACAATATTACCAATGTGCCGAGCAATTTTTTTATTTAAAATTGACATCTTTTAGGGAGCTGGATGAAGCTTATCTAAGGTGGTACTAATTACGATAATGAACTTGGACATCGTGTTCCTTACTGTCAATTGGGACTATTTAAACAGGCAAAAAATAAAGATAAATATCTTGGCTTCGCACTAATCTATAGTAAAGAACGCTGTGACTTGTCTAAGTAAAATCAAAAATTAATTATTTACTTCAGGCGGGGGCATCCAGGATAGTCCAACTAAGTCCATCTCTACTGAGCATCGCTTTTTGATCTACAGCTCAATCTTGTCATGATCTACGCTTGTCCGATAGCTAAGAGCCAACTCTGTAGAACTCACGAGGTCAATTTTATAGGCAAAATCAGAATCCTCAAGTGTCAGATTTATTTGTGAAATAAAACCTAATGGAATTGGCTGAGAACTGTCAGCTACCTGCATTAAACATCCAACTCTTTGTCTGGGGTTGGTGCTGCGGCGATCTTTTTGGGCTTCTCCTTTTGATTGAGAATCTTCATAAGGTCTTTCGGAGGCGATTGTTCGCCAAGTTCCTTCAGTCTCTCAGACCATTTCTTTGCAGCACCTTTTTGTGGTCCGTTCTTTCTTTTTTCCATAAAAGCCTCCTCGCTTCTAGCTAGTTGTACTATAGGTCAATTCGCCCGTCTAAACACCTGAATTTACTGCGTTAAAGAATCCTCACTGTCCGGATTCAATTCCGGAAATTTGCGTTTTGTCAGCCTTATGGACAATCCAGAAACTCCGATGATGGTCAAGAAAACCAGAAGAAAATTTATTAATTTCCCAGCGAAATACTTGGAAAGATCAAAAATGTTTTGGTTACGAGTTCCTGAAATTTTTTACAAGGGGGTGATTGCACTGATAGCGGGTTGGCAGTTCCCAGAGAAAGTGTCTGCCCATATGTTTTCCACAGCATAAATGTGGAAAAGTCATTGCGATCTCTGATAACCGAATAGCTCGGTCGCATGAGAGATGCGACAAGGGTTAGGAAAGTGAGTCAGGGATTTGAACTCTACGCGAACGTTACCACAAATTACACCACTCCAACGGAGCGTGATGATCTCCATTATCAAAATCATCCAGGAGCCCAGACGATGAGCTCGCTCTGGTTCAACCACTCATCAGAAAGTGTAAGGTTCGTCGCCAAATTTTGGGCATAGCTATGCCTCCCGCCGTTTTTCAAACGGCATGGGAAAAAATTTGTTTTTTTAAATTTCAATTTCTGAAAAATCGATGATTGATGCGGCTTATCCACGCCGTTGAGATTTGAATCTGTCGTCTCAAAATTTGCTTATTGGCGGAATTGGATG
>JAYWEQ010000034.1:0-11395 GCA_043779185.1 Pseudobdellovibrionaceae bacterium
TTCGTTTGGTAACAACGAATCATTTAAACACCTAAAATAACAAAGTAACCTTGAGGCGTTAGTCTGCGCTACGCACACTTAAGTGGGGCAGTTGGTTAGGCTTACCAATAACTGGCGTCGACAGTGACGTCACCGAAAACCTCGACCTGACAAGATATTCGAATTTCTTTTCCAAGACTGTTTTGTTCTTTTAGAATCAACTCGGTGTCATTGATTTCAGAAATATTTTTTTCTCCGTCGATAATTTTGATCCGACATTTGCTGCACACGCCGTCCCCATTGCAGGATGAGGCGACAGGCAGGCCCGCGGCCAGTAACGATTGCATCAGGTTCGCGCCCAGGGGGACGTCCAGTTCGGGCTTATTTTTTATAAACTTAATCTTGGGCATACAGCTTGTTGTCCTGACAGTGAGTATGCTACAGACTTTTTCATGAGAAAAGAAAAGGTTGCCATATTGGGAGGTAGTCGAGGTTTAGGAGCTGCGCTCTGTCAAGCTTTACAGACCCGAGGCCACCAGGTTTTGACGGTGTCCCGCAAGCCGTCCCCTTTAGGCAGCAACACGGACTGGTTCTCGAGTGACTTTTCACAGAAAAATCAATGGCCTTCACTGATCGAAAAAATAAATGAAAATCAGCCTGAAATTTTAATTTACTGTGCTGGGGGCGGCCCCTACGGAAAATTTGGCGACAAGGCTTGGCGGGATCAAGAGTGGGCCCTGACTGTGACTTTTGAATGTCCTAGTTATTTGGCCTGGGAACTTTGTGCTGGAAAAAATCTAATGTCTGTGCGGAAATTCATTATGATTGGATCATCGGTGGCAGGTTCTTCTGCGGATCCAGGGGCTAGCATGTACTGCGCAGCAAAGCATGCCTTAAGCGGCCTTGTTGCCTGCCTTAATATTGAGTCCCCAGAAAAGGAAATTCATCTTTTCAATGCTCCTTATATGGACACAGATTTATTGCCTCCAGGCGCGTGGCCGCGGCAAACTGCCGGCTTGGTGCAATCGGCCAGCAATGTCGCACAGGATCTTGTCAATTCACTGGTCGACGGCGCCCCAAGATAGACAATTTGTTCTTGGGCTGTTAGTTTGATTTCCTACTTAGCCACTGGGGAAAAATATGATTTACAATACGATTATTATTGGTTCAGGACCTGCCGGATTAACGGCCGCTATTTACTCTTCACGGGCTCGATTAGCGCCATTGATGATTGAAGGTGAAGAGGCCGGCGGACAACTAATGATCACCTCTGATGTTGAAAATTACCCGGGTTTTGCCAAAGGAGTTGCTGGACCAGAACTGATTGGCGTCATGAGAAATCAAGCCGAAAAATTTGGCACTCAGTTTATCACTAAAAATGTCACCAAGGTGGATTTTTCAAAACGTCCTTTTAAGATTTTGGTTGGAAAAGATGAATATCAAGCGCAGTCAGCCATTATTTCAACGGGTGCAAGTGCTAAGTGGTTGGGTCTTCCGACAGAAAAAAAATACTACAACCGTGGTGTTTCAGCGTGCGCAACTTGTGATGGCGCTTTTTTTAAGGAACAAGTTGTAGCTGTCGTGGGTGGCGGTGATACGGCGATGGAGGAAGCTCAGTTTCTGACTCGCTTTGCAAAAAAAGTTTATGTCATTCATCGCAGGGATTCTTTTCGGGCCTCAAAAATTATGGCGGACCGAACGCTGAATCATCCAAAAATCGAAGTTATTTGGAACACAGAGGTGACTGAAATCGTTGGAGACGGAAAAGTCGTGACCGGCCTAAAGTTGCGGGGTCTTGTCGATCAAAAAGAATCCGAGCTTTCGGTGCAAGGAATGTTTGTGGCCATTGGCCATAAACCCAATACGGATCTATTCAAAGGTCTGCTTGATATGAATGAAACCGGATATCTTGTGACGAAACCAGGATCCACCTATACTAATATTCCAGGGGTCTTTGCGGCCGGTGATGTTGCTGATCATGTTTATCGGCAGGCGGTCACCGCGGCAGGGACAGGATGTATGGCTGCTATTGACTGCGAACGATGGCTAGAGGATCAGGGGAATTAATGTCTAAGAAAATCAACACGAAAGATTTAGTCACTAAGATTGAAAAAATGACGAAGGCTAAAATCGCCAGCCAACCAGTGGTTTCCTTGGACCAATTTCGTGATGCCAAGAAAAAGCTTGAACCTAAAAATCTTCTTATTATCGAAGACGACGAATCCATGCGATCAGCTTATCAACGAGTTTTTTCAAGCGAAGGCTATTTGCTAAAGATGGCGGCCGATGCGACGGAGTTAACAAAAGTATTAGACGATCAAGTTGTCGATTTGATCATCTTGGATGTCGGTTTGCCATGGATCAATGGCTTTGAGCTTGGGCAGCTTTTGAAGGAGCATAAAGATCTTAAGAAAATTCCTTTGGTGTTTATTTCAGCCAGTGCCAGCCAAGAAGATATGAAAAAAGCTTTTGAGATCGGCGCCGATGACTATATTAAAAAGCCTTTCGATATTGAAAAGCTTAAAAAAACAATCAGTACCTTATTGAAATTGAACGAAGCCTAAAATTATTAGAAATTTATTTTACTTTTCGATTTTTGATCATCTCTTTTTGTTGTCCGATATAGGCCGTCAACAGGGCCTCTAATTTTTTTATCATTAAATCATTGGTCTCTTGGAAAGTCAGTCGTTGGGGATTTTTAATATCGCCAACAATTTTACTTCGAAAATGAAGACGAGCTTTATTTTTGTCGGCCTCAAAATGGTTGGTGATGATCATCTCAATTTCACCATTCAAAAAGTCTTTCGGCACGGGGTCTTCTAATAAAGTGCCACCCATCGAAATATTTTTTGAAAACGTTTTAAAAGTTTTTGCGCCCTTCGAGATCAGAACAATTTCAAGTCTAAAGTTGTGACGAGTTTTACTTCGGCGCTCACCATCGAGTGTGCCCTCTGAATTATCTTTTAAAGAAGGCGCCGCATTCACATCGATATCTTCGGCTTTAAAATCACCAGAAAAATATCCGTATTCGTCTTTTTTTTCCTGAATCGGACGGGACGTGTCCACCACGGTAAAGTTTTCGTTTCCCTCGAATTCGACAAACATCTCTTTGGTTTCGCTATCGTTATAGATATCAATATCAATGATTTTTGATCTGGAGTGTTCATCTAAAAGATCCACCATCGGCACGTCTTCCTCGGTCTTTTTTTGAGGGGGGGCTGGTATCGCGCTCAGAACAAAAAACGTTTGTTTGGACTTCATAAAGCTAATCAGTGATTGCCACTCGATCCAACCGGGCGTCCAAATAAAAAATTCATTGATTTCGCGAAGTTTTAAACTCAAAAGAAGCTTTTGCATTTGCATGGTGGACATTGGCTTTGTCTGTTTTTTTAAAACAGCATGATAAAGACTCCAAATTTGTCCTTTAATTTCCATGGCAGCTAACTCCACCTATTTTATCGGTGAAATTCAGGCTAAATAGAGCGCTAAAAATTATATTTTTTTAGGGACTTTTATACAGGCGCTCCAATGTTGGGGCGTCTTCTCTTCCAAAGGAGGAATTTGCTGTTTGCACTCTTCGGTCGCCCAAGGACAGCGGGGATGAAAATGGCATCCTATAGGAGGATTGATGGGGCTTGGAACATCGCCGGTCAAAATGATGCGATCTTGCTTGGCCCTAGGATCAGGAACTGGGATGGCGGACAACAGGGCTTTAGTATAGGGGTGCTGAGGGTTTTTATAAAGTTCCTCGGCTTCGGCTTTTTCGACAATCTTACCAAGATACATTACGGCGACATGATTTGAGACATGTTCAACAACTTTTAAATCGTGGGCGATAAAAATATACGTCAGACCTAGCTTTTGCTGAAGCTCCATCAAAAGGTTGATCACCTGAGCTTGAATCGAAACGTCTAAGGCCGAGACAGGTTCATCGCAGACAATCAACTCCGGATTGACGGCTAAAGCCCGAGCGATTCCAACCCGCTGCCGTTGACCACCAGAAAACTCATGGGGATAGCGCGCAAGATGTTCCGGCCTAAGGCCGACTAAATTGACTAACTCTAGGACCCGGTCCATTCGATCTTTAGCGGATGAGAAAAGATTGTGAATGATCAAAGGCTCTTCGATGATCGCGCCGATGGTCATTCGAGGATTCAGGCTGGCGTAAGGATCTTGAAAAATAATCTGCAATTTTTTTCTGATATTGCGAAGCTCTTCACCTTTAATATCAGTGATGTCTTGATTATAAAATGTGATTTTTCCAGATGTTGGATCCAGCAAACGGATCAAGCAGCGACCTAAAGTTGATTTTCCACAGCCTGATTCACCGACAAGGCCTAGGGTTTCACCTTTTTTGACTTCGAAAGAAATTCCTTGAACGGCTTTGACGCTGGCGACTTCGCGACCAAAAAGCCCTCCATAAATAGGAAAACTTTTAACAAGGTTTTCAACCTTAAGGACGACGTCACTCATTTTGCAGCCTCAGGAAGTGGATGATGACAAGCAAACTTCTGCGAGCCCACCGTTGTAAATTCAGGATAGGTTTGAGCACAAACTTCAGTGGCCCGAGGACAGCGGTCCCGAAATCGACAGCCCTCTGGAAGATTCATTAAACTGGGAACCAAGCCTTTGATGGTTTTAAGTTCTTTCATCTTGCTGCCAGTTTCAAAATGCGGAATCGAATCTAAGAGGCCCCGAGTGTAAGGGTGTTTGGGGCGATAAAAAATATCTTCGATGGTGCCGTATTCAATAATTCGACCCGCATACATGACAACAACATCTTGGCACATTTCAGCCACAACGCCTAAATCATGGGTGATCAAGATAAGGCCAGCATTATATTCTTTTTGAAGTTTTCGAATCAGATCCAAAATCTGAGCTTGGATCGTTACATCCAGGGCCGTCGTTGGTTCGTCGGCAATCAATAACTGCGGATTGCAACTGATCGCGATCGCAATCATCACACGTTGGCGCATCCCCCCCGAAAGCTGATGAGGAAATTCATCATATCGTTTTTCAGGGGCTGGAATTCCCACTGTTTTCAAGATCTGGATGGTGCGCGCTTTAACATCTGACTTTGATAATTTAGGATTGTGCTGAATAATCGCTTCATCAATTTGATCGCCAATTGTAAAAACCGGATTGAGCGAAGTCATCGGTTCTTGAAAAATCATGGCGATATCGTTGCCGCGAACTTCGCGCAGCTCTTCATCCGAAAACTTTAACAAATTTTTGCCACGAAAAAGAATATCGCCAGCAATAATTTTTCCAGGATTTTGCACCAGACCCATAATCGATAAAGAAGTGACAGACTTGCCGCAGCCCGATTCGCCAACGATGGCTAAAGAACGCCCTTCTTCTAGCGTGAAAGAAACGTTATCAACCGCGTTGAAAGTCCCTTCATCAACCCGGAATTGCGTCTTTAAATTTTTAACTTCTAACAAAGGCGTCGACATTCTAAACCTCGGATCTCAGGATTTATACAGGGGCGCCTTCCATAGATCCAGGAAAATGTTGTTGTTTGCCATCAGAAATCAGATTAGACCGGCTCTATGAGAACTATCAAATCAAGCGCTGAGCAATATTTTTCCACCCTGAACGGTGGCACCAATCCTTTGATCGAAAAGTGTCGCCAGGCCGCTGTGGGGCTCGGTTTGCAGCAGATTTCTTTAGGTGATTTAGAGCTTCAAATACTTAAGACAATCTTGACTCTTCATCAGCCACAAAAATTCATAGAAATTGGAACTTTGACGGGGGCTTCGGGTGTGACCATTCTGGCAGCCATGCCGCCCGGCGCGCACTTTTGGACTTTTGAAAAAGAGTCAAAGCATTCGGCTCAAGCACTTCCGCTGTTGCAGCAAGCGGCTCAAGAAAAAAATCAAAAAGTTGAAATTTTAACGGGCGATGCAAGACTTCGACTGCCCGAGCTTGAGCCCCAGGGCCCCTTTGATGGAATCTTTATTGATGGTAATAAATCGGCGTATGGTGATTACTTAGCTTGGGCTGAAAAAAATATCCGTCGTGGCGGTTTAATTATAGCGGATAATATTTTTCTTCAAGGAGCCGTCTTTGAAGGTGAAGAATTGCCTTTGGAAAAAAGGAAATTTTCTGCCAAACAAATTCAAGTCATGAGGGCTTTCAACCAAAGACTCAGTCAGCCTGAATTGTTTGAATCTTGCCTTCTTCCTACCGAAGAAGGCCTTTCTATCGCGATTAAACTTTTTTAAAACTAGTGTTTGCTGCTCGAATTTTTGCTGGGCCAAAGCTCGGTCCAAGCTGACGCTTTGGCTTCACCTCTGACGTCATTTAAAACCTGCTCACGAACAATGGTTTTTTCTAAAGCTGTGTCTGCCAATACTTTTCCACAGGCTTCGACAACGCTTTCAGCATCAATACCGTGGAAGGCATAAATTTCCGGAGGGCGACCGCACTTAGAATGTTTTCGAACAGCGCAAGACTCGTGGCGAACTCCAACGATGGAACCCAAATTATCAAGCAACCCGGCCTCACCATCGTGAACACTGACAATCGGAATTCGTTTTCCAGCCACTGTGATCATCTCGCCACTAGAAACTTCGTCTTTTCGGTGCAGGTATAAATCGCCGGTCACGCCCAAGACATTCTTCAGATAATGATAGTCATTTTCATGACCTTGAAGACCACATAATAAATCAGGCGAAGTCACAACGATGACATTGGCATATATACCGTGACCTAATAAAGCCTCAGAAGCTTTGATGGCCTCTGTCGCTAAAGATCCCATGGCAAAAATATGAACCACATTATCGCCCGGTTCGTAGCCAGCGTAACCGCGGTGATCAATCAGGTAATAGCCACCTTGTAAAACCTCTTCACGAATTTGATTCATCATTGTCGCTTCATTGATATTTTCAACTTCGGCCTCATTGACGGCGCCGCTCATCGCAAATTCAGTGCGGTGAAGCAGGGCGCCCTGCTCTGGATTTTTAAAACGACGTTGCCGTTTTAAATGCATCGTAAAGTCTTTTTGCTCGACTCCACGAGTTACACACCTGATCAAGACGCCGCTGCGTCCTTGATTATCACCCAAGAAATGCCGTCGCAGACTTTCGACAAAGATCCAATCAAGCTCTTGGCAGAAAAAAGGCTCCCAAGTGATTTGGTTAGGAATTTGAAAATCTGATTTCCAGCCATGCTGAGCCCCTTCCGGAGACAGGGTCACTCCTGAGGGTGTGCCAATGCAGAAGAAGCTGGATTTCCAGTACATATTATAAAAATACTGATCATGAGCGCGTTTAATAAAGAAATCATAAACTGTCATCAGGGGCATGATGGGGATACCCAAGGTATCTCGGACTTTTCCAAAAGATCCGACGCATGACATGACATTACACTCGGCAATTTCAAATCTTAAAAATCGATCTGAGACATCTTCGCCCGGAACAAGGTCAGGAAGTTTTGTATCTTTAACTCCGTATTCAGTTTCGATATCGTCAACTTGAATGGCGCCAAAGATTTTTCCATCCATGGCAGGGTTTAAGTTGGTGGAAGTTCCCACGTCTGGAGCCATTGAAATAAAAAGCTCAGAGGGAGCTTTCCAGGCTTTTTCATTTTCTGGCAAAGGCTTTTTCTTTTCGTCCGTATTTGCAATTCGAGTGAGTTTGGCAGTCAATTGACCCAACATCCACTGAGTGTGGGGGTAACTTGCCATTTTTAAATTAATGTCCAAAGACGTTGGCATGGCCCACTGGTTAAATTTATCTAAAAATATTTTATGATTTTTATCTTTTAACGAATGCTGCGCTTTAATTTCTTTCAGCAGACTTTCGCCCCGTTCTTTCAGGAATTTTCCCTCTGCCGAGGTGGGCGAGAAGCGTTCAAATAATTTATCACCTTTAATATTTTGTTTTTGACGAAGGCCTTCAACTTCCTCATCAGCAGGAAGGGAAGAATGATTTCCCGATTGCGCGGCAGACTTAAGACCCCAACCTTTTAACGTATGCGCGACGATCAAAGTCGGTTGATTTTTGCTGTTACGGCATTCCATCATAGCTTCTATGATACTCAGGATATCGTGACCGCCAAAATCCCGCAGCGCTTCGAATAATTCTTGATCAGTGATGCCGTCTAAAATTTTTTTTAAGTGGGGATGATCTTTCAGGACACCTTTTTTCAAGGCCTTGACATCAGCAACAAGCAGCAAAGCCTGCAGTTCATAGTCTTCCAGTTCTTTTTCTAAGAAATTTTGAAAAAGCGTACCATTCGGTTTTTGAAATAAGGCTTTTCGTTTGGCGCCATGGCGAAGTTGAATGACCTTCCAGCCATTGGCCTCTTGGGTGCGCTGAATGCGGTCTGCATCCGTGCCATTCATAATTTTTTTATTTGTGATGCGATGGCCATCCAGGGACTGGCGATTATAATCAATGATCCAAGTGACATTATTTAGTTCGCGTTCAGCAAAATCAGGCATCGCCTCATACATTGATCCTTCGCGAAACTCAGAATCTCCCACTAAAGCCCAAAAGTGAGCGTCCGGAACTTCATATCCATGCTCGCGAGCGTACCTGTAAGCCAGGGCCATATAGCCCGCTTGAACAGGCGGAATTCCAACGGTCCCAGAAGGAAAAAAGTTATGGTGATCGCAATCATAAGCTGAATGATAAGACTGAAAAACAGGCTCGCCATTTTTAGAATATTTACGAAGTCCCGTCATCGCAATATCACAATCTTCTTGCGACATTTTTGAAAGATCACTTTTTAGAAATAAGTCTAACAAATAATTGTAAGCATGATCCATCGGCGAGGCATGAGGTTTATTGGCAATAAAATCAAAACCGGTTTTAGTCACTAAGTGCAAAGCTCCTAAGACATGCAGTGAGCTTGCACAAGCCGCCGGATGGCCGCCAATTTTTGGGTCGCCCTTTTCTTTATCGCTGCGATGGTTCGCGATATGAATCATTTGCGTGGATAAATACAAAGCTCGGCCAGCAATACTTTCAAGCAAGTCACGGTTCAAATTTTTCAAGGATTTTTCCACCGATATCTCCAGAGGTGATTAAGGACTGTATGCTTACCCTTTCAAGCCCAGGGGGCAAACCATTGACGCTATGCAATGTCGAGGACTTTCTGTCTCTAAGACTCGAGGACAAAATCCCAACGTATTTTAACAGTTTTATCGGCTTCGATGATGCCTTTGGGTGGATTTGGAAAAGGGGCGGCCGAGCGAAAAGCTTCCATCGCAGCATCATCCAAGTCATGGACTCCTGATTCGCCTAAAATTTGCACATTCATCAGGCGACCGTTCTCGCTTAAAATAATTAAAAGTTTTGTCGTATGATCACGATCCGATGCAATCGTTCGACCCTGGCGGAACAAGCGCACTAACTTTTCGCGAACTTTTGGCTCCCAATGTTGGCTGAGCTGGCGTCGGATGCGTGAATAATACGTGTAATATTTAAACTCACGGGCGTTCAGCAGCGTTTGCGAACCTTGGTCGACGTCTTTGATATAATCCTCTGTCTGGCTGACATCACCGCCTTCAACAGATTCGTAGTCATAGCCTTCGGTAGCCTGGGTTTCAGATTTCTGCTGTCGCACTTTGATCGCCAGAGGATCAAATGTCGGATTTAAATTAAGTAAGCTGGGCTTTATTTTTTCTGAAGTTTGATTTTTTTGTGGATTTAGCTGAGCCATTTTCATGGCTTTTTTGATGGCTGGTTTCGCAGCATTTTTAAATTCGCCTTTGTCTTTAGCGACCGTCTGTTTTTCAACTTTTTGATTTTGGGCGCTTAAGAATCTGGTGTCGTCTGGCTTTTCTTGGTTCTTTGATTTTTCATCCTGAGCCACAATTTGATTTTTAATCGACTCGGCCCGAGGTCGAGGTTTCATTTTTCGCGCAAGGTCGGCCGGCGAAGGAGGGGCCTCAATATATTCAACGGCCACCGTATTTTGATTTTGGGGATTTGGAAATTTCATATTGTAGATCAAGATAAACCCAACAAATGCCAGATGGAGGCAAATGGAAAGGATTAGTCCCTCAGTAAAATTCAAAAATCGCATGAAACCCTCAAGAAATGTATCGGCGTTTTGACGAATGAATTTAAGCGCAATAAGAAGAATAAGAACTGGAATTAGAGGAATTCGACGAGAGTCTAGTTTGACTCAAATCAGAGGGCGAGTCATTATGAGAAATGATGAAATTCGATGCCTGGTATCTGAGCGATAAAGGACTTCGCCGAGATAGCAATCAAGATTCATGTTTGATCAATAAAGACCTAGGGTTATTTATTGTCGCTGACGGAATGGGTGGTCATTCTGGCGGAGAAGTCGCGTCTTCCATCGCCGTTGAGACCGTGCAAAATATTTTTAAAGGTGTCGAAGGACAAAAAAACGACCCGCGCGAAACTTTATCAAAAGCTTACCAGACCGCCAGCCAAAAAATTTATGACAAAGCAGCCAACGAAAATCCTGAGCTTGCAGGAATGGGCACGACCATGGTCGTGGCCTGCGCCGATGAAAAGACAATGTACATTGGAAATGTTGGAGACTCGCGATGCTACTTGTTTAAAAAGCCGTATTTTTGGCAAATCACAGAGGATCATTCATTGGTTAACGAACAACTTCGTGCGGGCCTTCTGACAGAAGAGCAAAGCAAAAGTTTTGTTGGACGTAATGTCATCACTCGAAGCGTTGGTTACGAGCGCGAAGTTCGTCCCGATATTTTAGAACGTCACATTGAACCCGGAGAAATTTACTTAATTTGTTCAGACGGACTGTCGGGCTTAGTGACCGATGAAAAAATCAGTCAAATCTTGTGTAACAATCCCCCCGAGAAAATGGCGAAGGCCTGCGTTGAGCAAGCTCTGGCCAACGGCGGCGATGATAATGTGACTGTTTTGATCATTCACTTTCGGAAATAAAAAGGACCCAGCTTGAATCGCAAAAACATCACACTTTTTATGGTCAGCAATTCCACAGGAAAAACCACAAAGTGGGTGATTCCAGCCAGCTGGCTAAAGGCCTCTATTTTTATTGCGGCCATTTTATTATTGGCTTTTGTCGCGGGCTCTGTGGATTACTTTGGTCTTATGATGCAGGCCATGGAAAATAAAAAATTACGTGCAGAAAATGCGCAGCTGAATAAACAGTTTCAACTTGTTGAAAGCAAAGTCAGTTCGCTAGAAAACAGTCTTGAACGAGTTAAAATTTTTACGACAAAATTGAAACTCATTACGAATGTCGACTCTGAAGACCGTGTGATGAAGCTAACGATGGGCGTAAAACCATCGCCTGGACAACAAGTCGAAGAGTACGAACCCATGGAACAAAGACCTCCCGCCGAGTCCCTCGCGCAACAAGATCATCTCATGGCGGATTCAAAACCCGTGAGCGAACAAAAAAATGAAGTGGTGGTACAGTCTTCTGATAAAGATTATGT
>JAYWEQ010000035.1:0-3364 GCA_043779185.1 Pseudobdellovibrionaceae bacterium
TCTTCGCCCAAGTCTTCTTTGATGACAGCTTCAATGGTTTCAAAAGATAAGGGCTGCACGCGATCATGAAGTTTTTCAAACTCGCGAACGTAGTCTTCGGGGACTAAATCGGGACGGGTGGCTAGTAACTGCCCAAGCTTAACAAAAGTCGGACCCAGTTCTTCAAAGGACATCCGCACGCGCTCGGCGGCGGATAATTTTTCGATGTCTCCAGAAAAAATTCTTTCAACAACAAAGCGGCCGAGTTTAACCCTTTCCGCGACGTTGTGGAACCCGTGCTTTGCGAACACCGCCACGATCGTCCGGAGTCTCGCCGCGTTTTTCAGAGTCTTGCCGATCGGGTTTAGTCCTAGAGCCACTGCTTGTCTCCCTTGAGCGATAGGATGCTTTGATTCCTTTTAATATAGACCGTGGTTCTGAGTCTACATTCTTTGACATCAATCGTTCAAAAACGCTCTGTTTTTTCACGGGCTGAGCTTCGGCTTTCGCTTTAGGCCGCTCTAATCGTTCTGACTGTTGTGGTCGGGGGTTGTGCCGAGCTTTTTCCGAGCCAGGCCCTTTTCGACCCGCCTGCTTTTCGGCTTGTTTGGCCCGTGAGCTTGCGGCTTTTTTCTTTTTCACCCATGGTGGCTCTTCACCACGTTTTTTATTGGGATTTGGAACAGAGGCTTTTGTTGAAGGGCCATCGCGACGGTCTTCGCGTTTGCTTTTATCGTTCCGACCGGACCGGCTTCGATCCGATTTTTTGCCGCCAGACTGTTTATCACCAAACTGTTTTTTGCGGAAGGGACCGCGTTCGGATTCTTGCTCTTTATTGGCCAGTTTATTTGCCGCCGCTTTTTCCCCGGCTTCTCCAGCCAGAAGGAAATTAATTTGTCCTAATTGCACATCGGCTGAAGCCACTGTGACTTGCACGATATCGCCCATGCTGTAAGAAAACCCAGATCGCTTGGCCACCAGTTTTAAATTTTCTTCATCAAATTCCATCTGCTGGCCAAGGTCTTCTAAGCGGATCAAGCCATCAATGTCATATTCACGAAGTAAAACAAAAATTCCAAATTTTGCAATCGAGCTGATCATCCCGTCAAAAGTTTCGCCAACCATTTTTTCCATAAAGCGCGCTTTCTTGATCGCTTGAATTTGACGTTCAGCCTTGGTGGAACGTTGCTCACACGCGGAAAGAAAAGTCCCCGCTGTGGCAAGGTCCCCGTCGCTCATCAGGGCATATCCGGATTTTCCAATTTGGCTTTTTAGCAAGCGGTGGACAATTAAATCAGGATAGCGTCGAATTGGTGAAGTAAAGTGAGTGTAGAATTCAAAACCCAAACCAAAATGGCCCAAGTTATTAGATGAATACTTTGCTTGGCTCATGGATCTTAAGGTTAAAATATTTAAAACCTGAGCTTCTGGTCTTCCATCAAACTCACGTAAAGCCTGGGTCAGACGTTTTTGCAGCTTACCGCCCTCAAGGTTAACGCTGCCACCAAAGTTTTTTAGAAATCTTTCCAAGGTTTGGATGGCTAGCTCTGGCGGGGATTCATGAATTCGAAAAATAGCAGGGATTTCTTTCGACGATAAAAATTTTGCGACAGCGACATTTGCAGCCAACATCATTTCTTCAATCAATCGATGGGCAAATAAGCGTTCACTGCGAATAATATCAATCGGCATACCGGCTGTATCAATCACAAGTTCAGTTTCAGGCAGCTCTAAATCCAAAGCGCCTTCTTTAAATCTTTTTGCCATTAAAATTTTCGCTAAATCCTGCGCTTTGAAAATATAGTCTTTAACGTGTCTTAGCTCAGGAACATCGGCGCCATCCATCACTTCTTGGGCTTGCCCGTAAGTGACTCGCGCTTTGCTTTCCATGACGGCTTCGTAAAAAGTCGAACTGGTCATTTCGCCATGATAATCAAATTGCATATCAGCCACGACGCAAAGTCGCGGCACTTTAGGATTTAAAGAACAAAGGCCATTACTTAAAACTTCGGGCAGCATGGGTACGACAAAGTTAGGAAAATAAACGCTGGTCCCGCGAATGTAAGCTTCGTCATCGATCTTTGTGCCGGGCCTTACATAATGACTAACGTCAGCGATGGCGACCAACAATCGAAAGCCATTGCCGCTACTTTCTACTAAAATCGCATCGTCGAAATCTTTGGCGGTGGCGCCATCGATGGTGATCAGGTTTAAATCGCGAATGTCTTTTCGACCGGCAAAATCTTTTTCTTCAGGATTGTGTTTTAAAGGAGCCGCTTCACTCAAAACAGCGGCAGGCCATTCGTTTGGAATTTGGTTAGCAAAGATCACCCTGCGAATATCACTTAAAGGATCTGTGATTCCCCCAAGGACTTCTTTAACAACGCCGCGAAAGCCGGCTTTGTCTTCTGGATAACTGGTAATTTCAACACACACCATTTGGCCGGGTTCGGCCTTCAAACTGTCTTCAGGTTTAATTTTTAAGTCATGACCCCAGGCTTTAGCATCGTCGCGAATCATTCCGTAAGAGCCATCAACAGAGTAAAGTCCGACCACTTGCTTTGTACCGCGAGAGTTGATGCGAATTATTTCACCTCGGAAACGATCGCCATTACCTTCAGGAAAAACTTCGATGGAAACTTTATCGCCGGTCATCACGCCGGTCATTGAATGCCGGGGTATATAGACATCGGGATGTTCTTTGTCTTCGGGGATAAAAAACCCGAATCCATCGGGATGTCTTTTAATTAGGCCTTCAAGTATCTTTTTCTTCAAATGCACCTCGTTTGCAGTTCACCGGGTAATGTCACCTTAATTACAGACATAGGTCTAGGATTTTTTGCATTGCAAAATAAAACCTGGACCTTGGAACTGTGCCTAATTCGTCATGATTTGCCGGGCATTTCTGCCTGATGACAGACTTTTTATCGTGTTTTTGCAAACCTTTAAAGGGCTGCTTTATTTCAAACATTTTTTTGTTTTTCTTGTAAGTCAGCATTTGCGAAAGCCTTATCCCAAGCGGATCAGGAGCGAGCTGTTTGATCAAGGTGAAGCCCTCTGAAAAAACAATTCGCCTGATTTTTTAGCAGCAGACCTTCAGTCGAGGAAAGAAGTCAAAAGGGGGACCTGCGACTTTCTAGATACACAAAAATTCAAAATTGCTGAAGGGGGCAGAAGCCCTCAGATCGAACCTATCTATTTTTGTATTGATCTTAGATAAAGGTCTCATTACCATCGTGAGGGTAGGGTTAATGGAATAGCAAATTAAACAAATCAGTTTAAAAGTACTTAGACTGACACGAAAGGAATTCAAATGAAAAAAGCATTATTATTTGCAGCTGTAGCTTTGATGTCTACGTCTGCTCTTGCTTCAAAAGCTCGTAGA
>JAYWEQ010000036.1:0-33469 GCA_043779185.1 Pseudobdellovibrionaceae bacterium
GTTCCGCTTTTTAACGTATGGATATCAACTTGCGGCTTCACTTCACGCTTTTTTGAATTCTTATTCAACCAAGCTATATCAATTTCGATATCAAAGTGACCAATATTACAAACGATGGCGTTGTTTTTCATTTTAGAAAAATGCTTTTCGTTGATGATATCGCAGCAGCCTGTGGCCGTGACAAAAATATCAGCCGTTTCAGCAGCTTCTTCCATGGTGACAACTTGAAAACCTTCCATCGCCGCTTGTAAGGCACAGATCGGATCAATTTCCGTGATCAGAACACGAGCTCCAAAGCCACGCATTGAAAAGGCCGAGCCTTTACCAACATCGCCGTAACCTGCGACCACAACGATTTTGCCGGCGATCATTGTGTCAGTTGCACGCTTGATACCGTCAGCCAAAGATTCGCGGCAGCCGTACAAATTATCAAATTTTGTTTTTGTGACAGAATCATTGACGTTAATGGCAGGAACTTTCAAAAGACCCTTTTCCAACATTTTTTCTAAGTTGTGAACGCCGGTTGTTGTTTCTTCTGAAATTCCAATAATATTTTTTAGCATTTTTGTATATTTTGCTTCGTGCATGATGTTGGTTAAATCACCACCGTCATCTAAGATCATATTGTAACCTTCAGCACCCCAGCCGTCGACAGATTGCTCGACACACCAACGGTATTCTTCTTCAGTTTCGCCTTTCCAAGCAAAAACTGGAATTCCAGCGGCGGCAATGGCGACGGCGGCATGATCTTGAGTTGAAAAAATATTACAAGAAGACCAGCGAACTTTAGCACCTAATGCTGTTAATGTTTCAATTAACACAGCTGTTTGAATTGTCATATGTAGACAACCCGTCACACGCGCGCCTTTAAGGGGCTGTTGTTTTGCGTATTCTTTGCGTAAAGCCATCAGACCCGGCATTTCAGTTTCAGCAATTTTAATTTCTTCGCGGCCCCAAAGCGCCATCTTTGTGAAAGCTTCTGGGTTTTCCATCGCTTCTTTGCAAACAGCATAATCAACTTTTGCTTGTTTCATTTTTTGCAATGGCTGAGTTTTCATACCTGGCTTTTTCATCATCATTTTCCCGTTGTTAGTCGTTGTTCGCATGAAATGGTTGCTCCTTTTTAAGCATTAAATTTTTAAGGTAAAGTTAATATTTCATAGCCTGATTCAGTGATTAAAACCGTATGTTCAAACTGCGCCGAAAGTTTGCCGTCAATGGTCGTGTACCATTTGATGGAAGATCCTGGAATTGCGAACTCTTCCACTTCATCGTGTCCGGCGTTGATCATGGGTTCCACGGTAATGCAGTGAAAAGGAATCAAACGATCGCCCTTGCCCTTTTTTCCCCACGAAGGAACAAAGGGTTCGTCGTGAAAAACCCGTCCGATGCCGTGACCGCCTATTTCTTTGATGGTCGTATAACCTTTTCGAGTCGCTAATTTATTAATTTCAAATCCGATATCACCCGTATAACCGCGCGGAGTGATACTTTCGATGCCTTTTTCCATGCAAGCTTTTGCCGTATCGACAAGATCCCGAACCGCAGCATCGACATTTCCAACAATATAGGTCCGCGATGTGTCGCCGAAAAATCCATCCATTTTTGCGGTTACGTCGACATTGATGATATCGCCGTCTTTTAGTTTATAATCATCAGGGACGCCATGACAAACGACCTCGTTCACAGATGTGCAAATGGATTTTGGGTAGCCGTGATAACCCAAGGGCGCTGGAACTGAATTGTGCGACATCATAAAGTCATGGACTATTTTATCCAGTTCGTTGGTTGAAGTGCCGGCCACGACAAACTTAGCGACATGATTTAAACTTTCGGCGGCCACTCGGCAGACCTTTTCCATTTTTTTAACTTCATCCATGGACAAGGGTTTAATCGCCAAAAGTTGCTCCAAAATAGGTGTTTAAAAGGATGGTTCTTTTGTAACAGAGGGGCCCTAGGAAGGCAAGGCTGCACAGGGGAGAATCCAGCCCCTTATTGAAGCGCATACGAACTTTCAGGTTGAAAGCCTTGGGCGGCAGTTTGAATGAGGGTGGAACTGGAACTTGGCCTGGGCCCATGGGAAAAAGGCATAAAAAAAGGCCTGGTTTTGAGACCAGGCCTTTTTTTCAATTTCTATTTATTAAGCTTAAGACTATTTCAAATGCTTGTTAACGATTTTAGTCATTTCAAACATATTTACTGTCGGCTTACCGAAAACAGTTTTTAATTTGTCATCAGCATTGATGTTACGACGATTATTTTTATCTTGAAGATCGTTCTTCTTGATATAAGCCCACAATTTTTTAACAACTTCAGTGCGAGGAACTGGGCCCGCGCCAATAACTGCTGCTAAAGCTGCAGAAGGAGTTAAAGCTTTCATAAAAGCTGGATTTGGCTTGCGCTTTGCTCCGCTAGCTTTTTTAGTTGCGGCTTTTTTAGGAGCAGCTTTCTTTGTCGCTTTAGCTGCTTTTTTAGGAGCTGCTTTTTTTGTTGCTTTTTTAGGAGCTGCTTTCTTTGTCGCTTTTTTCTTAGCCATTGTAATTGTTCCTCCGTTAAATGGTTGTTTTTTTCAAAACATTTTTGTTTGAAAAATTGTTTAAACTCGAGATCAGTGTAGCCAAGTTAAAGCGTTTGTCCAAAGAAAAATCAGGAAAAATTCATTTTTTTTATATTTCCCCTCGAGAAATCAGGAAAATGCCAGTTTCCCCTCTGGAAACCACCCTTTTTGCCGTTTTTCAGAGGGGAAAAGCAGATCTGTTGTCTGAAAAAGTCCTTTTTACAAGGTCATTCACCTCTAGAAAGTTATGTTTTAGCAGGGAAAAGCCCATGTTTTTGACGCTTTTTGACGTATTTCCCCTCTGAAAAGGACTTCTTTAGGACTCAAGACCCCGAATTTTCAGCCGATGAGAGGGTATGGCGACAAAGTCCTTTCAAGAAATTCTGCAAGAAAAAATGGGACCGACGGCCCCTTTTCAACCCACCCCGCCTGCCAGTTTAGATCCTGCCGGTCTTGCGTTTTTGATCGGCCAAGTAGGCCGTTTTGAATTTAAACCCAGAGCTCAATATCAAACACCCCCTCCTCCAAAGGCCAGCCCCCGCCGGAATTTTGACTCTGCTCCAAAGGCCGAGGTCAAAGTACGAACACCCGGCCCTGTTCACCAGCTCAGCGATTCGCAAAAATCGTCCTTTCAATTTTTTGTTCAATCCAAGTTTGCCTTAGAGGCTGATTTCTCAGCCGACGAATTAAAAACTTCATTTCGTAAGCTGGCTTTAGTTTTTCATCCCGACCGCGGCGGTGATCAAAAAATGTTTGTCTTGCTAAAATTCCATTACGATTCACTAAGAATTCTTTTCCTCCAAAGGAAATAACTCTGTAGCTTCCAAATCAAGACGTATCCTTGCCCATCAAATTAAATAAAATAAAAAGTTCTTTTGCATAAAACAATTTTTAGATTATACCAGCATTTACGAATGTCACTTTGGCTTCGGTGCGATGAGGGCGTCTATGTTACTAGAAAAAAATTTAGAAACTATCGTCACTCGCTTGCGCAGTGAAATATCGGCGCACGAACGCCAGCAAAAAGAACTTGAACAGTTACGGTTGGCCGCCGAAAAAGCCACCCAGGCAAAAAGCATTTTCCTAGCTAACATGAGCCACGAGATCCGCACTCCTTTAGGATTAATCCTTGGCTTCGCAGAAGAATTGGTCAGCTCGAGCCAACTGACGCCAGCCAATAGGTATTTAATTCATACAATCCAACGAAACAGTGAAATGCTAGGCCGACTTATTAATGATATCTTAGATTTCTCAAAGATCGAAGCGGGCCAGATGGAGTTTTCTGTGGGCCCCATCAACTGTTGCCATTTCCTGGATGAGATCGAAGTCTTACTGAAATCAAAATGCTCGGAAAAAAATCTTCTTTTCCATAAAGATATTTTAACTTCGTTACCACAATGTTTTTTTTCTGATGAAGTCAGAATTAAACAAGTCCTTATGAACCTTATTTGCAACGCTGTGAAACACACTGAAAAGGGGGGCCTTGTTTTAAAGGTCTCTTATAGCCAGGCTAATTCTTTTCTGTATTTTGATGTGATTGACTCTGGTCAGGGGATTCCCGTCAACTGCCAAGCAGATATTTTTCAGACCTACATGCAAGTTCATAAAGACAAGTCCGGTTCGGGACTTGGCCTACCTCTGGCGCGCAGTTTAGCACGCAGCCTTGAGGGTGATTTGAAATTGATCAGAAGTCGTCCCGGCGAAGGCTCTTGGTTCCGAGCCGAAATCAAAAACCAAAAATCCTTTCAGAATCATCCATCTTCAAATCAGGAAAATGGCGCCACGCCGGTTCATGGACCTCCAGATTTAAGCGGATGGAAAGTTTTGGTGGTTGATGATCTGATCGACAATATTCGTTTATTAGAGTGCATTTTAAAGCGAACTCAAGCCTGCGTTGACTCGACAACGTCGTCCCATGAAGCCATCGACAAAGTCCATCTCGTAAAATACGATCTGATTCTCCTGGATTTAATGATGCCTGAAATGGACGGCTTTGAAACTTTAAAAAAACTTCGGGCCGCCGGCTTTTTAGGGCCCGTTTGGGCTGTTTCTGCCCATGCTATGGCCAAAGATATCAGTCAATGTTTAGAGGCCGGGTTTGCACAACACATTTCAAAGCCGCTTCAAAGGCTGGACTTTTACCAGCACCTACAAACAATGCTTCATCAATGAATATTTCTAAATTTAATCCGCTTCGGAGCTGCCTCGTCACCGAAACGCTTCTTGCGGTCCTCTTCGTAATCAGAAAAATTCCCGTTATGAAAGTAAACCTGCGAATCTCCTTCAAAGGCCATAATATGGGTGCAAATTCGATCCAGAAACCATCGGTCATGGGAGATCACGACCGCTGCGCCGCCGAACTCTAACAGAGCATCTTCAAGAGCTCGCATGGTGTTCACGTCAAGATCATTGGTCGGTTCATCTAACAATAAAAGATTAGCGCCTTGCTTGAGGATTTTTGCCATATTGACGCGATTTCTTTCGCCACCCGATAAGGTCCCAACTTTTTTCTGTTGATCGTTGCCGGAAAAATTGAACCACGACACATAGGCTCGGCTAGGAACCTCTTTCATGCCTAAAGCAATCATATCGTGCCCATCAGAAATCTCATCAAAAACTGTTTTATCAGGGTTTAAAGTTTCGCGGCTTTGGTCGACATATCCCAGTTTCACGGTCTCGCCGATTTTAAGTTCGCCACCATCTGGTTTTTCTTGGCCTGTGATCATGCGGAAAAGCGTTGTTTTACCGACACCATTGGGGCCAATAACGCCGACGATAGCGCCTTTTGGAATGGAGAAATCGACTTGATCAAATAGTAGCTTACCTTGGTAACCTTTGGTTAAGCCTTTGGCTTCGACCACTAAGTCCCCAAGACGTGGGCCGGCTGGGATATAAATCGACATTTCTTGCAGCTTTTCCGGCGACGGTTCTTTAATCAGATTTTCGTAAGCAGAAATTCTGGATTTTGCTTTGGCCTGTCGAGCTTTTGGCGACATTCGAATCCATTCCAATTCCCGCTCTAAAGTTTTTTGTCTTTTTCCAGCGGTGGCTTGCTCGTGCGCCAAACGCTTGTCTTTTTGATCCAGCCAAGACGAGTAGTTTCCCTTCCAAGGAATTCCCTCACCGCGATCAAGCTCAAGAATCCACCCAGCGACATTATCCAAAAAATAACGATCATGAGTCACGGCGATCACAGTGCCCGGAAATTTTGCTAAATACTGCTCCAGCCAACCGACTGATTCCGCATCCAGATGATTCGTGGGCTCGTCGAGTAATAAAATATCTGGCTGACTCATCAGTAAACGGCAAAGGGCGACTCGGCGTTTTTCGCCACCTGATAAATTGGTGATAGGAAGATCCCCGTCTGGACAGCGTAAGGCATCCATCGCAAGTTCAATCTTTTGATCGACTTCCCATCCACCCAAGGCTTCAATTTTTTCTTGGATCTCGCCTTGCTTTTCTATCAGAGTATTCATTTTATCGGGATCTAGATTTGGATCGTTGAAACTTTCATTGATTTCATTAAAGCTTTTCATCAAAGCCGGCAGCTCGCCCATTCCAGAAAAGATATTTTCTTTGACGTTCATCAGCGGGTCAAGATGAGGCTCTTGCTGCAGATATCCGACCTTCATTTGGCGGGCTGGGAAGGCCTCACCAAGAAAATCGTGATCGGCGCCTGCCATGATTTTTAG
Source organism: Pseudobdellovibrionaceae bacterium (assembly GCA_043779185.1). Classification (GTDB taxonomy): domain Bacteria; phylum Bdellovibrionota; class Bdellovibrionia; order Bdellovibrionales; family Bdellovibrionaceae; genus JAYWDA01. The sequence continues at coordinate 6,250 of JAYWEQ010000036.1, forward strand.
CAGGGTCGATTTTCCAGATCCATTCAATCCCAGGACACCAATTTTTGCGCCGTAAAAATAAGACAAATAAATATTTTTTAAGACATATCGATTGGGTGGATAAACTTTTGAAACACCCTTCATTGTATAAATAATTTCCTGAGACATTTTTTCTCCTATCCGCTTGCCAAAGTGTCATTAACCCTTTCTAATTATCACCTACATCATGAACGATCAACCTGAGACAAAGACAAAACCGTGGAAACACATCGAATCGGACCTCAAATCCGCCTTAGACAGCTGGGAACAGCTGTCTAAGAAGTATGAAAACACAGTTTCGCCAGAAGACCAGAAACTTCAGGAGATGCGTCTTCTTTTAAAAGAGATCAAAAATAAGATCGAAGACCTTTCGAAACCTTAAGTTTTGTCAAGATTAGGGCCTTGACCTTGTGGTAGGATCGACCTATGAAAATCATACTTATATCGCTTTTGCTGTTATTGTCAGCTTGTTCAAAAATGGATCTGGCCATGAAGTGGGCCGACTGGATGATTGTCAAAGAGACCGATTCCTATTTTGATCTGACCGACACACAAAATAAGGATCTTAAACTTCAGGTTCAAAAAGACTTAGCCCGAGTCAAAAAAGAAAATTTTCCCCAATTTGCAAAATTCTTACGCAAAGTGGCCGATCAGATCGATGCCGATAAAATTTCGGCCGAAGAAATTAACCAACTCCAGGTTGAGTTTCAAAAAACTGTCCGAATCGCCTTAGATCAATTTCAAACGACAGCGCTTGATTTTTCAATGAAGGCATCCCCTGATCAAATGGAACATTTCAAGAAGAAATATAATGAACAAACAAAAAAACACGCCGATGAAATACGAACAGAAAAAGATAAATTCAAATTGCAAAAAAAGAGATTTGAAAAATGGACCGACGAATGGCTGGGAGGGCTTAATTCTGAACAAAGAGCTTCTTTGGAAACAGATCTTAAGGCCTTCCCTTTCCCGTGGGATTTACAGGTGCGCAGCCGCGAGGTCAGTTTAAAAAAATTCTTAGACGCTAGGTCCTCTCGCACTTTATTAAAAAATTATATGGATCAGTTAGAGGAAGAACGAGATCCCGAATATGAAGCAGCACTGAAGAATTATCAGATTCATTTACGAATTTATATTTTAGACCTTTATCGAAGTCTTACGAAAGACCAAAAAAAGTATCTGACTAAAAAACTCCGAGACCGGGCTCAGGAATTTGAAGGCTTAGCTCGGGATCCCTGACAATTTGGTGAAACAAAGCTGTCTGGATTTTGTTTTTCCCACTCTTCAGGGGTCAGGGCACGAATGGTTAAGGCGTGCAATCCCACTTTAAATTCTTGAACTAGTAAAGCATGGATTAAACGCTGACGATCGACTCTGGAAAGTCCTTGAAAATCTTGTGCAACAACTAAAAGTTTAAAGTGAGTTTCAGAGCCCGGCGGGACTGAGTGCTGAGAGCTTTCATTTTCAAGCTCAAGATGCAGGGGTTTTAAATTTTCCTGCACCAGCGATTGAATTCGATTAAATCGATTCATTCTTTTGATCTTTAAATGGCCATTTTGTTTTAGCGAATTCAAGGCCCATCTTGGCCATCGAAATAACGCCTTTTTCCTCTAATTTTTTCTCGACTCGCTTAGCACTTTGCAATCCAACCGCGGCCACTAGTTGCGCGAAGGGACTTGTCAGAGGCAATTTTTGAAAATTACCATCTTTTTTCCATTCTTCCGCCACGGCTTCAGCCAACTCAAAAGCTTGCGGCGCCTTCTGACGAAGAGCCTCGCTGCCATAAAATTCTAAGTGAACCTTTAAGGGTTCTATTGCCTCTGGACTGACGCTTGTTGATTTTTTCTTTTTTGTTTTAGCCATAAAAAAAGCCTCCTGGAATAAAGTCTTATACACTTTGCCTTGGACGCTTTCAACTAGTTGTTAGCCGACAATCCTCAAGGGACCGAATCAGAAGCTGACGATGCAAGGGTTTTGTTAAATAGCCACTAAAGCCTTCATGAAGAGCTCGCTCACGCTCTTCCTTTAAGGCGTTCGCGGTCAGGGCAATAATCGGCTTTTTGTAACCTTTTTCGCGCAGGAGATGCGTGGCTTCAAATCCGTCCATTTTGGGCATTTGAATATCCATCAAGATCACATTAAAATCATCCTTAGAGGCCGCTTCCACTCCATCGGACCCGTCATTGGCAACGACGACTTCGGCGCCTTCAGCCTTAAGTATTTTTTTCACAAGATATTGGTTATCCAATGAATCCTCGACCAAAAGAACTTTCATGCCTTGCAAGCGCGGATCGTGCAACTCGGCCAGCTTTAAGTTTCGAATTGGAAAATCGATTTTATCAAATCGCTCTCGGGATAAAACCATACACATTGTATTAAAGCCAAAAATAGAGCCTCGCCCTGGATTGGACGAAATCAAACTAAGATCTCCGTTCAAACTTCCGGCTAACTTTTTTGAAAGAGCCAGTCCCAAACCTGTTCCACCATATTTTCTGGTCATTGAGGAATCGACTTGCGAAAAGGGTTTAAAGATCTTTTCTATTTGGTCAGAAGTCATACCAATGCCCGAGTCCTCAATAAAAAATCTTAGATCAACGGAATTGTCATTCATAAAGCTACCGTCCACAGAAACTCGGATAAACCCTTCACTTGTAAACTTTAAAGAATTACTAAGAAGGTTCATTAAAATCTGTCGAAGTCGAAGTGGATCCGTGCTGATTTTTTTAGGAATGGGCGAGCCAATCTCTAGCAAAAAGCTAATTCCTTTTTCTTGACATTTGAAACTAAAAATATCGTGCAGTTCACGCAAAAAATCATGCAGATCTTGTTCACGATTTTCTGTTTCAAATTTACCAGCTTCAATTTTTGACAGGTCTAAAATGTCGGTCACTAGATCAATCAACAGTTCCGAGTTTTTTCTAATTTTCATGATAAAATTTGTTTTTTCATCTTCTGAAACTTGCGGCGACAAGGCTAAGTCAGCAAAGCCAGAAATTATGCCTATGGGAGTTCGAATTTCATGACTCATGTTCGCTAGAAATCGACTTTTTGCTTCGTTGCCTTTTTTTGCATCTTCTTCGCCGCGTTTTCGTCCGGTAATATCCAAGGATATTCCGACCACACCGCACACTTCACCGTTTTGAATATCTGGGACATAGACGGTTTCATACCAACGACCTCGCACCTGAATGTCTTGCTTCACACATTCGGAATGCAAAGCTTTTTTCAGGGCCAGCACTCCGACGGGATCTTGAAAAACTTCGCAATAACATTGACCGATGACCTCGCCTTGATAAAAACCAGCCAAATCCAATCCTTTGCCTTCAAAGACGCTGAATTTTTCATTTTTTTGGACGGCCCAAAAAATGACAGGCGCGTTATCAACGATGGTTCGATAGCGAATCTGCAGGTCATTTAATTTTCTACCAAAACCCATTTTTGACTTGTATTCAATCCGCAAAGCTAGAATTGCAAATAGCAAGACACCCATGTCCAGCATAGCAAGACCCAACAGAAGGGTTCTGAAATTCAAACTTTTTTCTTCCATTTTTCGTTGGCTATCAGCAATCAGCAAGTTTTCATCGTGATTGATCTCATCGACTTTTTGGCGAACCTTCGCCCAATCATCATTAAGATCCACAGCCTTTATAAATTTTGAAGGCACCTGAAGGTGATAAGTCTCACGTCTTTGCAAAGAGTCCTGCAAAGACGACAGTCTTGCGGTCATTCTATTTTCAATGCCGACCAACCCCAGGCCACGCGATGGGTTGTCAGATGTCCAGTCATTTAATTTTTTCATCTCAGTCAGGACAGATCTTAAAGATTCCTTAAATTCACTGATTTTTTCAGCGGAGGGGCTCAGTAAATAATTTCTATGGAGGATCTCGAGTTCGTTAAATGACGATAATAGATGAGTCGTATAAAATCGAAAGTCCTGTCCACGGTCCATCTCTTTGTGATCGGCTTGTAAAGTAAGATTATTAATGTAGAAGATCGGCAAATTAACAATTAACAAGAGCACGGCTAGCAGCAAAAGAAGGCGAACCCTGAAAGATAATTCTGTGAAAATATTTTTCATATCTTTTTAGTTTTTTTATTTTTTAACTCCGGGCTGACCATAGGGACTTTTGAATTCAATGTCAGATGACTTTACTGTCAAATCTATTTCGGTCGGCTTGGTTTCTCAGGCTCCAAACGATTTTTTAATTTGCTCAAAAAATCACCGACCATTTCGTCACGGGCTTGCCCACTGACCCCACGATGACCCCAAGGGTGTTCTTTGATTAATTCGGCAGGAAGCTTTGCTAAGAAACGACTTCGAAAAACGGGGCGAACTTGCCCATGGCGACGTCGAGTTCGGCAGTGACTGAGGACAAGGTTTTTTTGGGCCCGAGTGATGCCCACGTAAAAAAGTCTTCTTTCTTCGTCAATATCACCACCCAGAGTACGATGCGGTAAAATATCTTCTTCCAAACCCACAAGGATGACAGCTGGAAACTCTAATCCTTTGCTGGCGTGCAAGGTCATCAGTTGGACTTTTTCAGAATCATCCTCTTTTTCATCGTCTCTTAAAGTCATAGCGTCAATAAAATCTGCTAAAGTTGATTTTTCAAGGGTTCGCTTTGCAACGTAGCTGTCTAAAATTCTTCCAAAAATTTCCACAAGCTGCCAACGCTTTTCACCTTGAGCCGGTTCACTGACAGATTGGTAAATAAATTGGCGGTAGCCGATCTCTTGGATTTTTTTTAAAAATTTTTCTCCAGGAGTCCCCGTCGTGTGTGGATCTAAGGTCGCTTCGCACAGTCCTTTGATAAATTCTAAAAAGCTTTCCAAGCTTTCGCCCGCCCGAGCTTGAAGGCCAGCCTCGGACCATCTGCGACAAGCTTGATAAAAAGTGATTTTTTCATTTTCAGAAAACTGTACTAGTTTTTCAAGACTGGTATCTCCCAAACCGCGAGTCGGGGTATTAAAAACTCGTTTGAGACTCATGTCATCCCAGCGCAAACTGAGCTTTAAATAGGCCATCAGGTCTTTGATTTCTTTTTTTTCAAAGATCGATGTGCCCCCAGAGATCGAGTAATCAAAGCGATTTCGTTTCAGGGCCGATTCGATCAGGGCGCCCTGTGAATTTGAACGATAGAGAACAGCGATATCGCCCCACTTAAGCCCTTGGTGCTGAAAATGGCGAATTTCGTTAATCACAAAATCAGCCTCTTCGTCCTCTGATTCCAGACAAAACATTTCGGGCTGACCAACTTCAGAAATCGCAGCATGGGGAATTAAAACCTTCCCATGACGATTTTCATTTTCAGAAATAATATGATTGGCTAAATTTAAAATCGGCGCTAGCGACCGATAATTTCTTTCAAGCTTAACAACTTTGCAATTCTTATAGTTCTTTGGAAAACTTAAAATATTTTGCACTTCAGCGCCGCGCCACCCATAAATTGATTGGTCATCATCGCCGACGACCGAAATATTTTGATGGGGGCCTAGTAAGGCTTCAATCAACTGCATCTGGGTTTTATTGGTATCTTGAAATTCATCGACCATAATTTGTTGAAAGTCCTGACGAACTTTTTCTTTTAAGTCAGGCTTTTCTTTTAAATGCTTTAAGGGCTCTAGCAAAAGGCCTTCGAAATCCACAGCTCCGTAAGCTTTCAGTTTTCGTTCATAATCGGGAAACAATCGATGCGCTAAATGATGGTACTCATCCCAAGTGATATGATTAAATTTTTCACCACAGCGAAAGCTATTGATTAAATTTCCAAGTCGATCGATATCAAATTTGTCTTTTCCGACGACTTTGATGTCTCTCATTAATTCTTTAATCACTGAATGCGAATCACTGGTGTCAAAGATGGCCAGATTTTTAAGGCCGACGTATTTTTTTAAAAAATTAAGTCCGAAGGAATGAAAAGTCCCAGCCCAAATCTTTTGTCCGACAGGACCCAGTTTTTTTGTCACTCGATGTTTTAATTCTCGGGCCGCTTTGTTGGTAAATGTCAGCACAAGAATTTCTTCAGGTTTTGCGATACGCTGCTGAATCAAGCGCCCCGTTCGGGACACAAGCACAGTTGTTTTTCCGGAACCCGCTCCTGCTAGAATCAAAAGCGGGCCATGGTCATGGGATACAGCATCCTGCTGCTCGGGATTAAGACCTGTCAGCCACATTTCAAATATTACTGTCGGTTGTGGACGAGACTTCGAACTTCGTCTTGAAAAACAACTTCAATTTTTTCAGGCTGAGCAGTGCGTACGACACCCATTCCAAATTTTGGATGGTTCACCTTAGCGCCGCCCTCAAATTTATTTTTCATATTATAAGCCGCTGATTCGGCGCCGGCGTCTTGAATGAGTTTTTCATACTCTTTGGCATGAGCATCGCGGGCATTCGAAGCCGATTTTGCAGCGCGGGTGGCAGCCCCTGTATTTTTACGCGGAGCTTTTGACGTCTTCGGTAAAGAATAAGTCTTTTGTGCTCCACAAACTTCACATTTCACTTTTGCACTAGTGGCAGTTTTATGAGTCAAAACCAAATGGTACCGTTCGGTGCCACATTTTTTGCATTCCACATACATCGTTTTGCCAACGGGGGCTAAAGCCGTGACAGCTTCTGGAGTCTCAGACATAGGCTAATTCCTTTCAAAAATATCGCTTTTTTTCTCGGTAAACAGTGAGTGTATCATCAATTTTCTTGGCTGCCACCTCAGCCGCACTAAGAAAAAAGGGTCCTTCCTCATTTTCGATTCTTTTTTGCAATTCGACCATACTTTTCTCATTTTTTGGGTCAATGGTCAGGGTGGTCACTTCGTAGTTTTCCAGGAAGCCAAAATCGGTTTCTCTTTGAAAAAACCGTTCCCAACAAAGCGTGTCGATCGTCACACGATAGGTCAAAGTCTGGGCATGGGTATGAACGGGAGCATAAGCCCCAATCACCTCCATGTGCCCGTAATTAGCGTGTAATTTGATGGCGGGGCTTCCCCACTGAGTCATTCCTGTGCACTGTTCGACATTGGCATACCACAATCCAAAAGCCTTGGATAAAAATCCGATGCCATATAATTGATCATTTTTGGGCAATAAAGAATTCACCGAACACAAATTATGAGCCACCCATTCGCCCTTATGGATGGTCGGGATGATGATAAAAAGAGACAAAGGCGTCCATTCGCAATTCTCATCGGTTCGCATTATTTTTTTAATGGCAGGCGGCAATTTGTCTGTTCGGCAGGCATATCCAGCCACAATTCCAGGCACAACGGCACAATCATAGAAAACCCAGCGCGGAATCGCCATATTCGAAGGTCCAAACGCATTGCCTTCTAAAAAGTAAATTTGTTCGGCAAATTCGGCTTGATCCAGATGCAATGGATTTTTAATGACGGGTTCCGATGTAAACCAGTCCAAAGAATGTTTTTGCCCTGGATAGGTGATGCGATTTTCAGGCCGCACAAAAATATAAGGCCGAATAAAATCGTGGTCCATCCAAGCCGCTTTTTGTAAAATCGGATTCAAAGCCAAAGTTTAAATTCCTTATTAAGAAAGAGGACCAATCATTTGTTCGGGCCGAACAACTTGATCAAATTTTTCAGCCGTCAGAAGTCCTGACTTGATCGCTTCTTCTTTTAAAGTTGTGCCATTCTTATGCGCAGCCTTAGCAATCTTTGCGGCGTTGTCATAACCAATATGCGGATTCAGCGCTGTCACTAACATCAATGAATTGTCTAAATGTTTTTTGATCTGCGCCCGGTTGGCTTCAATATCTTTCACGCAGTGATCCGTAAAAGATTCGCAAGCGTCAGACAGCAACCGAATTGAGTTCAGAACATTAAACACAATTAAGGGTTTAAAAACATTCAACTCAAAATGGCCATTCATTCCACCAATGGAAACAGCCACATCGTTACCAACCACTTGGGCACACACCATGGTCATGGCTTCACTTTGTGTTGGATTTACTTTGCCGGGCATAATGGAAGATCCTGGTTCATTTTCTGGCAATAATAATTCGCCAATTCCACAGCGCGGACCAGAACCAAGCAGCCGAATATCGTTAGCAATTTTCATTAAGGAAACAGCTAAACTTTTTAAAGCCCCGCTGACTTCGACCAAGGCATCATGGGACGCCAAAGCCTCAAATTTATTTTCAGCCGAAGTGAAAACAATTCCGGTTTCTTTTGAAATCACTTTTGCAGCCGCCACCGCAAACTGAGGATGGGTGTTTAAGCCCGTGCCCACTGCTGTCCCGCCTAAGGCTAATTCATGCAGATGAGGAAGCGTGTTCTTCACCCGCTGCAGTCCATGTTTCAGCTGCGTCGAATAGCCTGAAAACTCTTGGCCCAAAGTTAAGGGTGTCGCATCCATCAAGTGAGTACGACCGATTTTGACAATGTCTTTAAATTCTTCAGATTTTTTCTCGACCGCTTTTTGTAATTTTTCAACCATCGGCAGCAGTCGATGATGAACTTGATCGGCCACCGCAATATGCATGGCGGTCGGAAAAGTATCGTTCGACGATTGTCCTTTGTTCACATCATCATTGGGATGCACATCTTTGGCAGGAAGCTTGACGCCCATCATATTCATGGCGCGGTTAGCGATCACTTCGTTGGCATTCATATTGGTTTGAGTGCCCGAACCCGTTTGCCAAACCACCAATGGAAAATGCTCATCCAGTTTTCCTTGAATGACTTCGTCAGAAGCCTTAACAATCAGTTCTGATTTTTTTGTGTCCAATAAACCCAATTGCTGATTGGTGATGGCGGCACATTTTTTTAAAACACCCAAAGCTTTTATCATTTCACGCGGAAATCGGTCGCCGCCGATTTTGAAATTTTCAATGGATCTTTGTGTCTGAGCACCCCAGAATTTATCATTGGGAACATTGACTTCGCCCATCGTGTCTTTTTCAATGCGGAAATCCATTTAAACCCCTTGTTCTTTGCGGTGAACCATCGTGATCGCAGCTTGATCCGTGGGAAAAATCACCAACTCCTGAATATTTACATGCTGCGGTCGCTTTAAACACCAAACAATACTTTCAGCAACGTCTTCAGCTTTCAGTGGTTTCATATTTTCATAAACTTTATCGGCCTTGGCTTGATCATCGAAACGGACTTTGGAAAATTCTGTGTTCACCATGCCGGGCTCGATATTAGTGACTCGGATGTTGTGACCTAAAAGATCCATTCGCAATCCTTCAGAAATCACCCGCACGGCATGTTTAGTGGCTGCATAAACGGCACCGCCGGGATAAACCCAACGACCCGCTACAGAACCAATATTCATAATATGCCCTGAGTTCTTTTTGATAAAAAATGGCAAAATTCCGCGCGTGAAATAAAGAAGCCCGCGAATATTCGTATCGATCATTAAATCCCAGTCGGCATAACTGGCCGTCTGAACTTTTTCTGCGCCCTTGGCAAGCCCGGCATTATTCACTAAAACTTCGACCGCATTTAAATCGGTGGCCTCGCGTTGAAAAAAAGCATCCACCTCTGAAGCCTTCGTCACATCCACTAAGGCGATTTTTATTTTAATCTGCGGATGGTCTTTTTGGATTTCTTTCTGAAGGCTTTCCAAACGGTCTTTACGCCGAGCCAGCAAATAAAGGTGATATCCATCAGCAGCCATGGCCTTTGCCGTCGCCCAACCGATTCCCGAAGATGCCCCTGTAATAATCGCCCATGCCGCCATAGAACCTCGAGGCAGAATTAAATAACAAAGCTATGCCCCTTGTCAAACCAGGGGTGATGCCTTAAAACCAGCCATGGCAAAATATTGGCTGATGAAATCTGAACCCGAGACCTTTCCCATTGACCAACTGGCCAAAGATAAAACCACTTGGTGGGAAGGCGTCAGGAATTACCAAGCGCGTAACTTTATGATGAAAGAGATGTCACCTGGGGACGAAGTGCTTTTCTATCACTCTAACGCTGAACCTCCGGGAATTGCAGGCCTTGCCAAAGTTTCCAAAAAAGCAGCGCCGGATCAGACCCAATTCGATAAAAAATCAGAGTTTTTTGATCCCAAAGCAACTCTGGAAAATCCGCGCTGGTTTTGTGTCGAGCTCAGTTTTTTAAAGAAATTTAAAAACTTTATTTCGCTGGCTGAAATTAAATCCAATGCCTCTTTTAGCAAAATGGTTTTACTTCAAAAAGGCAGCCGCCTCTCGATCCAACCGGTCTCGGCGGCCGAATTTGAACTGATTAAAAAGTTGGGTCAGTGAATCGCTTGTTCCTAGCCCCCATGGAAGGCGTTACCGATTGGGTGATGCGAGACCTTTTGACCGACATCGGTGGCATTGACCAATGCGTGACTGAATTTTTGCGCGTCACAACCCAGCTGCACTCGAAAAAAGTTTTCTACAAATGGTGCCCTGAACTTCATACGGGATCCAAAACCAGAACTGGCACGCCTGTTTTTATTCAACTGTTGGGCGGACAGGCCGAACCCTTAGCCATGAACGCCGCACGGGCTGTTGAGTTAGGCGTATTAGGCATTGACTTGAATTTCGGTTGCCCCGCAAAAACCGTCAACCGCCACGACGGAGGCGCTAGTTTATTAAAATGCCCCGAGCGAATTTTTAAGATCGTCAAAACCGTGCGCCAAAGTATTCCCCAGGAGGTACCGGTCACCGTGAAAATCAGACTTGGGTGGGACGATCCCAGCGCCTGCCTTGAGACTTCGCAGGCCGCCGCCGACGCTGGCGCGACCTGGCTGACTGTACATTGCCGGACAAAGATGGCCGGTTACAAACCACCCGCGCATTGGGAATGGATTCCGCGCATTCAAGAAAGAATTAAAATACCAGTGATTGCCAATGGCGACATCGCGACCGTTGAAAGTTTTTTAAAATGCCGCGAAGTTTCAGGTGCCAGCCAATTTATGGTCGGGCGTGCAGCTTTGATGGATCCCCATCTATTTCTTAAAATCAAAAAACAAATCATGACCGCAAATGAAGACTCCAAATTAAATGAGCCTGTCCCCTTGGGGCCGCTGTTAATAAATTTCTTTGCGGCAAGCACTGCCCATATCAATGAGCACTTTGCCACCGCCCGCACAAAACAGTGGCTGAAACAGTTGTCTTTAAAAGAACCTCGCGCCAAAGCTGTTTTCGATGCAATCAAAGCTTTTAAAAAGCCCAGCGAATTTTACCAAGGTTTAGAAACGCATTCTGGTGATTTGACTTAGCGACCTGCCACAGAATCAAAAAAGTGACAAAAGCCCTATTCAGCCTTAGAATATTGAACCGAGGTGACCCCGTGGCGAACGTTAAGATTTATGTGAAAGATCCCTGTCCCTTTTGTGTCCGAGCCATTCGATTATTGGAAGACTTAAAAATCGATTATGAAGAGATTGATCTGACTGGCAAGGAAGACGAAATCGAAAAGCTAAAAAATGAAACTGGCTGGAGAACTGTGCCGATGATTATGATCAAAGGTCAGCTGATTGGCGGTTATACAGATTTAAAAGCTTTGGTTGATGACGGCAAACTGAGCGAAATGCTAAAATAAAGATTTATTGGCGAAGTTCCGTGAAGGGCACCATCTCTATTTTTTGTTGAAAAAATTCACCGACTTTTAATTTGAGGGTCGCAAGATCATGACATCCCGAAGCCACGGAACACAACGCGTGGCCAAAATCCAACCAAACATGGGTGGTTTTTAAATAAAATTTTAATTTCCTAAGGGCCAGCGCCGGCGGGAAAACTTCTTCACAATAATTAATTAAATTTAAAAAGGCCCGACCATACTCACGGCCTTCTTCTTCTGGCGTTTGCGGTGCTGGACCCGATTGATTCACCGGATTGGCCCAACCTAATTTTTCTCCCACTTGCCACAACATCCACGGTCTTGCGGCTAAGCCTCGGCCTGACATCACAAGATCACAGCCCGTCATTTCCTTCATCGAAAAAACATCCTGCCATGTTTGAATATCGCCATTCCCCACAACAGGAAGATGAGTTTGGTTTTTTAAATTTTTAATCTGGCTCCAGTCGGCGTTGCCGCGACGCTTTTGAGCCCCTGTTCGTGGATGCAAGGTCAACCAAGCGGCCCCCGCTGACTCTAGGACCCGAGTGAATTTTTTAAAATACTCTTCACCTTGCTCGGGCCCGGCAGCTCTTAATTTAACCGAGACCGGAAGTTTTGTGTGTCGAACCGTCATTTCAACGACTCGCGCGGCATAATCGGAATCACCCATCAGAGCGACACCATAATTATGTTTTAAAGCTTTCTGCACGGGGCAACCCATATTGATATCGATGCCATCGGCACCCCAATCTTCGAGTTTTCGAACGCTTTCGGCGATCGGAGTTTCTTCGTTGCCAAGAATTTGCGGCACTAGCAATTGTTCATTTTCCAACCTTTTTGTTTCAAAGGTTTGCCCGACATCTTCTTTCGGAAGCTTCCTAGAGTTCAGCATTTCCGTCGGCCACAAAGTGATCGCACCAGGCGGAAGGTAGTCGCGTAAGAGCCTTCGCAAGGCGACATGAGAAATTCCCACCATGGGCGCTAAACAAACTGGGAAATTAATTTGCTCAAAGATTTTCGACATCGAAGGGCGAAGCTATCATGACTTGTGCGGGGCTTCCAAACTTCTTTTGCATGGACGGGCTTGCTAGGCCCTGGCAGGTTGATTTCAGGCAGGAAAATCGAGGTTAAAGTTGAAGGCTCAACAAGGTCTGAAAATTGGTATCTTAGGCGGCGGGCAATTGGCACGCCTGCTGGTCTTGCAAGCCCACAGAATGGGTCTAGAACCCCACGTTCTGAGTGAAAAATCCGATGATCCCGCCGCCCAAGTCACGTCCCATTGGCATCAGGGTCAAACAAACCTGATCAAAGACTTATCTGCGTTTTGTAAAAACATGGACCTGGTGACTTTTGAAAGCGAATTTATTCCCGCCGAGGCTTTAAAAACTTTGGATCAAACTTTTTCTAACAAAATATTTCCTGACGCATCCTTATTACGAGTTTTGCAAGATCGCCTTTCGCAAAAAAACCTCCTTCTAGAAAGAAAAATCCCAAGCAGTCCCTTTGTGGCTTTAAATCAACCGGCCGATTTGCTACAGGCCTACCAACTTTTTAAAACTGGTGTGGTCGCAAAAACAAGGCTGGGCGGCTATGACGGCAAGGGCACCTTTATTTTAAAATCAAAAAATGACGTGTCTGCTTTTTTAAAAAAACAGGACCTGAACAGTCATGGTTTTATTGCAGAGAAATTGATTTCATTTCGTCGCGAATTGGCTTTGCAGGTCGCAAGAAATAAAAACGGAAAGATTCTATTTCTTCCCCTTGTCGAAATTCATCAAGCTGATAATCGATTGGACTGGTTGCAGGGACCTGTTCGCCATTCAAAACTGCCTGACTTACAAAAAAAGATATCTTCTTTTTTGAAAAAGATGAATTACGTCGGCGTAATGGCCGTTGAACTTTTTGATCAAGGCAGTGATTTAATAGTTAATGAAATTGCCCCCCGAGTTCATAATTCCGGCCATTACACTATTGAAGCCTTGAATATAGATCAATTTTCTTTGCATTTACTGGCGGGTCTAAATCAGGATTTTCCCACCTTAAGCCTTCGCTGCAAAAATTTTTCGATGACTAATTTAATGGGCCAAGGATTCACAGAAATTAATATTTCCAGCCCCTTAACGGGAACTCTTCATTGGTATGGAAAATTAAAAAATTCCTTGGGACGCAAAATGGGCCATGTCACTTATTTAGATTCTTCTGCGCGCCAAGCTTTATTAGAAAGAAAAAGGATTAAATTATGAAAATTCAGGTGGCTGTGATTATGGGCTCTAAAACGGACTATAAAATAATGAAAGGCGCCGAAGAAGCCCTGACTCTTTTTGGCATCAGCTTTAAAACTGAAATCGTATCAGCTCACCGAACACCCGATCGCATGATGGAGTTCGGAAAATCGGCTGATGAAAAAGGTTATCAGGTGATCATTGCAGGCGCAGGGTTTGCGGCCCACTTACCAGGCATGGTCGCGGCTTTAACCCCACTGCCAGTGATTGGCGTACCCATTCTTTTAGGAAAATTAAAGGGCTTGGATTCAATGCTATCAATCCAACAAATGCCCAAAGGGATCCCGGTGGCGACCGTGGCTATCGATAATGCTTTTAATGCGGGTGTTTTGGCGGCTCGCATCCTGGGATTATCTTCGGATAAAATTCGGAAGAAACTTTTAACTTACAAAAAACAAAATGAAAAATTAGTTAAAAAGATGAACCAAGAGATCTTTTAAACAAGGCGGTCTGCCCGGAATAACCACAGCTCGCTCCGAAACCTGAATGAACGATTGATAAATTGCTGATACCGGGGGATACATTTTGATCTCTTAGGCTTTGGGCCTCGGACAACAAAGAAGCCAGGTCTTTGATTTCTTTTTCCATCTGCGGGTACATTTTATGATTTCGTCCTTTTGGAAGAGCTTGCATCAGCTGCTGCCCAATTTCTGCTGTTTGATAAATGATATCGCGCGCATTTCTGAAATTAATTTCAATATACGATTTTGAATTTAATAAATTAAAATTCGTCACAGTGTCCATGCGACCCTTTCGATAAAGATTTTGAAGCGTCGCTTCAACGGTCATCTCTTCTAAAGGAAATAATTTTAAATAAGCCAAAGCCATTGGCGCATAGATTAGCCAATAAGATGAAATGGCCTCGGTCGCCGCTGGATCCCGCAAAAGATTTTCTTTCTTTAAAGATTTAAATTGTCCTTGAGCTTCTGAATAAACTTGCGACCAGTGATCGACAAAAATCTTATCATCAAAATTTTCAAAATGAGTTCGATAATCAGCAAACAGAGCATGAATAAACTCGTGAGCTAAGGTCCAGCGGTCCGCATCGTCTCGGATCATGATCACAGAGCGATTTTCACCATATTCAAGGGCTCGAGATTTCGACAGGAACAAACCTAGCAAGGCACCGCCCGCGATCGATCGATCAATTTCTTGAAAGAATCTTTGCAATTGTCCAGGGGGCGACGGCAAGGTTGAAAAATTATGACAACCTTTTGACGGCCTAGAAACAGCAAAAATATTCACACGACTTTGTTCGATATAATTGACCATCTCATGGGCTGAGGCGCCCACCATCGTTAAGAGCTGTGCTTGATCAAAGGTCTTATGAAAGCTGACCGTCGTGTATTGAGGTCGTCCCCCCTGATTGAAGAGCGGCGGACCCTGATCAAAAGTGAAGGTGCAGGAGTTTTTTTCGTAAGCGGATAAATCTTGGGTGGTGGAACTTTTTGAAATCTTTGATTCAGTGGGACCTTGGCAGCCCAAAAAAAATGGGCTTAGTAAAATAATTTTTAGCACTGACCGTTTCAAGAAAGACCCCTAACGAAGAGGATCCTTCTTAACAGTCAGATGAGGTCGTTGACAAAGAATCAGATGGAAATTGAAATTTTTTTGCAATCACAGAATAGACCCCGAACAAGAGCGTTGAATGCAAAAGATCACCAAGAATTTGTCCTTGAAAAAATGGCAATGCCATCAAAAAGCAATTCAGCAAACCTTGAGTTGTTAAAGGGTACAGCCCTCCCACAATCCAAACTCCGAAATTAGAAATGACAAAAAAGATCAAGCTTGAGGCCAAAGACATGCCAATCACTGAGGCTGGTTGAGGCTTTTGTAGGTATCGAATCCCCAAAAAAGAACAAATCGCCACAGCTGTGTAAGTAAATAGCATTGTATTGTGAACACCCAGTATCAAATCTGTGATCAAAAAAGCAAACAATGGAACCGCAAAAGCTAGACGTCGAGGTTTCAAGTAGGCGCCCGCAAATAATGCGACAGATCCGACGGCGGTTAAATTCCAGGGATGAGGAATTAATCTAGAAAAAACGGCGACAATAATTAATGTAAAAACAGTGAATGTACGGTTTGTCATGAGGGATTTATAGCATTTGTGTCTCAAAATACAACAAAATGGGCATCGAATTCTCAATTTAGAACGTCAACACTTAGGACACGTCTATGATTTAGAAGATGAATAGGTTTAAACAGTTATTTCAACAAGTTAATCATCGCCATCAAGTTACGTCGCCTACAATAAAGACAGTCTAATAACCTTTTAGAGGCATCTCCATCCAGCCGAGTAGGTACGGTAATTGTACTAAGTTAAGATGGGGGTGGTTATGATGGTATCAAAAAACAAACGAAGAAAGTTAAGGAATCAAACCTTCTTATTAGGTTTATCGGTACTAACGATTGTCAGCTTCACCAACTGTGGACAGCCCGGAGCGATCGACTTAAAGGCCGCGGAACAAACATCGTCCGCCATTCAAGGACTGGATCCTGCTCTTCCGACGGCAAAAAAATTAGTCCCGAAATCATTAGCTATCGATGTCAACAGCTCGACGAATAAAAAATTGGATGTCCTTGTTGTCATTGATAACTCGGGATCTATGGCGACAGAGCAAGCCAACATGGCTCAACGTTTTAATACTTTTATTGATGAATTGAACGGCCTCGACTGGCAAGTGGGAATCGTGACCACAGACGTGTCTCAAGATACTGAGCTTAGGGACGGAAGACTTGTTCCTTTCCGGGGAGGCTTTACGGGACGAGTGATCACTTCACAAATGGATCTTGCCACAGTCAAGGACTCGTTCGCACAAACAATTCAGCGCTCAGATCCAAATGCTAGTGGTGATGAGCAAGGTATAGCCGCTAGTTACCGAGCGATCGAACGAAGCCAAGTGACTGGAAGTAGTAACAGTCTGCTCTTTCGTGCAGACGCCGCCTTAGCGATTGTTATTGTGACAGATGCCAACGAAAGTCCAAAGGGTGGTGTTGCGACTCTTCGCAATGATCCAGCAAAACTGATCTCGTTGATCAAAGGCATAACACCTCAGAAAGCCCTCAGCATTAATTCCATCATTGTTAAGTCTGGCGATAAAGCCTGTTTAAGTGTGAATGGAAATGAATCTTATGGAACCGTTTACGAATCTGCTTCCATGGCGACCGGGGGAGTGATTGGGACTGTTTGTGCCGCAGATTATTCTAGTCAGTTGACTTTGATTGGTCAAACAGCGGCAAGCTTGGTGAACTCTGTCACGTTAGCGTGTCAACCTGTTGATGCAAACGGCGATGGAAATGTCGATATCGAAATTCGCGATCCAAATATGAATATCGTTTCAGGCTACAATCTCCAGGGCTTACAAATAAAACTTTCGACACCTTTAAGTATTGGAAGAACAAACGTTAGATATTATTGCCTGGAATAGACAAGCATGACCGTTGGCTCCCCTAGCGGATCAAACGGTTCTTCACTAAATCTTGCACAACACTCGGATCAGCCAAGGTGGAAATATCCCCCAGCTGGTCCGGTTGATTTTCAGCGATCTTTCTTAAAATCCTTCGCATGATTTTTCCAGACCTAGTTTTTGGCAAAGCGGGCGCCCACTGTAAATAATCTGGTTTTGCAATGGCACCGATCTCTTTTCCAACCCACTGAATTAATTCTTTCCGTAACTCATCGGATGGGAGCCTGTCATTTTTTAAGGTCACATAGACGTAAATGCCTTGACCCTTGATATCATGAGCACAACCGACCACGGCGGCCTCGGCGACACTGGCATGGGCCACTAACGCACTTTCAATTTCAGCTGTCCCTAAACGATGCCCTGAAACATTCAAAACGTCATCAACCCTGCCGGTGATCCAATAATAGCCATCAGCATCGCGGCGACAACCATCGCCGGTAAAATAATACCCTTTGTAAGCCGCAAAATAAGTCTCTTCAAAACGCTGATGATCATTAAACACAGTTCGCATTTGACCTGGCCATGAGTCTTCAATAACGAGCACTCCTTCGCCGGCACCTTTGATCTCTTGCCCTTCGGGTGTTAAAAGTTTTGGCTTCACACCAAAAAAAGGCAACGTCGCTGATCCCGGCTTTAAATCTGTCGCCCCAGGAAGTGGCGAAATTAAAATCCCACCGGTTTCGGTTTGCCACCAAGTATCAACGATCGGACAGCGTTCATCGCCAACCACTTTGTAATACCATAACCAAGCTTCGGGGTTGATGGGCTCGCCGACACTGCCTAAAACTCTTAGGGACTTTCGCGAGGACGACTTAACGAACGCATCCCCTTCACGCATCAAAGCTCGGAGGGCCGTCGGAGCCGTATAGAAAATATTGACACTGTATTTGTCGACGATCTGCCAAAAACGCTCACAGGTTGGAAAATTCGGAATACCTTCAAATAATAACGTGGTCGCGCCATTGCAAAGGGGACCGTAAACAATATAGCTGTGTCCTGTCACCCATCCAACATCCGCCGTGCACCAGTAAATTTCTTTTTCTTGATAATCAAAAATGTATTTATGTGTCATGGCTGCATACAATAAATATCCTGCGGTCGTGTGCAGAACCCCTTTGGGCTTATTCGTTGAGCCCGAGGTGTAAAGCATAAATAAAGGATCTTCGGAATTCATTTTCTCGGCGGGACATTCGGATCCAACACTTTTAACTTCCTCATGATACCAAAGATCGCGACCGGGCTTCATAAAAATATCTGCCCCCCGATGTTTGACCACTAATACTTTTTGAACCTGCGGTGATTTTTCTAAAGAAATATCGACGTTCTTTTTTAGGGGAACCGCTTTTCCGCCTCGCACCCCTTCATCGGCCGTGATGATAAATTTTGATTGAGCACCATTCATGCGATCAGAAATAGAGTCCGGCGCAAATCCTCCAAAAACGACGGAGTGCATGGCTCCGATGCGGGCGCAGGCCAGCATTGCAAAGACGGCTTCGGGAATCATCGGTAAATAAATGGTCACGGCATCACCACGCTTAACACCATTTTTTTTAAGGACGTTCGCAAACTTGCAAACTTCATCATGCAATTCTTGGTAAGTGATTTTTCGGCCCGATGTTTCGGGGCTGTCGGCTTCCCATATCAGGGCGACTTGATCTTTTCTTTGGGGAAGATGGCGATCGACGCAATTGTAGCAAGCATTCAACTCGCCACCTTCAAACCATCTAATCGAAACCGGTGAATGGAAGCTCGTGTTTTTAACCTTGGTCCATTTTTTTGACCAACTTAGTTGTTCCGCCTGCTCACCCCAAAATTTTTCGGGATCCTGAATGGAGCTTTCATAAAGGTCCTGATATTTTTTCTTGGTGATGAAGGATTTTTTTGCAAAATCGGCTTTTACAGGAATGATCGTTTCTGACATGGCTTCCCCCCGTCAGACTATCTCATTTGACACTTCAAGTTGCCAACCACTCCGTAGTTTCCGCAGCCCATCATAAATAGACCCCAGGAAGAGACCGGTTTTGCCGACTGAGCGATGTCGCCTTGATAACCTAAACCCATCTGACAGGCGCCATTATTACCGACATTAAAAAAATCAGCTTTAAACTTTCCGCTGGCAATGGCGCGCTTGGCGGCCAAAGACTGAAAAGCCTCTAAATTTTGGGGCTTTATCTTTGAAAATTTTGTGGCGATTTTAATATTTTTAAGGGTCGAAGAATCGGATAACTGAAAAACCATTCGAGCGTAGCCTTGATCAAAAATTTTTCCTAGTGAACTTCGGGCTCTGACAGAACCTTCACAATGCACAACTCGGTTTGTTTCAACGGCTGGACTTAAGGCTGAATATCCTAGGATCAAAATAAGACAAATCTTTTTCATACAAGACTCCTTCAGGGTCACTTTTTTAACAGACCAGAGACCATTTACGGCCTCTGAGGAGGGCTATTGACCCTTTGGTCTGCTAAAGTGCCAATAACACAACCTACCCTTCTATAGAGCAAAGGTCTTGCCTGTCTCATTTTGACATTCATCTTTGGATTATTTTTGAATGGGAAGTTGCAAAGAATTCCAGCGCAGCATTCCGCCTTGCAGATTATATACTTTTTCAAAACCTAATTGTCGGCTGTACATCGTGGCTTGGGCCGATCTTGCACCACTTCGACAAACGAAGATGATCGTTTGGTCTTTTAAATCTGTCGCGGCCCCCTCATCAAGGAAGGCTTGCAAATCAGGACCCAAAGTCACAAGTTCAGCGCCTTTAATATGACCAAGCTCGCCCACAAATTCTTCGGAACTTCTGACATCGATCAGACGGACGGGCTCAGAAATCTGTTGGTAGACTTCGGGGATCACTTCGGGAACACCATTGACCATTTCAATTTTAAACATAGGCTCTTTTATAACACGGATATTTCATTTCAGACAAGACCCTAAAATTGCCAACGAAGAGCCGCGCCCGTGCTGGCTTCGATCGGCGTTAGATACTGACCTAAAATAATTTTTTTATTAAGACCAATTTTTTCAGAAACTTCGACGGCCGCCTTCTGGATGCGAGCTTCATAACGAACCTCAAGATTCGTAAATCCAGAGTATTTGATGCTGGCTAAACCTTGAACGGCTCCTACTTTCAAAGAGAAACGGTGGTCTCTTTTATTTTCATCGCGAACAGTGACGTCAGCTCTTAATTTTTTTTCGGCTCGGTCCGTCGTTCTGGCCACGGCGGCGGATTGCACTTCCGGTGAATTCCACCAGAGCTGAAGACTTCGATCCGCAAACTGCGTGACGGCGGTCGTACTGTCTTTTTGATGAACTATATTTTCTGGAAGCCAAGAGCACATTTCTTGGTAAGTGTATTTTTTGTCCAGCTCTTGTTGAGGGTAATCAATGCGAGTCGTTGTCGCAAGGTCAATACTTGCGATGGCCGGAAGGGGCCCCAGCAGCAGGCATAAGATATAACGTCCAACGTGTTTCACCAGTGACTTTGATGATCTCACAGGACAAACCTGTTGGCCCAAGTTGAATTTTTTCTGTCTTTAATTGATACAAAAAAGAAAAAGGCCGTTTCTTTTAGAAACAGCCTTTTTCTTTTTTTAGTCGATCTTAATTAACATCTTTAAAATCAGCGTCGATCACATCTTCTTCGCCTGGTTTTTTCTGTTCAGCGCCTGGTTGAGCGCCGGCAGCACCTTCAGCACCGGCTCCCGCCGCACCCTGCTTTTTGTAAACTTCAGCCGTCAACTTGTGAGTGATCGCCTGCAGCTTTTCAAAAGTCGCTTTCAAAGCGGTCAATTCACCGGCTGCTTCCAAAATCTTTTTAGCTTCAGCCACGGTCTCTTTAGCCGAAGACACATCGCCCTCTGGAAGCTGTGCTCCCGAATCGGTGATCAGCTTTTCAGTCTGATAGATCATGTTGTCCAAATTGTTTCGAACTTGGGCGGTTTCAGTTTTAGTTTTATCTTCTTCCGCATGAAGTTCAGCCTCACGAACGGCCTTTTTAATTTCTTCTTCACTCAGACCACTTTGTGCAGTGATTTTAATTTGCTGAGATTTTCCCGAGCTCATGTCTTTTGCAGAAACACTTAAAATACCGTTGGCATCAATATCAAAAGCCACTTCAACTTGTGGAACACCCCGAGGGGCTGGCGGCAAACCAACAAGCTCGAATCGACCTAAAGTTTTATTGTCCGAAGACATTTTACGTTCGCCTTGCAAAACATGGATATCAACCGCTGGCTGGTTGTCCGCCGCTGTCGAAAACACTTGCGATTTTTTAGTTGGGATTGTGGTGTTTCTTTCAATTAAAACGGTCATAACGCCGCCCAAAGTTTCAATACCTAAAGACAGTGGCGTCACATCTAAAAGTAGCACATCTTTGACATCACCACTTAAGACTCCACCCTGAACCGCAGCTCCTACAGCCACCACTTCATCAGGATTGACGGAGCGATTCGGCTCTTTGCCAAAAAAGTCTTTAACGGCTTTTTGGATCGCAGGAATACGAGTCGATCCACCGACTAACACGACTTCGTCAATTTCTGTCAATTTTAAACCGGAATCAGCCAAGGCTTTTTTACAAGCTTCTGTGGCTCGTTTAATTAAGTCGTCCACCATTTGTTCAAATTTTGAACGCGTCAGTTTCATTTGTAAATGTTTTGGACCCGATTGATCAGCTGTCACGAAAGGCAAATTGATTTCAGTTTCTTGCGAATTAGAAAGTTCAATTTTAGCTTTTTCAGCGGCTTCTTTTAAACGCTGTAAAGCCATTTTGTCAGACTTAAGATCAATGCCTTGGTCTTTTTTAAATTCAGTGATCATCCACTCTAAGATACGAGTGTCAAAATTATCTCCACCTAAGTGCGTGTCCCCGTTCGTCGATTTAACTTCAACAACACCGTCACCAACTTCCAAAATAGAAATATCGAAAGTTCCTCCGCCAAAGTCATAGATGACAATTTTTTGATTTTTCTTTTTGTCTAAGCCGTAAGCCAAAGCCGCAGCCGTTGGTTCATTGATAATACGTTTGATTTCAAGGCCGGCAATTTTACCAGCATCTTTCGTTGCTTGACGTTGAGAATCGTTAAAATAAGCAGGCACGGTCACGACCGCTTCAGTGACTTCATGACCCAAGTAATCTTCGGCTACTTTTTTCAGCTTGCCTAAAATCGCAGCTGCAATTTCTTCAGGTGACACCAATTTATCACGCACTTTAAAGGCAATATCGTTGCCCTTTTCAGCGACAGAGTAAGGCACTAACTTAGTTTCTTCGGTGATTTCGTTAAATCTGCGGCCGATAAATCTTTTCGAAGAAAAAATAGTATTTTCTGGATTTGTGACAGCTTGACGCTTGGCGATTTGCCCAACTAAGCGCTCACCGTCTTTGGTAAAGGCCACAACTGAAGGTGTGGTTCGAGCGCCCTCTTCGTTGACAAGAACTTTAGGCTCGCCGCCCTCCATGATTGCCACCACTGAGTTTGTAGTGCCCAAGTCGATTCCGATAATTTTTCCCATTGATCACTCCTTAAATAAAATCTGATTAAGTTCACCTTTAATGTGAGGTCAATGTGAAATTCGTCAAGGCGTCCAAGGAAGGTTTTTTAACCTCTTTTTAATGAATAAATTCAATATCTTATAAATCACCCCTTAGCCAGTGTGACATTTCGCTTTGACCATGCTCATATTTACATGCATTATGAGCACATGATTAGCAGAATTTTATTTGAAACTATTAAAAAGTCCTCAAAATCGATTCTCCTTCTTGGTCCTCGCCAAACTGGTAAATCAACATTGATAAAAGGTCTTAACGCCGACCTCTGTTTAAACTTTGCCGATCAAGAAGTTTTTTTGGATCACACTCAAAATTACGGCCTTCTCCGAAATTTAATTGAAAGCACTAATGCAAAAAAGATTTTTATCGATGAGGTTCAAAGAATTCCCGAGATTTTAAATACAGTTCAGGCCCTGATTGATGAAAATCCCCACCTTAAATTTTATCTCACCGGATCGAGCGCTCGGAAACTTAAACAGGGTGGTGCTAATTTGTTGCCAGGAAGGGTGATTAATTATTCACTAGGGCCACTGATTCTTAAAGAAGTCGATTATCAGATTTCCAAAGATGATGTCCTTTATGGGTATTTACCTGGAGTTTACGCAGAGAGAAATAAAAATATAAAAAAAGACATTTTGAATTCCTACAGCGCTAATTATATCAGCGAAGAAATTAAAGCAGAAGCGCTGGTAAAAAATTTACCAGCCTTTTCAAGGTTTTTAGAGTTCAGCGCCTCGCAAATGGGACAATTTGTTGACTATACAAAGCTAGCTCAACGAGCTAAAATTTCGAGACATCAAGTTCCTAGATATTTTGAAATATTTGAAGATACAATGATTGGGAATCGAATATTCCCTGACTCAGAAATCATCGAAAAGTATGACCTTGTAAAACATCCTAAATTTTATTTTTTTGACGTCGGCATTTATAATGGTTTACAAAAGTCTTACGAGCCATCTCCCCTCCACTTGGGTCTTTTGGTCGAGCAACTTGTCTATCAGCAGCTTTTACATTCAGCATCAGCCTTGAAAAAAAATATCAAAATTAACTCGTTAAGAACACGAGGCGGTGCAGAAATTGATTTTTGGATACATTTAAATTCAAAAAAAATTGGCCTTGAAGTTAAGGCGACTGAAAAACTAATCGATGACGATGTTCGAAATCTTGTTCACTTTAAAAAAACCGAACCGACCGCCGATTTTTTCCTTTTCCACTTTGGCAAAAATGAGCAAAAGAAAAATGGTATCTGGTGTCTTCCCATTGCCATGGGTTTCAAAGAGATTGGGCTCTAGCTTTGCTATATTAACTCGGCCCATAAAGCAGCCAGGCGATAAATTCCTGAATTGATATCATCACTCGAGATCGTCCCGACCGCTCCCTGGCGCCATTGCAGAAAAGACTCTTGGTCTTTGATACCAATTTTAAAGACGACTTTTCCCAAAGGAATTTCACTGTTCTGACAGATAAATGATTGAATTTCATTTTCAAAATAAGTCAGACCAATAAAGGCCTGGGATAAAACTTGGCCGCGATTAGAAAGATCTTCGATGGCCTCTTTGATGATGGAAATTTTTAATTCCGACAATCCCTTAATTTTTTTTGCAAAGGTGGGCTCATTGGCGATATTTAAAAAATTGTCGCCCCGCGACCAGGCTTCCGTATCTAGTGCATCGGAATCTTTTTTTATAATCTGCGCCAGTTCAAAGGCGGACTTTAAAACATCCGGAGCCATCTCTTTTTTAGAGGAGTCTTCGCTCATTTTTTCCTGCCAAACAAAGTGGACGCGTCGGCGACAGAAATTTTTTGTAAGTCAGCCAGTTGGCGCAAAAGCTTTTCTTCTTCTTTGCTGATTTTATTGGGGAAGTCGACCATCACTTGATAGTGAATATCGCCTCGACGGCGACCTCTTAATGACGGCAAGCCCTGACCAGAAAGCTTTAGCGTGTCTCCCGGTTTTGTCCCCTTGGGAACTTCAATTTTCTTTTCTCCTTCAAGGGTTTCAGCAGTGACCTCGGCCCCTAAAAGAAGTTGTAAGTAAGAGACTTGTAAAATCGAAAATAAATCCTCATCGCGTCGCTCAAAACGCTCATCGTCAGCCACCCGAACTTCGACGTACAGGTCGCCGCCAGCGCCCCCGTTATAGCCGCCTTCGCCTTCACCGGTGACACGCAATCTGGTGCCGGTATCAACTCCGGCTGGAATACTGACTTTCAAACTGCGATGAGCTTGCACTCGGCCCTCGCCACGACATTTTTTGCACGGATCTTTGATCTGACTTCCTTGCCCGCGACAAGCCGGGCAAGTGCTGGCCATGGCGAAAAAACCTTGCCGTGACACCACTTGGCCTGAGCCTCCGCAGGTTGTGCAAGGGATGGGCTTTGTGCCTTTTTCAGAGCCTGAACCTTTGCATTCGCTGCAGCCTTCTTCACAGTCAAATTGCAGCTCTTTTTCGACGCCCTTTAAAACTTCCTGCAAAGACACTTCGGTGAGATATCTTAGATCAGCCCCTCGGCGGGGATCGCTGCGGTTTCGGCGCTGACGACTTTGACCGCCGCCACCACCAAATAAATCTCCAAAAATATCGCCAAAGTTAGAAAAAATATCCTCGGCATTTTGAAACCCGCCGCCGCCACTTCGACCGCCCCGAAAAGCGTCAGGTCCGAAACGATCATATTGTGCCCGTTTCTGAGCATCGCCCAAAACTTCGTACGCGCCCGCACACTCTTTAAATTTTTCTAAAGCTTCGGGATTATCAGGATTTTTATCGGGATGATATTGCATCGCGAGCTTTCGATAAGCTTTTTTAATGGTGTCTTGATCGGCGTCTTTGGGGACGCCAAGAATATCGTAAAAATCGCGTGGGCTTGCCATTGTTCAAGCAATATGAATTGTGGCTTAATCTCTGTCAAGGATCCTGTTATAAGCCCAAAACTTCTCGTGCTTTTGGCAAAGGTAAAATCCAAACGTCACCATCTTTAAGCTCGCGCAAGCCTCTGTAAATAACTATTTTTTTTATTTTAGGATAATAAGTATCAATTTTTTTTAGGGCATTTAATTCTGAACTAGAAACTGCCTGAGATGACTTGCATTCTATGGCTGTTTTTTTACCATCTATCTCAACTATAAAATCAACTTCTAGTCCCCCGCGGGTTCGAAAATTATAAATATTGAGCTGATTCTGCAAGATTGTGGATGAATTGATTATTTGATTAAAAACAAGATGCTCAAATAAATAACCAATGCGTTCTTGATTGAGAGAAAAACTTCCCCTTAGTGCGTTCAGAACGCCTAAATCAAAAAAATAAAATCGAGGATGCTTTACTAGGTCGACAAAATCTAAATCCAGATGCGGATCATTTTCAACTTTTCGAACAACCAAAGTATCCTCTAAAATTTCGAAATGACGAGCCACAGATTGTCTTGGGATTTTAGCTTTTTTAGATAGTTTTGAATAATCTAAAAATTCGCCCGAGCTAAAGGCCGCTGCATTTAAAAAACGGATAAAACCATCGATTTGACGAACAAGGGATTCCGCCATAATTTCTTCTTTTAGATAAGTTGAAGCGTAGGTCCTCAGTAAGTTTTTAACTTCAGTTTCATTTTCATTTTTATAAATTCCTGGCAGCGTTCCGAACTGAAGCGCTTTGTCTTCTTGCCAGTCATCACCAATTTCTTGAACTGATAAAGGGTGCATGGCGTACGAAATCAAGCGTCCTGGCAGCAAGTTAGCTTGGCCCTTCCTAAGTTTTCTTGCGCTGGAACCGGTCAGATAAAACTTTATCTTTGAATGATCGTCGATAATCGATTGGATCGTATTGGTAAGCTTCGGAATTCTTTGGATCTCGTTGATAAAAACAGTCTTAGGTTTCGTTGCTGCAATTAGCTTTTCAAGCTCGCCGGGGTCCGATTGAAATAGAAAGTATTCGGTCTCATTGGCTAAATTAATTTTTAGATCTGGATTAATGGCCTTCATTAAAGTGGACTTACCGACCTGACGCGGACCAAGTATGAGAATACTTTTACTTGTTTTGGTGATTTCTCGCTTTAATAATCTGTTATACAAGTGGTTAATTTTACATACAAAATGCCCACTTGTATAGCATAATTACATGATTAAAAACTGTCCTTTAAATGCTTAGTTTAGTTTTTTTCGGATTTTTTCGGTAATCCTCTAGGCGCTGAGTCAATCGATCGATCAAATGCTGGGGCTGGTTTGTGTCCTTTAATTCTTGCAGCAAAGCTTCGCCTAGTTCCATCTCGCCGCCTTCGGCAAAAAGCCTTCCGGATAAAGAGTAATACCAATAGGGCCCACCGTTTTCTGCGGCTTGTTTAAGCAATCTTGCGGCCTTGGGGCGGTCGTCTTCTTCG
>JAYWEQ010000037.1:0-21685 GCA_043779185.1 Pseudobdellovibrionaceae bacterium
CGGAATCCCCGAAGAGCACCACGCAAGACTTTTTGAACGCTTTTACCGAATTGATAAGGGCCGTTCGCGAGATGCGGGCGGCACCGGTTTGGGACTGGCGATTGTAAAACACATTATGACCAGTCATGGGGGGTCGGTGTCAGTGAAAAGTTCACCTGGGAATGGGGCCGAATTTATTTGTCTCTTTCCGCAAAGGAAAAGCCTGGATGTCGGACTTTGATCGGTATTTTGAACATATTTATGGAGCCCGATGGCCCGCTCTTAAAAAAGCCCTGTTGGAAAAAAGCCTGCAAGCTATTTATAAAAATCCCTTCAATGAAAAAATACCTGAGCGGTTTCATCAGTTTGAAAAATACTCCTCTGAGGCTTGGTTAAAGACCCCTGGTCAGACCTTTACGCCCGAACGGGATGAACAAAATTTGCTGGATGCCTATGTTTTAGATCCCGCCAGTGTTTTTGTCGCTCAATCGATGGATGTCCAGGATGGTGAAAAGATCTTGGATATGTGTGCGGCGCCAGGTGGAAAAAGTTTAGTTTTAGCAGGGCACCTAAAAAGTTCAGGCCTGTTAGTTTCCAATGATATTTCCAACGATCGCCGCTTACGAATGAAAAAAATGTTAGATCAATATTTGCCACCTCAGGCGCAGGCCCGAAGCTCTGTGCGGGGCTTTGACGGAGTTCAGTATGGCCTTAAAACAGCGGGGCAATTTGATCGAGTGCTGTTAGATGCCCCCTGCTCGGGCGAGGCTCATATGATGGAAAACAACAAGGCTGTCGAAGAATGGAAACCCAAACGTTCCGATCAATTGGCTCAGCGGCAGTATGCTCTTCTTTGTGCGGCCTTGCTTGCGGTTAAGCCTGGAGGAATTGTTGTCTATTCGACTTGCTCGATCAATCCAAAAGAAAATGATCAAGTGATCGAAAGACTTCTTCAGCGCAAATCGGATCAGTTTCAAATTTTAGACCTCATGGCGCCACCGAAAACAGAAAAAACTAAGTTTGGCGTCCAATTTATGCCAGATGCTTGTGGTTTTGGACCCATGTATTGTTGTAAGCTTCAAAGGCATGAAAGCATATCACCAGATCGAGCTTGAGGATTTTGTCTCTTGGGTTCAAGACACCTTAAGAGGTTCTCAGCTTCAGGATATAGAAAGTTACGAAGAAGACTTGGTCTTGGGTTTTTATTTACAGGGTTTTGGCACCAAGTATTTAGTTTTAGAAATGAACAAACAGGCGCCGATGGCCTTTCTTTTTGATAAAAACCCCTTTTCAACCAAGAAGAAAACCAAACCGGTGGCTCTTTTTATCAGCGCGCATGGAAAAAATTTACAGGTTCAAAAAATTGAAAATCTAAAAGATTTCGGTCGTATTTTCACAATTTTTTTATCCAGTTCAGAGCGACAGTGTCAGATTCAGGTGCACCTGATTCCCAAAGCTCCCAATATTGTGGTGATCACCGACAAAAAAAATATCAGCTGGAATAAACCCAAAGAAATGGTGCAGATCGAAGCCCCTTCCATCGAGGAGGTTCGCTCTATTGCAGCGATTCATAATGAATGGTTGAAACAACGTAAAAATCCAGAGGCCGGCAGTTCTTCACCCGAGCTTAAAATTCGAAAAAAACTTGAAAAAGATTTAGCAAAGAAAAAGAAAGCTCTGACAGAGATTCAGAAGCCCTTAGATTCCAAAGAAACGCAAGAGTGGTACCAACTAGGAGAGCTTTTAAAAACTAAAAAAATGGCTGACGTCGGTCGTGAGTGGGACCTGTTTTTGGATCGAAAGCGCAGTCAGGCTTGGAATCTCGAGCAGTGCTTTCAAAAAGCCAAACAATTGGTCAAAAAAAGGCAAGGGACTTTGGCTCGCAAAAAAATTGTTGAAGCCGAAATTCAACTTCTGGAAACTCAAATGGATGTTGAAATTAGTCGGCTGGGCCAAATCGAACCCGCGCTGACAAAAAGAAAACTTCTTGTGGACGTGAAGACTCGAAAAAAGGTGCTGGAATCAGGGCTTGTGGCTTTTTTGGGAAAATCCGCGGCTGACAATATGAAAATACTGCGTCAGTCCCAGGCTTGGGATTTGTGGCTGCATCTGCGTGACTATCCAAGTGCCCATGCCATTATTCAAAGAAATAAGAATCAAGAAATTCCTCGGGAACAGCTGAACCAAGTCGCGGCTTGGCTGGCTCAAGAATCCTTGCATAAGAAGATTTTATTGCCAGGCACAAGGCTTGAGATCGTCTACACTGAATGCCGTCATGTGCGTCCGATCAAAGGCGATAAGCTGGGCCGAGTTCACTACCAGAATGAGCGTCATTTCATGTTGGTTCTAACTTAGCCTTGACCCTCCAACACCAAATTTATAAGATTTTTGTGATTCAAAAACTCCTAAGGAGAAACGCATGATTGAAGTTCGTAACTTGTGCAAAGATTATGGTCCTCATCAGGCTATTCACAACCTTAGTTTCACCATTCAAAAAGGCGACGTGGTCGGTTTTCTAGGTCCCAATGGCGCCGGAAAATCCACAACCATGAAAATCATCACAGGGTTTATGGCTCCTAGCAGTGGGACAGCCTCGATTGCGGGCTTTGATGTTTTTGAACATCCCATTGAAGTTAAAAAACGAATTGGTTATTTACCGGAAACTCCGCCCTTGTACGGCGATATGTACGTTCGTGATTATTTAACCTATGTCGCACGCCTCAAGGATGTTGAAAAAAACCGAATTTCAATGTTGGTGGATCGCGCCATTGAAAAAACTCTGCTAGGTGATGTTCAGCATCGATTGATTCAAAATTTATCAAAGGGTTTTCGTCAAAGAGTTGGAATCGCTCAAGCCTTGGTTTCAGATCCTGAAGTGCTTGTCCTGGATGAGCCGACCGTGGGCTTGGATCCAAAGCAAGTGGCTGAAATTAGAAATTTGATCAAAGAGCTAAAAGGTCATCATACAATTATTCTTTCAACCCATATTTTGCCCGAAGTTCAAGCCGCCTGTGAAAAGGCGATCATCATCAATAAGGGCCGTATTGTGGCTGAAGATACGATTCAAAATCTTTCCGTCCGCGAAAAAGGGCAAAGCCAAATTTTTGTTCGATTGCGCCAAGAAACCGCTGATCTTAAATCCTTGCTGGCGGGAATTGACGGCGTCCTGACCGTTGACTCGGGTTTGAGTCAACGGGAGTGGAAAGTGAATGTGAAGGGCACCGACGAAACGGTGGATGCGATCTCAGCGCGGATTGTTTCAAAAGGTTTAGGATTGATTGAATTCACTCCGCAGCGGGTGGATCTTGAAGATGTGTTCTTGCGCCTAACCTATGGAACAGAAAAACAAGAAGGTGCACTATGAGAGGCATTGGCATCATCTGCGCGAAAGAGCTGAAGTCTTTATTTTCAAGTCCGATGTTTTATATTGTGACATTAATGATTACTGGCCTCCTGAGCCTTAATTTCTTTGTGTACTTAAAGGGCTTTGCCGCTCAGCAGGGAATGACCTCTTTTAATGGCGGCACCGAAAATTTAGCCAACATTCATATGGGTGTTTTCGTTAAGCACTTGTCAGTGCTTAATCTGATATTAATTTTCTTGGTGCCAGCTTTAACGATGCGGCTTTTGTCAGAGGAACGAAAAATGCGCACTTTTGATTTGCTGTTAACCTCGCCGGTGACGTCGGCCGAAATTGTTTTAGGTAAATATTTTGCAGCCTTGGGAGCTATTTTAGTTTGGATGTTACTCGCCTTGATTTATCCCGTGGCCACTCGCTATGTAGTGGTTTTTTCATGGGCGCCGCTGCTGGTTTCGTTTTTTGGAATTTTTATGTTGGCGGCGGTTTATGCAGCCATGAGTTTGTTTTGTTCAAGTCTGACCGAGCAAAGCCTCATTGCCTTTGTGATGTCAGTGATTTTTAATATCCTTCTTTGGTTTTTAGGAAGTGTGGCTGACGCGGTCGACAGTCAAACCCTGCGGGCAGTTTTTGAGCACGTTTCTTTAAACACCCATCTGTCAGCGCTTGTCTTTGGCACCCTTCGGACCAGTTCAATTATCTTCTTAGTCAGTGTGATGGCGTTCTTTGTTTTTCTGACCGAGCGGGTGGTCGAGTCCTTTCGCTGGAGGTCGTTATGAGTCGCTTAGGGAAAATTTCATTTATTTTTGCGGTCATCTCGCTTCTTTGTTTTGCAATTGCAAGATCGATTATTGTGGAATGGATTCCGTTCTTTTCAGTTCTATTGGGGCTCTTTGGATTTTTTATCTTATTTGGTGTTTTTATAGATCGAAAGTTTTTTGGCGATTTTTTTTCGATGAAGACCACCAAGCACGGCCTAAATATGGGAGTTCTGATTTTTGGTTTTATAGGCTTAGTGATCACAGCCAATATCTTGGGCGCTAGACACTATAAAACTTGGGACTTTTCCATCAATCATCTTAATTCTTTATCGGATCAGTCAGTTCAACTTTTAAAAAATTTAAAATCAGACTTAAAAGTAATTTATCTTTATAAGCAAAACTCTGCCAACTTAGATGAGAACAGAAAAGCCTTCACTGAATTGATTCGACGTTATCAAGACCAAACAAGTCTGCTGAAGCTGGAATTTGTTGAAGCCGATGAACAACCTGACGTGGCCAAGAAATACGATTTTAAGGGCGCCCAAGCTGTTTACTTGGACTATAATGGAAAAACAAATCGTATTGAAAAATTAGATGAGCAAACTTTGACATCAGCCTTAGTCAGAGTCACCCGTGAAAAAAGTAAAACAATTTATTTTACAACGGGACATGGTGAGGCTGATCTAGAGTCCATGGATCTGGCGGATGGAACGGGCTTTTTAAAGAACCTTTTGAAAGATAACAACTACGCAGCAAAATCAATTAATTTTGCCTCAGTGGGTAAAATGCCAACTGATATGGATACGTTAGCGATCGTTGGGCCGGTGCAGCCCTTTCAGAGTTTAGAAATCCAAGCGATTGAAGGCTATCTAAAAGCCGGTGGAAACGTTTTCGTGGCCTTATCCTTTCCTGACAAATCAGGTTTGGAAAAAACCCTCAGCAAGGTTGGAATTCAAGTTGAAAATGGCTTTGTGATGAACGTTTTAAATTCGCCCATGGGTCCGATTGTGGTTCCTAAAGAACCCACCAAAGGGTCAAAATTTTCAGACACACATTCAGTCACGAAAGTTTTTTCAAAGAATGATGGCGTTAGTATGATGCGTCCGATAGCTTTAAAAAAATCGGCGTCGGTCAATCCTGAAATCACAGTTGATGAATTAGTTGTGGCCCCTTCCTCTATGTTTTACACAGATCCAGCCATGGTGAAGCAGGGAAATTTGCAGGATCATACGATAGCGATGGCCGCCATGGGCCCATTTTCCGATGGTGGAAAGAATGAAACACCCTTTCATCTTATCGCTTTTGGGGATTTCCACTTTTTAACCAATCAAATGTTATCTTTGTTTGTGAATCGTGATTTGCTTTTGAACTCGGTGGCGCTTTTAGCCAAAGAAGAAAACTTAATTAGCATCACGCCCAAGGAACCAGGCGGATCCAGGATTGATTTAACCAGTGCGAAAGAGGCCGTTCTTTTTTGGGGATTGTTTTTACCGATGCCCTTAGCTTTTTTGATCGCCAGTCTTTTTATTTGGATGCGCCGAAGGCATGCTTAAACAGGAGACTCCCCTTTGAAAAATAAGTCGACTTGGGTTTTTTTAATCTTTGTGGCAATCCTTGGTGCCTTCACTGCCTGGGATTTGCAAATTGATAATAAAAATGAGGAAAAGAAAATTAAAGATGCAGTTCTGGTCCCATTTCAGCCAGAGCAGATTCAGACTTTTTCGATTTTAAACAAAAAGCAGTCCGATCAAAAAATCACTCTTGATAAGTCAGTCGATGGTTGGAGATTGACATCCCCGATTCAAGATTGGGCGGATAATGCGGCCACCGATGAATTTCTATTGCAGTTATCAAAACAAAAAGCAGTTTCCACTGTTTCAAAAGTTGCCAGTGATATCTCAGTTTATGGCTTTAACAGCCCGCTAGGTTCTATTTCAATCACTCATCAAAATAAACAAAATATCAGCCTCGAAATAGGGTCAGAAAAAACTTTCGAACAAAATACCTATCTGCGGAAAAAAGATCAGTCCGAAGTTTTTGTGGGGTCTCCTGATTGGGCAACCTGGGTCCAGAAAAGTCCTTCTGAATTTCGGGATCGACGCTTTTTACGAGCAAAGCTGAGTGCCATTAAAAAGATTGAAATCAAAAATCCGCAAGGCACCTTAGACCTAGAAAAAAAGGGGGAAGCTTGGATCGTCAGCGGCCAGCCGGAAATCCGCCAAGATCAAAATCGGATTCGGGAAATGTTGTCGCAGATGACCTTAACCAAGGCCGAGGAGATTGTCGCTGAAAAAAATATTTCGGATGCCGATCAAAAAAAATACGGACTCAAAAATTTTCAAGTTCAAATATTTTTGGATTTAAATGAAAAAAAATGGCAAGCGGTGCTGGCCCAAAACAAAGATAAATCGGTCTATGCGATGACCTCTGAACCTGCTTTTCTAATGCGCTTAGATGACAGCTTATACAGTCACCTGAAGTTTTTAAAAAAATCTTCTTTTAAGGATCGCACGCAGATTTTTTCATTCAATAAAGAGGCCGCCCAAAAGATCGCTTTTCAAACGGCTCTCAAAAAACAAATTCTAAGCCTAAAAAATCAGAAATGGATTGTGGAGGAAGGTGAAACTTCAACTCCTTTAGAAGAAAAAATAGTTCCTGAATTCATCGATCATTTAACGAAGCTAGGGCTGATCGAATTTTTTGAATTTAACGGTGGTAAAACCCCCTTAAAAGGGCAAAATAAAATTGAGGTCAAGGACTCCCAAGACAAGACTATTTTTGAATTAGCTTGGGGTTTCTTTCAGAAAATCAGGATTGATGATATTGAAAGAACAGTGGCACTCGCAAAAACAAGCCAAAGTGCAGATTTTTTCTATATTGAACAAAGTGAAATTGATAAATTAAAGCTGCTAGAGCTGATTCCAAGGAAATGAGTGTCATGAAGTGAAGACCATTATTGTAAAATCTCCGACTCGAGTGGATCTGGCTGGCGGAACGCTGGATCTTTGGCCGCTGTATTCCTTCATCGGACCTTGCCAAACCTTGAACGTCGCCATCAGTATTTGGACCGAGGCTCATTTAACCCCGCGACAAGATAGTCACATAGAAATTGAATCCTTAGATGTTAATTTGAAGTGTCAGTTTGCAGATTTAAAGGAATTACTGGCTGCGACAGATCCTAAATTAAAGCTGTTTCAAATTTTGATTGGTTATTTTAATCCTCTTCATGGCTTTTCTTTAAAAACCAGATCTGAAAGTCCTGTGGGTGGTGGGCTTGGCGGCAGTTCAAGCTTGATGGTGTCTTTGCTGAAAGCTTTTTCCCAGATGATGAATCGGCCATGGGATTCTGTTCATCAAATGGTGCATGTGGCCCATAATTTGGAAGCACAAATTTTATCAACTCCGACAGGAACTCAAGACTATTATCCAGCAGCTTCCGGCGGCATGAATATTTTAAGTTACAGTGCCGATGGCATCACCCAAGAGGTAAAACCTGTCAAAGACACGGCCATTCAGGAATCTTTTTTACTGATTTACACAGGACGCAGCCATCATTCTGGTCTGAATAATTTTGAGGTTTTAAAATCAGCTGTCGGCCAAGATCAAAGGGTCTTATCAGCCCTTAAAGATTTGCAAAAAGTATCGGGGCAGATGGTGCAAAGTATTGCTAAGAAGCAATACTCAGAGCTGCCAGAGCTGTTTCAGCGCGAGTATCAAGCCCGTGTGCAATTGACTCCAGCGTTTACTTCGCCTGAAATTGAAAAGCTTCGAAATATTTCCGCAAGTCATCAATCGGTCGCCAAAATTTGTGGAGCCGGCGGTGGCGGGTGCGTGTTAGTCTGGGCTCCAGAGCGAAAGCAGAAAGTAGCTGAAGAATGTCAAAAGGCCGGCTTTCAAGTGATGAACGCAACTTTAATCGATCCCTTGTAAATTTCACGGGGGAAGTGCAAAGATTTATTGGTGTTTCCCTCAGTGGAGGGAAGGCCGACAAAGCCTGTGTCGCCGTCGTTGAGTATTTTCCGAAGTTTAAAAAGATTTTTTTGTCGAATATGTTTGAAAGAATTAAAAGCCAAGCCCAAATTTCGGCGGATCTTAAGATTCATGAAATCATTGAAAGCTATCAAGGAAAAGTGCAGTCGGTGGCCTGGGATGTGCCGTGGACGCAACCTTTTTGCAATCGTTGTGACTTGCCCTGCCCTGGCTACGAGGCCTGCCAAGTGGAACACATCCAGTGGATGCGAAAGCACAATCAAGAAGAACAAAAACAAAAAAAGCCAAAAAAACTTTTTACTCCCTACACGGAACGTCCCGTTGAAATGTATTTAAAAAGTGAAATTGAAGAACCTATGAATGTCGGACCTGCCTTGGGTGCGAATTTAGCTCCCTTATTAGCAAGAGCCTCATTTATCGAGCGAAGACTCAACCTTCCCAGTATTGAGGTTTTTCCAAAACTTTCAATCTGGCGGATTGGCAGGGCCTTGAATGTGGGTAAAACCCACTTGCGTTATCATCGACATTCAACCAGCGGCAATGAAAGTCGGAAAATTATTATTCAGCAGCTCACTCTAAATAAACTGGCTTTTCTTTATGAACAAGATCAGCGCCTGATGGTTGAAAACAATCACGCCTTCGAAGCTTTTATTTGCGCGTTAACGGGATATTTAAAGGCCACAGGACAAACCGAGCCTCGACCTCCTGATTTTCCAAGCAACGAGACCTGGATTGAGTTTCCAAAAGAAAAGCTGATCTGGCCTTCGTGATGCATGTCGTCCTGTAATCTCGTTGAATTTGCTGACCAACATCTTAGCATACGACTAACAATCTGATTTTTCTAAACGGAGGTTTTAATGAAAAAATCAATTTTTATCGCGGGAGCGGTGTTTTGCCTGGGATTCAGTGCCCAAGCAGAAAAAACAAAGTCTTTGCATGATCAATTCACCGGCCAAGGTTACGGCATGGCAGGCTGCGGAATTGGCTCGGTTATTTTTGGTCAAAAGCCAGGAATGATCCAGGTTTTTTCAAGCACGACAAATGGTGTTTATAACAATCAGACTTTTGCCATTTCATCGGGCACTTCAAACTGTGGCGAATCCGGAAAATCATCGTCGACGCATGAGTTTATTAAAGTCAATAAAATGGCTTTAGAAAAAGAAGCTGTGCGAGGACAGGGCGAAACTTTAGTTTCTTTAGGTCAATTGCTTGAGTGCAATTCAGAAAGTTTCCCAACGTCTTTGAAAAAAACTTACTCACAAGATTTTCCTCAAGGCGGCGCAACTGATGGTCAGTTTGAAGCTCTTGCGATCAAAGCTTGTCTTATCTAGGCTGAATGAATTCAGCTTTAAAAATTTAAAGGAGATTTAAATGAAAAAACTTTTAGTACTTATGATTTCTTTGGGTGGCATGAGCGCATTTGCTGGAAACTATGGCGAAGCCGGTTGTGGCTTGGGTTCTGTGGTGATGGGTAAAGATGGCAACCAGGTCTTGGCCAGCACAACTAACGACACTTCGGGGACTCAAACTTTCGGTATTTCTTCCGGAACTTCAAACTGCGTTGATGGTGGAACTGTTGCCATCAACCGTGAAGTGCCCATGTTTATTGAAGTGAAT
Source organism: Pseudobdellovibrionaceae bacterium (assembly GCA_043779185.1). GTDB lineage: Bacteria > Bdellovibrionota > Bdellovibrionia > Bdellovibrionales > Bdellovibrionaceae > JAYWDA01. Next base: position 9,706 of record JAYWEQ010000037.1, read on the forward strand.
CGGATCGCTTTAGCGAAAGATTCAGCTCGTGGACAAGGCGAAACTTTGGCGGGCTTAGCTCAATTGATGGGTTGCCAGGAGCATGCTTTCGGTCAAGCCATGAAGTCGAACTACGATGCTATTTTTGTAAAGACTAGCATGCAGCCGACGGCGATCCGAACAGGCATTGAAAATATGGTTCAAAAGAATCATACACAAGCTTGCGGCGCTTAATATCGCTTAAAACTTGATTCCTAATAAGGTTTGAAGTCAGATGGGGAACTTATGAAGTTCCCCATTTTTTTTATTTTTACGATGCTATTTGTTCATGCCCAAGCGGATCTTAAGTCGTCGGCGGCACAAATAAAATCCTGGTCCCAAGCTGAAAAATGGGACGAAGATCTGACCTGGAGAAAGCTGCTTCATTTTGAACCTACGACCTTCGGTGGTCTTGAAAGCCAAGTGGATGGCGATGATTTCTTTTTTAGTCCCCAGGGAAAAAAAGATCGCAAGGCGGAACTTGAAGCCACGATTGAAGCTTTTTTCTCACAGGAATTGCAAGCATCAGATCAAGATGAAAAAAAAGTTCCAATGTGTCGTTATCCCGCGCGATTCAGTTGGCTTAAGAAAAAAGTCGGTTCAAGATCGATTGATTGGCCCGTCCGCCAATGTCCTCGCTTTGAAAAATTTAAAAAAACTTTGATCGGTCCCGGTGTTTCACTGATTTTTTCAAGCTACTATTTAAATAATCCATCGTCGGCTTTTGGTCATACGTTTTTAAGAATTAATAAAGCCCCTGCCGAAAATGGAAAACGTTACGAGCTTTTGGATTATGGTCTGAATTACGCAGCCAACAGAGATACCGATAATGGTCTTGTATATGCTTTTAAAGGACTTTTTGGAATGTTCAGCGGAACCTTCACAACCACACCATTTTATTATAAAGTCCGCGAGTACAGCAATGCTGAATCCAGGGATTTGTGGGACTACGAATTGAACATCAGCCCAGAAACCGTCGATCATTTGATCGAACATGTTTGGGAGTTGGGCCCGACGCTGATTAACTACTGGTACCTTTCTGAAAACTGCTCCTATCATATGTTTTCAATCCTCGAAGCCGCCGATTCAAAGATTGATCTACTGTCACGACTAAAAACTTTTGTGATTCCATCGGATACCGTGCAAGTTTTATGGCAGGTTCCAGGATTAGTAAAAGCGGTTCATTTTAGACCCTCGATTCGAACAGAGCTTTTGACTCGTGCGCGGGACTTAACAAGCGATGAAGTTGATTTGGTGGTTAAAACAATAAAATTAAAAAAAGTTCCAGATGAGATCAGTCAGCAATCCCTTAAATCCCAAGTTCGAATTCTTGATACGACAGTTGATTACATCGACTTCAAATATTCCTATGAAATTCAGGTCGAAGGCGCAGAGATTTTAAAATTTAAAGGCCAAGTCCTTAATCGCCGCAGTCAGATAGATCTTATTTCCGAACCAGTTAAGGTTGATTTACCCACTTTGGAAAAACCCCATGAAGCCCATGGCTCGCGCCGTTTAGGAGCTGGATACTTAATGGTGAAAGAAAATGCCAGTCGTTATTTATTGGATTATAAATTTGCGCTTCATGATCAATTAGATCCAATTCAAGGTTATCCAGAATACGCTCAGATCACTTTTTTTAATTTTCAAGCCAGTTATGTTGAAGTTACTAGGACCTTGGCATTGGAAGATTGGACTTTGTTTGAGGTGCGCTCAAACACCCCATTTTCAAATCTACAAAATGATTTATCTTGGAATTTTCGCGTGGCCACGGAAAGAGTCAGAAATGAAAACTGTGATTATTGTCGCTGGTCCGGCGTCACAGGAGGGGCCGGAGGGACTTGGTCCTTGGGGTCTTCGCCCTATGCGCTGCTGTCTTTGGGCGTAAAAGGGATTTCGGGCCTGCACAGCGAAAATAGCACCCAAATCTGGCTGGGCGCTGGTCCCGAGGTCAGGCTTCGTATTCGCTGGAGCCCATATGTTATTTCTATGTTTGAGGCCTGGGAAAGACTTGATCTTCAGGGCTCTGAAAGAGTTTACTTTCAGAGAGGTCTCTCTCATCAGTACTCATTCTCTAAAGCCAATGGAGTGCGAGTCGGGTATATGGATTACGGATTTGATAAAGCAGGAAGTGTGCAGTTGTTTTCATACTATTAAAATTTTTTAAGGATTTTATTTTGAAAAGATTATTTTTAATTTTTTGGATTTTGGCGGCAGGGCTTTTCAGCAGCTCCTGCACTCATCTTTTTTATTATCCATCGAAGCAACTTTATTTTGATCCCAAAAAATTTAATCTGTCTCCAAAAGATATCTGGTTCCAAACGGAAGACGGCGAAAAAATTCATGCCTGGCTTTTTGAATCGACCAAAAAGCCAGCTTTAGGAACAATCTTATTTTTTCATGGTAATGCCGAAAATTTATCCGCGCACTTTATCCACTTATCTTGGCTTCCCGCTGAAGGCTATAATTTCCTTATTTTTGACTACCCTGGGTATGGTCAGTCCTCAAGCGAAGCTTCGCAAGCGGGCACAGTTCAAGCGGGCCGTGCCGCGATAGAATGGTTGCATCAGTACGACCCTCAGCCGCTGATTATTTTTGGACAAAGTTTGGGCGGAGCCATTGCTCAGCGCGTGGTGCTTGATAAAAAAGATCAGATTCCCATCAAAGGCGTCGTTTTAGATAGCACCTTTAATTCGTATCAAGCCATTGCAAGAAAAAAATTATCTTTGTCCTGGATCACTTGGATTTTGCAACCCCTGACTTACGTTTTAGTCAGTGACAAATGGAAAGCGTCTGAAATTGCAAAGATTTCGCCTGTACCAGTTCTGGTGATTCACGGGCAATCTGATCGTGTCGTAGAGCCAGAAATGGGCGAGCGCGTTTATGAGCAACTGGGTGAACCCAAACAAATTTGGCGCATCGAAGGGGGACAGCATACGGATGTTTTTTGGTCCCATGAAAAAAAATATCGTCCTCAGTTTTTAAAATGGTTAGCGGACTTAAATCCACCGGCGACTAATAAAAAATAAAAAATAAAAAAAGGAGTTTAAAATGTCTATTGCCATTGTCACCGGAGCCAACCGCGGGTTAGGGTTTGCAGCCGCTGAAGCCTTAGCTAAGAAAAACTACGAAGTGGTTTTTGCGGCAAGAAAGACAGAAGAACTTGAAAAAAAATTAGCACCCTTAAAAAAAGAGGGCTTAAAAGTTCAAGCCCTGACTTTAGATGTTTCGGATGAAAACAGTATCAAGAACTTTGTGAAAGATATTACAGCCAAGTTTTCAAGACTTGATGTTCTGGTTAACAACGCCGGCATCTTTATTGATAATGAAGACCTTCCGATCGCCGAAAAAATTCTTAAAACTTTTAAAACTAATACCTTGGGACCTTTTTTACTGACTGAAAGTCTGTGGCCCTTACTGCAGAAATCAAGTGCGGCCCGAGTGGTGAATGTGTCCAGTGGCATGGGTCAACTTTCAGACATGGGTGGCGGCAGCCCCTCTTACCGAATTTCTAAAACGGCTTTAAATACCGTCACAAAATTATTTTCAAGCCAAGCCGGAGAAAATATTTTAGTGAACTCAGTGTGCCCCGGTTGGGTCAAGACAGAGATGGGCGGCAGTGGCGCCACAAGAACGCTTGAACAAGGTATTTCTGGGATTATTTGGGCGGCCACATTACCCAATGATGGCCCCAACGGAAGCTTCTTCCGCGATGGAAAAAAGAGGGAATGGTAAATTGTTTAAACTGAGACTTCTTGCAGTTTAGGCAAGGGCCGGAATAAATCCTTCAGCCCATCAATTTGCATGGGATGGGACTCAAAGCTTGAAATCCAGGACTCTGGAGTTTCCATGCATAAGAATATTCTCCAGGCGGAATTGTGGGATTTCAGCTGAGTGATCATAAAATGAAACATCTCTTGGCGAAGGCTTAGGTCATAGCGCATTTTGCCGCCCTCGCTGATAAAAACTTCGGCTGAAGTCACTAAACTTTTCATCCCAAAACGTTCTCGCATCATGGCTTTTTGTTCAGGTTGAAAGCGCAAGGCACCGACCGAGATGACATTCACTTCTTGAGGGCTAAAGCGCGTTGCAATTTCTGACGCAAGTTCCGCATAGCTTTGCTTCCATTCAGGATGCCAAATCATGGGATCAATATGGAAAGCAATTTGAAATCCGGCATCAATACATGCTCGCGCCGCTTGCATTCTAGATTCAAAACTAGCGGTGCCGTGCTCTTCGCGCTGAATAATTAAACGGGGATTGATGGACCAGCTGACAACGACATTCCCAGAATGAGGAACATCTAAAAACTGCGCAACTGCGGCCGATTTTGTTTTAAACTCTAGTGTCCACTTGGGATAATTTCTAAAAAAAGAAATCAATTCCCGCGAGTAAAGGGTCAACGGATCTAAACTTAAACTATCAATGACTTCGCCAGTTCCGACGCGGAAGGGGGCCTCAGGATTGGCATCTGCCATGGCCTTGAGCTCTAAAAGAGCTTGGTCCAAATTAGAATAAATTTTTAAGACCGGCGAATTAAGATAGCTTTGCAAATAACAGTAGGAGCAATTCATATTGCACTGGGCGCCCAGATTCAAAACATGATAATTACAACAGCTTAAAACCTTTTTCTGGGTAGCGCCTGGGCAGCGTTTAAAAAATTGGCCCTTAAAAGGCGTTACAAATAAAGTTTTTTTACTTTGATCGAATTGCTCGGGCGTCATCATCCCTGCCCGTTCGGGCCAAGTGGGTTTTTCAATGACTTGAACCTTATCAGCAGGAAATAGCTTTTGAATTCGCTGGGCAACAGGTGACTCTAACGAGGCTTGGTCGAGGTAAACTTTTTCAAAGTGCTGGATCAGGTTCATTTTTTTTCTTCCAGTTTGAAGCGACAGAGTGCAGCCCCGTTAAAGTTTTCTCAAAATCTGTGGCATCTTTGACAAAAAATTTAATTTCAAGGCCGTGCATATCGCCTTTTCGTAAAACCTGGGAACTGACGCCTTTTGGCCATTGAAAACTGGACATCAAATTTTTTAAAGCCAGTTCTTTTTGGTTGGTCACAGGGAACCTTTTTTTGCGAAGCTCAGATAAGGCATTGGGTGATTTCAAGGCCGCCATCACATCTTCGAAAGGTGTTTCCATCAGAATTAATTCGCCAGACAAATCTAGAAGTTGACAAAATAAGGACTTGGATAGCTTTGAACTGGCCAGCAAAGATAAAATATCTTTTTGCACATCAAGAGACAGTTGATCAATAATGGCCATATCAAAAGGTCGTAGATCTTTATCTGATAAGTAGTCTTGGACTTCGTCCGGCCACTGCAGCAAAAAATCCGATATCTTTTTATATCGATCGTCAGACTTAGTCCCATATTTTCTTAATAAAAAATCGCAATCAATCTGCTGAGCTAATTTGGGTCGGTGGCTGAGCCTGACAAATTCTGGCCATGATAAATAAGGATACAAAGAAAAAAACAATTCCGCCGCTTGTTCAGGACTGGCGTTAGTCACATTCTGCACCGGATGAGGTGATTCCAGCTCAAATCCAGAAATTAGAAAACCGCCGAAGGCCCAAGCCGGCAATTGATTCGAAAGCTGATGTCTAGGGCCAAAGTTCCAAGTTCTTTGGCATTGCGATATATCCGTGAATTCGAAGCTAAGATCGTGGAGCACCATGGCCATCAGGTAGCATAGGGGCCAGTTCTTGGCAAACAGGTTTTGCCCTGGGCCCAGGAGGGCATTATAGTTAAAGACCATGGCAGATTGGCGCGAAAGAGCAGAAATTAACGGTGACGTGGTGTTTTTTAGATATGCCTCAGAAGGTATTGAAAAAAGCACCGAAGAGGTTTTCGTCTGGGACCTGGATAAGACTTACTTAGACACTTCGATTGATTCTTTAAGTGGCTTGATGCAAACGATCTTAGAGCGCGCCTTTGCAAAAAAAAACATCCCAGGGACGGATACTTTGCTACAGGCCCTGAGCCAGTACCGCAAAGAAAAAAAGGGCCAGCAGTATTTTCCAATTTATTTTATCACCGCCTCACCACCCCAATTGGAAGAGCGAATTTCAGAAAAATTTTCAATCGATCAGATCAATCCTTTGGGTTGTTTTTATAAAGATAATCTACAAAATTTGCGACCGGGCCGCTTCTGGCGTCTGACCAAGCAAGTCGGGTACAAGCTTCAAGCCCTGATGCAGCTTCGATGTTATTTGCATCCCGAGGTCAAACAAATTTGCTGGGGCGATGACTCGGAAACAGATGCGACGATTTATAATTTATATTCGGATATTTGTTCGCGCCGAATTTCCGCCGGTGATATTCGCACAACGCTGGCAGGATTTTCTGTGACCGGAGAACAAGTCGATACCATTTTAGAACTTCAAGCGCAGATTCCCACACAAGATCCCGTTGAAAAAATTTATATTAATTTAGCGACCGATACGGATCCCGATTATTATTTAAAATTTGGTCGCCGAACGATGGCGACCACAAATACATTTCAAGTGGCCATTGATCTTTTTCAAGATGGGCGTTTGGACTTAAGCGTTTTGTACGCCGTCTTAGAAGATATGATTCATAATTACGGCTACACCCCCGAAGAACTGTGTAAGTCCTATGACGAGTTAATCCGCCGAGGAATTTTAGGACAGCTGGCCTTTGAAAAAACAAAATCCTTTTTGACAGAAAAAGGTATTTTGTACGAAGGCTACAAACCCTCCATAGAACCCTTGCGCGAAAAAATTATCCTGGATGGAAAAGTCTTTGAAATGGAAGGCGCCCACGAGCCCTGGGTGATGCCTCATATCGACTATTTAAACGATTACCGCTAGTGCAATTGACTGGCATAAAGGACTTCGACCGTGTCACAAGCCGGAGTGGTCAGTCTTTTTTGAATATTAAATTTTGTCGGCAATTCGCTTGCGAACTGATTCCTCTTATCTTGCGCCCCATGAACTTCAGCGATCAGGTAATGGGCATTTAAAAAGGCCTCTTTGTCCTGCTCGATGATTTCATATTCTGCACCCTCAACATCAATTTTGAAAAGTCGATTTTGCTCAAGATCTTTTTTTGAAAAACCTAGACGCTCTTGCCATTCAGTTAATTTATAGCCTTGGATCGTGATGCGCTGAGTGCCTTTCGGACCGATAGTTTGCATTGAGGAATCTCGGCTATTTTCATGAACTTCAAAAACGAGTGTTCTTGACTGACCCACTAAGGCGCCATCGGCGATTCGTAGATCGATCGAATGATTTTTAAGAATGTCAGCAATATATTTTAACTTTGGGATCAGCGTGGAATTGGCCTCAATCGCTAGGATTCTTTTCACTCCGCACTGGGTCGCAAGGTACAGACTTGAATATCCAATATTAGCACCGGCATCGACCAGGCAGATGGGCGTCCAGCCAACTTCAAGTTTGTAAGAATGATTCCAAAAAATTTCAAGGAGGCTGGTCAGGTGGTCAGGAACAAACCAAATGGGCAGACTAAATTTTCGGCCCAGAGAAGGGGAATAACATTGGATTTTTAGACATTGATTGGAAGGAAGGAGGGAAAAAAATAGACGCGAAATATTTTTTTCAATAATAGACCCATAATAAAACCAATGATGCATCTTAAAGACCGGATAAAGAAAATATAGGATAGCCCAGTCTAGAATTCCTAATTTATAATGTTTTTGAAACCCCGAGACTTCTGAAAAATATCCCACAATTTAATCCTATCTAAAAATTGATCCAGCAAAGACATTTATTCAAATTTTAATGGAAAGACTGTCGTGATGGCGTCGCCACGGAAAGGTTTGAATTCAATTCGTGCGGTGGCTTCAATCAAGCACTTCTTAAATGAGGCATCGCCCAACTGACTGGTCGTCACATCGGATCTAGAAATTTTCCCATTCGGCTCAATCGTCATGGAAATTGAAGTCTCGCCGACCAGGCCAGGCTTTTTTTGTAAAAGCTGCGTGTAACACTTATAGAAAATTCCCTTCTGAGATTTTAAAGTATCGACAATATAGGAAGGCGTCAGTCCCTCTTGGGCTTGCGAATCGGTGGCGGGGAGAGTGGGCTCTGTCGCACGAGATGTTTTATTTAGGCTATCATACTCAGGTGCTGGCCATCGCAAGCCGCCCTTTGCGATCAGTAAAGTTCCGTCACGGCCTTGGCTGTCCATTCTAATTTCACCGGCCTTAAGGTAAACAACCGTCGCATCGCCCTCTTGATCGAGTGTTAGCTGAGTATTTGGAAACACATGCAATCGGAAAGCGCTGGGGAAATCGAGGACAGCTTCGCCATCGACGGTGGTTTCCAAAGTTTCTAAAGCTCGCAAAGGGGTTTTCTTTTTAACAACTTCTTTTTGCGTCAGGTGTTTTTTAAGAATTAAAACTTGATCCGTGATTTTTTCAATTTGCGCTAAAGCCGGCGAGGTCGGCGAATCGGCGTCCATCCATTTTGAAACGAGCACACCAATACAAAGTAGAAGTAGACCTGAAAAAAAGAAGGTCATGACTAGACCAGAATTTCGTCCCATCAGACAATTAGAACCTATTCAGCAAAGAATTCAAAACTTATTTCGTTTTCTCAGTGGGCGCGGCAGGAGCTTGTTCCGGAGTCGCTGAAGCGGCCGGTGTTTCTGGCGCTGTGTTGGCAGGGGCTGAAGTGGCTGGAGGAGTTGTTACGACGGGAGCCGAATCAATCACACTTCGACCTTCGCGCGTAATTTGAACAGATAACATAATACAGCTAATACCGAAAAGTGCTGCCGCCCAACGGGTCATGCGAGCGTACAAAGTTTGCGCTCCTGTAGCGCCAAGAAATGAATTCGATCCGCCGCCGATGCCCAGAGCTCCACCGCCCTTTGAGTCTTGAATCAAAACTAAAACGATCAGTGAAAAGGCAATAAACAAGTGAATGGCGACAAGAAAATTCATCGATGCTCCTGGTGAAACGAAGCGCACAAGATAATGTAAAAAGCCCTCGACTGTCACTTTGTTCGCCCGAATTGGCACAGCGCAAAGCGTTAAAGAGCATTTACACTAGTTTTTCCATTAACTCTTTGATTTTCAGCAATTGCTAACTTCTTGAAATGGTTCGTTTTGTCACCAATTTAAGTGGCACGGTCCTAGCTATGTAGGTGGTTCTTAAGACAAAAATTTTGTGGAGAATTCAGGGGGAGAGCGCAATGAAATTCAGAGCCATTTTGCCGGTGATTTTTTGCAGCCTCTTGCCAGCCGCAGTGGAAGCCCAGATTTCAACTCAAACAATTCCAGAAGGCGTCCGCAGTCCTTCTGTTCGTTTTGGAAATATTTCTCAGCTGAGTCAGCAGTACAACGACTCAGGTCACTTAAATAATTCTGTCGATTTAAGATCCATCGAATTCAATGCCAAAAAATTAACTGTTCTTGAGCCAAAGATTGAAGCCTTGGTGGGATTATTTAATCGCATGGGTCGCTATGATTTAGGTTCCCAACTCAATAAAGGCACTTTAAAAATCGATTCGCAACCGACCATTCAATACACGGCCCCCGTCATGGCTTACGGCGTGAACGATCGATGGACTTTGGGTGCGGGAGTTCCCGTGATCCACTACAAAAATAATATTCAACTTTCTAAAACAAATTCCAATATCAGTGCCTTTAAAGCAATCGCAAGCGGGCTGGGTGTTGATGAACTTAATCAAGGCCTGCAACAATTAGAAGATATTGATTTGGTTTCGGCCTTTCATTCTGAGCTTAAGAAAAAAGGCTATCGGGACCTGGAAAACCAAGATCAAACTTTCTTGGGTGATTTACAATTGGCCAGCCTGTATCGCTTGGAAGACTACAGATACATTCAATCGCAGTTTCGTTTGAACGTGATTTTGCCAACGGGTCCAAAATATGATCCCGATAATTTAGCCGCCTTCAATCAATTTGGTTACACTTATATAGAGCCGCAGTTAATTTCAGCCTATCCCATTTCTGAACGGCTTAAAGTGGCTGGTCTTTTAGGTTTGCGAATGTATGTTCCTGATCAAGTCACAGTCAGAGTGCCTGAAAATGAGGGTGACCTTTTACCGAACGCGGATCAAAAAGAAACTTTAAAAAGGCAAACGGGTTTCAAATTAACTGAAAGTCTGCAGTTAAGCTATGCGGTCGGAGAGTCTTGGAATTTCTTTGGAATTTCCGAATGGGCGCAAAAAGCCGCTGACCGTTTTGAGGGAGCTCAGCAAAAAAGATATGATCTTTTAAGTCGCGACACTGACACTCAAACGCAAGTTTTGACCGGCGGAATTTCATTTTCTAGTGTTGAGTCTTATCAAAAACGAAAAAAAGGAATCCCAGCAACAATATCGGCTCAGGTCAGCGATACCATTGCTGGAAAAAATGTCGAACGTCAGCTGGTGCAAGAGATCAGCGCAACGATGTTCTTTTAAAAATCAGGGGGAGAGCTATGAAAAAGATAATTTCATTGGTGGTGGTGTCCTTAGGAATAGCAGCCTGTGCGCCCGCACCTGAAAAGGCACCGACGCCTGAAATAAAATTTGAATTTGGCCCGACCAATTCTGATGCGGCTTTGGATTTGTCAAAGGTGAAAGAAAAAACGCAAGCCTCGCAAAATCAGTGGCTGGCATCAGCTAGCTTAAGCCCGCAAGGAAAATTAGATTTTGCAGAAAATATTTTAGCCCTTGGTCAGTCCTTTGATCTTTCAGATTTAAAAAGTTCCGCAGTTCAAAGTATTCGAAATTTTCGCAGTCATTATCAGCCCCAAACAATTGCTTTTGAGGACTCTCCCTATGTTGATGCCATCGTGGGATCCACAGCCAATGAAGCCAAACAACAGGTCACTGACGCGCAAAAATTTCTGCCTGAAGATGAGCAAAAGCTACGCCAATTTCTAACTGAATCGAAGACTTCGTACGTTTGGCCAAAAGGCCCTGCTTCGTCCGACCAATCTTTAAAAAGTGTCGATGATTATCTTCAATTCCTGATCAACCACCTAGCGGGATTGGGATTAAATCCCATTGTTCTTGAAAATCTTAAATCTGAATTGCCGGTTCGTGTGAATAAAAGTCTGACTGAAATCCGCGCAGAACTTGTGAAGGTTCAAGCCGCAAAAACTTCGACCGATGTGATCGATCAGATTCAACAAATGATCACGACCTTGCAATTTTCAATCGCCAAAGATACTCAGGCCTTACTGAATCAGGGAAAAAGTTTAGCTCGCACTAATTTAGCCGCTAAAGACGAACAAGATATATTAACAGTTTTGGTGCAGATTTTTCGGATGCTTGAGCCCAAAGATCGACAAGAATTAATTGCTTCTGAAAGCCCTGATCTTTACAATTTTTTAAATGACGCAAGCCCCGATCGCTTAAAATGTTTAGAAACTCGGGGTTGCAAACGCGATTTGATCGTTTGGATTGGCAAGAAAACTAAAATTTTCCCGCAGCTGGAAACCCGCGGAGTTTCGAACCTAAGAGAAAAAATTAACACGTCGATGAAGGCTTATGTTTTAACTCGTCTGGATGATGAGGTATTGCTTGCGATTCAAACGATTCCCGACATGATTGCGGATCAAATCGGGCAGGCGTTTAAGGAAAAATTAGCTGAAATTGCAGGAATTAAAGATGATTACCCCGGCTATGTTAAAAAAATCGCCAAAAATTGGGCGGCCTTAAAATTAACTTCCAATCAAGGCCGTGTATTAGGTCTTGAGCAATTGAATAATGTCGCGGGTCCCGGCGAAAGCACGTCTACGTTATTGGGCGAAGCCTTACTTGTGAAAACTAGAATTTTGAATCAAGAATCCAGTCAATTGGATTCCCAAGAAAAAATTCAATGGTCGATTGAGCATTTAAATAAGCTATTAGCTCTGGGTGGATACAAAAAAAATGAAGTCGAGTCCATTCGTGCGATGGCGCAGCCGATTGATATTCATTTCAGCGATATGAAGCTTTCCTTACAAGAGATTTTGAAATCCAAT
>JAYWEQ010000038.1:0-43553 GCA_043779185.1 Pseudobdellovibrionaceae bacterium
TGAAAAATCACTTTAGCCCAGGGATTTTTGCACAGCCTAGCCGCGACCTTTGGACAATTTTCTTAAATAACTCGCAATCTGCACTGACGTCCTGTCAAGACTTCGACTGAGACGTCGATCAGAGGGGTGTCAAGATTACCAGTTGCACTAGCACTGCCACTATTCACTAGGTTTCAGGAAGAGCCGGGGATTCCAAGGTCAGAATCTCCACCACTTAAGAAAGGGGGGCCTTCAAGGACGATAAAGTAGCGAACAAGAAATTGTTCATAAAATATTTCTAGTTTTAAACTACTAGGCCAAAAAATTAAACAGGCATGGTTGCCGCCTCAATGATGAGGATTTTTACAAGGAGGATATATCAATGAACTTTAACGGAGGATAATTTATATGGGAATGCGTGTATCAACAAACATCAGTGCAATTAACGCACAAAGAAACTTAGTCGGCAGTCAACGGTCCATCGGTAAAGCCATGGCGCAGTTGTCATCAGGTTCTCGAATCAACATTGCAGCAGACGATGCTGCAGGTCTTGCGATCTCTGAGAAATTCAAATCTTCAATTCGTTCGGCGGCTCAAGCTCAGCGAAATGCGAATGATGGTATTTCAATGGTTCAAACGGCAGAGGGTGGTTTGGGTGAAATCAGCAATATCGTGACTCGTTTGCGTGAGTTAGGGATCCAAGCTGCATCTGATACAGTCGGCGATACGGAGCGAGGCTTTGTCGATAAAGAGGTTCAACAGTTAAAATCTGAGGTTCAACGAATCGCCAACGTCACAACTTGGGGCACAACAAAATTGTTAGATGGATCTTCTCCAACTTTCGATTTCCAAGTCGGTCTGTACAATAATAAAGAACAAGATCGCATCAGCTTCGCCGCTGGGAAAAATATTGCAACTCTTGATGCTTTGGGATTAGCAGGTTTGGACTACACTAGAAAAGAAGGCGCTCAAGAAGCTCTGGGACTTTTAGACAAAGCTCAGACTTCAACAAACGGGATTCGCGCCAATTTAGGAGCCTTACAAAATCGTTTAACATCAACAGTTGATAACTTAGGAGTGGCTCAAGAAAACATGAGCGCTGCTAACAGTCGTATCCGCGATACAGATGTAGCTATGGCATCTTCTGAGATGACCCGAAGCAATATCTTGTTACAAGCTGGTACTGCAACATTAGCTCAAGCAAACCAAGTTAATCAGTTAGCTTTGAAGTTGATTGGTTAATTAGAATAGTCAAAGTGCTGCTCGGGCCTGACCTTAAAAAAGTCAGGCCTTTGCTTTTTTAGAGCCCCGGCCCAACGCCCGCGTAACGTTGCGTCAATTTTCTTATAAAAACCTTCCTTCTATGATGGTCTCCTCGCTAATGCCGCTCGAATGTTTGTCGAAAAAATTTTACTGCTGGTTTATTTTTCCAGCCCTGAAATCAGGCCGTTTTACAAAGGTCGTAGTCCTGATTCCACCGGCAAAATTATTTGCATGCCCTGCTTAATTATGGTTAGTCTAAGAGGGACTTCCTTTAAAATTTATCCCAGGAGACGATGATGGCTAAAAAGAAACCCGCTAAAAAATCTACAAAAAAACCGATGAAAAAAGTTGCTAAAAAAACAACGGCTAAAAAAACAGCTAAGAAGTCGGCAAAGAAAGCGGCTCCAAAAAAAGCTGCTAAAAAAGCGACCCCAAAAAAGGCCGTTAAAAAAACTGCGACTAAAAAAGCAGCTCCTAAGAAATCGGCTCCAAAAAAAGCCGCTAAGGCAAAAGCTCCTAAAAAAGCATCGACAAAAACTCCAGTTCAATTGCCACTAAAGCCTGAAGGCTCAACGCTTGATGCTTTGACTCACGAGTTTGATGATGAAGGTGATGTGGAAGTTGTTTCCGGTTTAGAGGAAACTTCTGACGACTGGGAAAGCCCTGAAGAGCAACAGGACGAAACTTTCGAAGACCTTGAAGAAACTGATGACGAAGACGACAAAAAAAAAGAAGACGACGAAGCTGACGATGGCGAAGAGGGTTACTTTTAATTTTTTGGTCAATTCTTCCTTATCAAAAGAATCTAAAAAAGCCGCTCACTGAAGCGGCTTTTTTCTTAAACCCTACGGACCTTCAGCTTGGAGAAAAAATGAATTCTCATATGATACGATTTTTCCTGGGCCTACTTATGGTTGGTCTTTGCGCTTGCCAGCCGCGTGATCAAAGGTCCTCTTCTGATTCTGAAAAACCCGCGGATTTTATAACGACAGAATTAAAAAATTCTGCCGATACCTGGGTGCGGCCTACTGACTGTCGAGCCAACATCAGTCACATTATTTGTGAGGTCGAACCGCAAACACAACGCTTTGAAGACCGTGCCTGTCAGGGTGGTGAAGCTAAGTATATTCCCGTTTTTGAACAGATTTATGATTCGTTAGATCCCATCAATCAAAAAATGTTTTGTTCGCTGCGATTTATTTATGTCGAAAGAAATTTCTTTGCGACGGCCTATGCTTCGACAGTTTACAAAAAAGACTCTGCTGGCCATGTCGTTCACCTTCCGGGAACTATTTTAGGTTTTAGAAAAGCCTACTTGGATCTCGCCCCCGCCTTTGCAACATGGGCCACCTGGAAAGATCAGCTGAACTTTACAGAAATAAAAACAGATTTGGACCTTCCTTTAAATTTTCCACGATTCACGGCTGGGTCAAAAAATCCTTCATTTTTGAAAGACGTTGTTATCCACGAGTTCGGCCATATGTTTGATTTTGCGAACGCTTTAGACTCCGTGCAGTTGGATGATGAAAACTGTGGCGCTGCAAATCCTGACGAATCTGAAAAATGTCCTTACCACTTTGTCGAAAAAAATTGGGGCAGCCTTACTTGGAAAACTTTTGACACCGTCAAACCAGAATATGATTTTTTTAATCGCGATCGCCTTTGCTTTTACCGATGCACAACACATATGAACCCTGAAACAGAGGTCCTGCCTTTTTACCAAGGCCTTGGACATTCAGTTTTTGTTTCGACTTATGCCGCCAGTAATCCCATGGAAGATTGGGCCGAAGCCTGGGCCGCCCATTGGATGCTTGAAAACGGCGAAGATTTCGAAATTAACGCCAGCGCGGACTATACTTTTAAAGCCAGCGATATTGTGAATTCACCAAAGTCGGCTGAACGAAAATTATTTATGGAGCATTTTTTAAGTTCAGAAATCAAATACCCTTAAAATTTCCCTTTAAAATAAGATAAGGCCACCTTGATTCAAGGCAGCCTTATCTTTATGCAAAATTAAATAATTTATTTCATTGGTTTAGAATGAACTGCGAAATTATCAAACTCACCGTACTCATGAAGCTTATTATAAAGCGTCTTGATGGTGATTCCCAAGTTATTCGCCGCTTGAGTTTTGTTACCACCGAAATGCTGTAAAGCTTTAAGGATATAACGTTTCTCAAGATCGTACAAAGAAGTGCTTGGATCGTAATCGACTGAATCTTTTGTGTGCTCGGGATTTCGAATTTGTTCTGGCAGATCATTCAACATAATTTGATGACCTTCAGACAAGATTTGTAAACGCTCGCAAACATTTTGTAATTCACGAATATTTCCTGGCCAGTCATAGCCCATCAATAACTTCATCGCGTCTTCTGAAACCGTGCGACCACGATTTAAATAAGCATGCTGCGAGCTATTTAAAAAATATTCGATCAAAACTTGAATGTCTTCTTTACGTCGACGCAAAGGCGGCGCTGAAACAACAATCGTGTTGATGCGATAGTAAAGATCTTCGCGGAAATTTCCTTTTTGAACTTCTTGGTCCAATTCACGATTGGTCGCAGAAATTAAACGGATATCAACTTGAATTGGATCTTTACCACCAACGCGATAAATCTCTCCTTCTTGGATAAAGCGTAAAAGCTTAGCTTGGATCCCAGGAGTTAATTCGCCGATTTCATCTAGGAAAAGAGTTCCACCGTTGGCTGTTTCAGCCAATCCAATTTTACGATTGTAAGCGCCTGTGAAAGATCCTTTTTCATGACCGAATAATTCGCTCTCTAAAAGAGTTTCGCGAAGAGCGCCACAGTTGATCGCCACAAAAGGTTTATTTTTACGAGGAGATCTGTCGTGGATCGCACGAGCTAGTAATTCTTTACCAGTTCCAGATTCACCAAGGACAAGGATGTTAGCCCCAGAAGGAGCGACACGGTCGATCATCTTCATCAGATTCACCATGATCTCGGATTTATAGATGATGTTGATTTTGGACTCGACCTTAGTCTGTTGAGGAGTCGGGTTATTCCACATCGCCTGTTTTGTGTTCTGGCTGCTTGGTAAGACTATCGTCGAAGAAGAGCTATTATCGTTCATACGTTCCACCTTATAGAGTAAGCTATTGATTAAGCGGTGATTGGCAGCAAGATTCCCGAGCTTACGTTCCGAGGGGGAATCTCACTTTGATACGCCGCGTTGGAACAGAATATACACTGCGTCATGAATATTTTGCAAGTAAATTAATGCACGGCAGTATAGAAAGTTTAATATCTGAATAAAGTGCAAAATCGATGACAAAGAATGTCCTTATCTCTGAAGAGATCTACAACTATCTGAAATTTATGAAGAATATCCAATCTTCATCAGACCATACGATCCGCGCCTACAGGCTTGATTTGGATCAGATCTTTAGTTTTTCTCGCTTTTTAAGGATCTCGCACCCTGACCTTATAAAAAGTGCGGGGTCCGGTGGAACTGAGACACCCTTAGGGGAAAAGGACCTTCTAAGCTGCGCTCGCTCTGCTTTTGATCGCTGGAGGCCTCTGAGCCCGGCCTCCCGGCATCGCAAGATTGCCACCCTCAAAAGCTTTCTGGGCTGGTTGTATGAAAAAAATCTGATTGAATCCAACCTGTCGGACCAATTTGTTTGCACAAAAATTCCAAAAAAATTGCCCGATTTTATCAGTGTCGATGAAATGATGGCGGTCCTTCAGTCGTTTCAGCAAGATCACCCGCCCGCCTATCTAGAGTTGGAAAAAACTCTATTCCTCCTATTATATGGAGGCGGCTTGCGGGTCAGCGAAGCCTGCAGTCTTGGTTGGAAAGATATTTTATGGGCTCAGTCCTGCTTACGGATCATGGGTAAAGGGCAGCACGAGCGTTTGGTGATTCTTCCGCCCATGAGCATGGCGCAGTTAAAAAAAATAAAATCCGATCAATTTGGCGAATTTGTTTTTGGAGACAAACCTTTAAACACGCGCACCGCTTACGAATGGATTCGCCAGCGAGGTGCTAAAGCTTGTCTGTTAAAAACCCTGCATCCCCATTCGTTGCGACATAGTTATGCAACACATCTGCTTTCTAGTGGAGCAAATTTAAGAACCTTGCAGGAGCTTTTGGGTCATAAATCTTTGCAGGCCACAGAGAAATACACACACATTAGCATCGGAGAGCTTGCCGAAACCATGGAAGCCCGACATCCCTTAGGCCGTAAAAGATAATTTTATGCTAGGTGCTTTTCAGTTCTGCATTTTTTAAATAATGACGAAGATCATTTTTTACCAGGATCTCTTTTTTTTCTGCGACGTCTTGGAATTCCAGCAAGCTGTCGACTTCAGAAATTTTTGCCATTAAAAAGGGTTTCATCCAAGGCTCGATATTCATAACACCTTGATTCATTAAAAATTTTAAATAAAATTGAAGCTTTAAAATATCTAAGTTTTGACAGCTTTCGATGGCTTTTAACGTATGACCTACCAAATTATAAAGGAAGCCCGAGGACTCATCGCCCTCTTGACCGACTTTTCCAGCGCACTCCAAAATAAAAAGTGCAAATTCCAAATGATCATAGGTGCGACGAATATTTCTAAAGTCGGCAATCAAAGTGGCTTCCTGCAGGCTTCCCATCTTACCGGCCTGGGCCGCTTCTTTGTAGGTCAGCAAAACATGATGACCAGGCTCAAGGACGCCGCCACCAAATCTTTTTCTTGATCGCAAAGCTCCGCGGGCCATAAAAGATATTTTTTCACCCACCGCCGACAGAGCTTGGACGATCAAATCGGACTCGCCGTATTTGATTTTTCTTAGGATAAGAAAAGGCTTTTGTTGATCGCTCACAGGAAACTTTTTTGTAGATCCATCACTTTGTCATACGAGGTTTTAACTAAGTTGGCAAAATCTTTCCGCCGCAAAATTTCCGCCGAAAAGACCACCAATCCCCGGATCTGTTCTGGTGTTGGCTGAGGAAGCCACCACCCTTTATAGGAAATAGGATCATGCCAAGAGCACTGACTGGTGGTGGCCATGGCCTCGGCTCTGTCTTTAATATTAAGGCCTAAGGCATTGGCAATTTCATGAACTAGGGCATCGCCATTCATGCCAGGAAAAACTAGAACGGACCGGTCAAAAAGACGCGGCGTTTTTTGTTGAAAAAATCTCCAGCTTGAAAATATGGTCTCAAAATCTTCAACTAATTTTTGATCAAAAACTCTCTGTCGACCTTTTTGAATTTTATCTATCACCGCCGCCTTGTCCCAGCCCATTTGTGCCGCTGTCGACGCCTGCGGTTTAAATCTGGAACCAAAAATCGTAATGGCTAAATCTTGCCCAAAAGAAAGAATCCGCGCCGTTCCTCCACGCACTTCTTCACAAACTTGCAAGTGCTTTGCATGGGACACTCGGATAGAGAAAATTTTCTTTTCATTTAAAATTTTATCAATACCTTCAGTTTCAAAAATTTCGCCAGTCACTGGGTGATCTTCTGCTAGCAACACAAAATTGGTGTCTTTTTTTAGTCCTTCACACCACACCTGAGGCTCCGTTTTCCCGGGAGCTAATTGAAACCATTCGATCATTTGAATTTGCAGGGCTTCTTTTAAATATTGAGGAATCAAAAATTCGAAAGCGGGCGACAGGCCTTTGATATAACCGATCGATCGCTTGTGAGAAAAAATTAAACTTAAAGTCAGACTGGCTTCAAATGCAGCATGCCCCACACTTTTATAGCTTCGCAATTGAACCGGCGCTTCCGATAAAAAAAGATCCCCAGAGAAAGTTTTTTTTAACTCATCTCCTAAATCCTCCCAGGCCTCTGTGGCAATAAGATCAATGGGCATTCGAGAACCTAACAACCTTTCGGTGAATTAAAAAACCAATGGAATTCTGAAGAGGGCTTTTTAACGCTATTATCATTATAAATATTTTCTGAAAGCGATCTTTTAGACAGTTCGCAGTCTTGCTTCCTGATCTCTTCAACTTTTTCCATCACTTCACGGAAAGTGAATGAGTGGCCATATTTTTTAAAATACTGGTCTTGCCAAGGAATAATTTGGGCGTCGATGGCATTCACAACAGCTTTCAATTTCAGAACTGTCTGCAGGACGTTTATTGGGATATAGGTGGGAATGGTGTCTTTAAAAGCACCTAAATTTCTTAAAGTTTTCGACATATACGATTCGGCAGCATAGATCGCCGAAAAATTGAATTTGTAGCCTTTTTCTTCCATCCATTTAAAGACACTTCTTAACACCGCTTCCTGCAATCGCATATGCCGCAAAATTGGCAGATTTCGGTATTCTTCAAGCATATGAAATCGAGTGTCGACTTCGATATCTGACGGCGCTAACAAATCTTTTGGAGTGATTCCCATGGCTTCTAGGTATCCTGTTCCCCTTAACTTACGAACCTGTGTTCGGTATCGGGGATAAACCAAGGGCTGTTTTCCCAAAGCTTGCGCCGCGTATTCGTAAGCGGCCTGAATCACTTCCGGACAAAATAATGTCGAATGATCTTTATCATCCATCGCAAAATCATATCGAATCGTACTTTTGTTTTTATCGATATAATTTTGAGCCCGATCATACATCAAGCGGCCCGCCATCAGGGCTACTTTCGGGTCTTCATATCGATAGTGGATCGAGCGAGTATCGTCGGCCGTTTTTAACCATTCCTTCAGCGGAATAATATGGGTGCCAGTTTCGATCAAGGCTTCGATTAAATAGAGGTTTTGTTTTCGATCCTGGCCAATAATAGCTTGGTGACTAAAACTACCGGGCTCATCGGCAATCTGAGATATCGTGGCGCTGATCGGAGACTTTCCATAGATCAACAGAACATCACCCGCCTGAAATTTTAAATCTTCTTTTTGGTAATCTGGATTCACCACAATGTTTGGAAAGGGTCCCTGCCAAGCCAGGTATGTTTTAGAATCGACCACTTGATGAGATTGCAACCATTCCAATAAAAACTCTTCAGAAAATCGAGAGACTCTAAAGGCTCTGCGAATCATATCGACACATAATAAAGGTACAGAGCCTTCAGACTCAAAAACTTTTAGTTTTCTTCTTAAGGCCAATCGAAGCTCAAACATATCCTGTAAAGTGTGCAAGCTTTCGGTTTTCAAAAATAAAGTTTGTTCTTCGTTCACGGGCATAAAATATCGCGTCGGTAGATTGTAGAGAGCGTCCGTGTAGCTTGAAATTCTGGACGGGCAATTTTCAACGGTTAAATCATTTTCAATGACGTTTTTTAGCTCTTTAACAGTGCTTATAAAAAAAGCCGGCCCAATCGGAGCTTGCGAAGATAATGATTGTGAATCTACGTTGTTCCATCGCAGAAAATAAGCTGCGATCAGGGCACTGGAAACAAAAAACCCCGTGAAGGCAATAAGGACTAAATTTTTCTTCATGGCTCAATGATAACGTTTCAAAACATAAGTTCGAATCTTTTTCGAAGCCCCTAAAAAAACCTAGGACTTTAGTCGGAAAAGAGGTTCTGGGGGCCTCGGGCTCAGGTCCCCCAGAATTTGGCAGAAAGCCTATAACACGTTAGGGTTCGTGTTGGGACATGCAGGAAAATAAACAATAACAAGGCGAATGGACAGTGAAGAAACTGCGACCAAAAGTTGACGAACCTGTCTTTAATCCTGGATTATGAATGTTCAATTGTTCAACAGCTGCTCAGGGAAATGGTGCCATTTATTGGTCTGTCTCAGGCTGAGACATAAAATAATCCCTTATTTCAAGGGGGTGGGCTGGTGATGATTTTGCTGCTTGTAAGGTTAGGACGAGGATCTAATGAATCAAAAGTTGATTGTTTTAATGATATACGTCGCCGCAGGATTTTTAAGTTCTCGCGCCTTTGCCGAAGACGCGGACACCTATCAACATCTTGATCCCAATATTTTAGAATCAATTCTTAATGAAAAGCCTGTCGAAGAAAAACCAGCTCCGCGAAGTTCAATTTTAAAGCCAGAAAACAAAGCGGTCGAAGATCAAAAAATCTTAAAAAAGAACATCCTTGAAAAAGTCGCCCGCCAAGCAGACAAATTAGTTTCTGCCCAAAAATCATTGCAAGTTCAAACGACACCCATCGAAGCCGAAATCGAACATTGCCCAAGTGGCCAGTGTGATAACGCTTACTGGGTCAAGGATGCAAAGTATGAGCAGTGCAGCCGTGGAAATAACTACTTAGAAGCACGACTAGAAAATTTGGAAAAGAACAGTCCCCTCTTCCATTTCCTGTCGACCTCTCACCCTGAAATGGAACAGGTCATTAAGCCTACTTGTGTTCAAGCCTTCATGGAAGCCAAGGGGAAAGGGACCGCCGGAGGAATTTATCGCGCCTGTTCCCCGGAGGTCGGAATCACATCTTTGAAAGCCCAACGTCCTTGTGTCAGCGAAAAGTATGTGAATATGACAGCCAATTCATTTAATTTAGCAGGATCGTGCTTAACAAATATTCCCGATTATATTAAAAATGTGGCGGCTAAAATATATCCCCAAGAATCTGGTTTTCATGTCAATGCCATGAATCCGATGTCAAACGATGCGGGATCAGGAATTGGTCAACTGACAAAAGCGGCCATTGAAGATGTGAACAAATCTTCCATCACGCAAACAAAAAAACTATTAGCCGAATCGACCAACAGCAGCTGTCGGTCCATCGAATCAGAACTCATGCAGGATAAGGCACCAATGAATGCGTCACCTGGGATGGCTTGCAATCGTTTGAATATTGAAAAGGGAAATCCTTTACTTAATATTATTTATTCATTGAATCTTTTGTCCTTGAAGCAAAAAAGTTTAGATAAAAATACTTTTAATGATCCTGAGTATTCTAAAAAGTTTAATTTAAGCCCCCATGATTTGGCTCGCGTTAAAGAGGCTGTCTTAACTTGGGCTTACAATGCAGGTCAGACGGTCGCAACACCCGTCAAAGCCGTTCTTGATGATTATTACTCAAATCGCCCTGTGACGGATGTAAAACTTTTTTTAGAACAGGTTGAAAATTCTATTTACAATTATAAGCGGGCTAAAAATATTAAAAAAGGCCGAAAAAATCCAGACTCTATGGCTCATATAAATAGCCGGTATTATTCAGCTGTTAATAAAAGCTTTGACCTGATCGATAAAAACCTTGAGGGAGGAAAATGTCTACTCAATCCATAATCCTGATTTTAGTGATGGCCTTGACCTCCGCGGGCCATGCCGCTTCAGATGATATTTATCAATCCATTGAGAAAGTTAAAATTAAATTGCAAAATACAACTGACTTTGAAGTTCGTAAAAAAGATTTTATGAAATTCTATGGGCATACTTGTCTGCAACGTCAGGCTTTAAGAACAAAAACCATTCAAGCCCATAAACAGTTTGAAAACTCTCAAATTTCATTAGAAGCCATGACTGATATTGATTTAGAACGTTACAACTATTATGACCTTTGCGATTTCCTGAAGGAAATTCCTTTGACTAAAAATATGGCTTTAACAAATAAAACTTGTGACACTTTTTTAAATGATTTAAAAAGGTCTTCCCATGAAGATACTTTGCCCGGCGAAGCCCCAGAAAACCCGGCCAAGGATTTAAATTTTCAAGCGGCCCTGATTGGCCAATCACTTTACCGCTGTCGGCCCTAAAAACTTTTTTACTACTGGTCGCTATCGCCGTCGAGAAGGCGTTGCGGAAGACTCTGCATTTGAACTTGGCCATTTTTCCAGTCAATCACCCAAACTCGATCATAAACATCACCCGGCCACTTAGCTGCTGGGTTGACACCCAAATCTGTAGCGATTCCTTCAAGGCCATTGTGCTCCCATGAAATGACAACCAACTTTTTATTGCATTCGGGCGCGGTCATTACAAAATGAAGCATTTCTTTGTCTTGGTCTTTATTAAATAAATCTGTCACAGGCACATGAAAAAAATCGCTCACATATTTTAAGGTCTGCAAGGCTCGGATGGATCCGTCAATTTTCTTTTTATTCATCCCTATCAAACAGGCAGGAGTTCCATAATTAGAAAAATCTTGTCTTGAAAAAAGCCTTGGCAAGGCCTTGGCCCTTTCCCAACCGCGCTCGGAAAGCTCAGGACCGTTCAAGGGTTTTTCAGCATGACGAATTAAGAAAATGGTCGATGGTGTTGCTAAAGTTAGGCTTGATGAAAAAATAAACAGAAAAAATACGCTGACTAGTCTTAACATAAAATCCCCCTGCCAATCTATATACCGGGGTCCCAAAGAAAGCACGGGCCCCTATAAATTATTCAGGGGCCCTGCCCTTAGATGCCAGCCTTGTGGCGCTCTTGATCATCAACGTGCGTAAGAATGCCGCCCTTCAGCTGAGGGCGATAGGCCAATTGATTGATATCGTAGGTGAACTTTGAACCTGGAAGACCCGGGGTCTGCCATTCTGGCCCCATGCGGATGGCATCGACAGGGCAGGCCTCTTCGCAAAAGCCGCAAAAAACACAACGAAGCACATCGATCTCATAATTAATTGGGAACTTTTCAACGGCGGGATCATCACTTTCAGCCGCGACAATCTTGATGCATTCAGCGGGGCAATTCGTTGCACACAACATGCAGGCCGTGCAGCGCAAAGAGCCATCTTTTTTAACCGTCAAAACATGGTTGCCTTTAAATCGGGGACCATATTCGTATTTTTCTTCGGGATAATTCAAGGTTGGCATTTGACTGGGACGCAAAAGATTTTTGACCAAATGCTTTCCCGTGATCATTAGGCCGCCGAAAATTCCCGGCAAATACCAATTTCTTTTTTCGTTGGTGTTTTGAACAACGCTCATAAAGAACCTCTTTTAAAAACAAATTCGTTTTTCTTGCGATGCTCTAAGGTGACTAAATCGGGTCGCCGTGTTGATTCGATAAAAGTTTCAGAAACAATCGGTAGCTGTAAATTTTTACCCGATAGCAAAATCGCTGCTTCCGTTAAAGTTAAAGCTTCAGAAACCACTGTGGTGACTTTTTTAAACTTTTGTTCGATCCCCGCGTAGTTAATAAATGTGCCCTCTTTTTCAACAAAACTTTTTATCGGAATCAAATAAACATTTCCGGTTAAGCTTTCAAGCTCTTGGTTTTTTCCCGCTGTGAACCAGATAAGGTTCTTCGCTTGACCTAAAAGTTTGATGTTTGCTGATAAGTCTGGGAACACAGTTTGATTTTCTGGCCCCGCGACGACGACTGTTTCAAACTGTCCTTTTTTAAGTCCCGCTTCTAACTGACCCCAAGTCGCAGTTAAACCATGTTTTTCTAAAACCTTTAAAAGACCCTTGGTGTTGGGGTTTTTATCTCCGCGATAAAGAAGCCCATCAAAGCTTTCAAATGATTCCCGGTTATTAATCCAGAAAAATACATTTTTAGATTTAAATTCGCTGACAAAAGTTGAAATGATCGCTTCAAACTCTTCAACGGTGTACTGAGCCGTTAAAACCAACGCCAATTGATCAGGCAATGTGGCCTTCAGAACGGTGCTGACTTCTTTTGCTAAAGCCCCCGGCGACGCTTCACTCCAAGCTCCGGACGTGGCTTTTTTAGCTTTCAGCAACCGAGCCTCTTGGTTCACAAATTTATAGGCGTTTCGACCTGTATCGCACATCCAATGGCCATTTACTTTTTCATTGTAAACAGGCTTCATCCGAAAAATGCCTTCTTTATTGAAGTACATCTTCACGTTACATCCCGTTGAACAGCCATTGCAGATCGTTTCGGAATCTTTCAGATACCAAACCCGCTGGCGAAATCTAAAATCCTTCGACGTCAAAGCCCCGACCGGACAAATATCGACGGTATTTAAAGAGTAATTGTTATCTAATTTTTTACCCTCAAAGCAGCCAATTTCACTGCGATCACCGCGGTTGAAAATTCCAAGCTCGTTCGTTTTTGTGACTTCTTCAGTAAATCGAGTGCATCGTGAACAAAGAATGCAGCGTTCACTGTCTAAAACCACTGTTGGGCCAAGATCAACGACCTTTTTCTTTTTGACTTTTCTTTCAGCCATTTCAGGATTGTATTTACCGAACTCCATATACTGATCTTGCAAACCGCATTCACCAGCTTGGTCACAAATCGGACAATCCAGCGGATGATTAATGAGATGAAAATCCAGACCCCACTTCACCACATCGCGAAGTTTTTCTGAGGTGTTGTTGATTTTCATGCCTTCGGTGATCATTGTATTACAGGCAATCTGAGGTCGCGGATTTCCCTCAATCTCGACCATGCAAAGTCGGCAGACGCCAGCGACACTCAGTCCAGGATGATAACAATAATGGGCAATCGATTGCTCATCCTTGTACATCGCCTCAATAATTGTCGAGCCTTCTTTGACTTCGACTTCTTTGCCGTTAATGGTGCATTTCAGCATATGTCATCCCTCGTACTTTTGAGCGGCCCTCGCGGACATAAAATTCAAATTCGTCTCTAAACTTTGAAACAAAACTAATCACTGGCAAAGCCGCTGCATCGGATAAAGCGCAAATCGTTTTACCCTTCATATTGTCTGCCACTTTTAATAATAAATCGATATCTTGCAAACGCCCGCGGCCTTCTAAAATTGAATGAACAATTTTATTCAGCCAGCCTGTGCCTTCACGACAAGGCGTGCATTGCCCGCAAGATTCATGATGATAGAAATGCATTAAGACACCCAGCATATCGACCATGCATTGCGAATCATCAATCACAATCACCGCTCCAGAACCCAACATGGACCCCAAACCAGCTAAGCTTTCGTAATCAAGATTGGCTTTCATACATTCTTCAGCCGTCAGAACAGGCGCCGACGAGCCTCCTGGAATAATCGCTTTTAGTTTTCGACCGGGCTTCATTCCGCCGCCCAGTTTATTGACAAAATCCATCATCGGCATACCAAGAACAACTTCATAGTTTCCCGGCTTTTGAATATTTCCACTTAAGGAAAATAATTTTGTGCCCGTAGATTTTTCAGTGCCATATTTTTTATAAGCAGCGGCCCCATCTCGCATGATCGGCACAACGGCCGCCAAGGTTTCTACGTTATTCACGATGGTTGGTTTTTTTAAATAACCTTGAATGGCTGGAAAGGGCGGCTTTAATTTGGGCTGTCCTTTTTTGCCTTCCAGCGATGAAATCATGCCGGTTTCTTCACCAACAATGTAAGCTCCCGCGCCAGCATAGACATCCATATCGTGATCAAATCCTGAACCTAAAATATTTTTTCCTAAATAGCCGGCTTTGTAGGCTTCTTTGATGGCGGCTTCAACCACAGAGATAGGATAATTATATTCGCCTCGAATATAAATGTAGCTTTTTTTCGAATTGATCGCAAAAGCGGATAAAATCATGCCTTCAATCATCTGATGGGGAGCCCGCTCCATCATCAATCGATCTTTGAAAGTTCCGGGTTCACCTTCATCGGCATTACAAAGTAAATATCGGGGCTCACCATTTTTTGGTAAAAATCCCCATTTTGTTCCTGTTGGAAAACCAGCCCCACCGCGCCCACGCAGCCCTGATGCCTTCACTTCGTCTAAAATTTGCTGGGGCTGTAGCTTGATGCATTTTTCCAGGACAGCATAACCGCCGTTTTTTTTATATCCTTCGATCGTGCGATATTCATCTAAATGATAAAACTCTGTCAGTAATTTCGTTTCCATCACTTCATCCCTCTTAACAAATTCATTGCTGACTCATGGGTTAGATTTTCATGATAGCGATCGTTCACTTGCATCATCGGAGCCGTTCCACACGAGCCAAGGCATTCAACCTTTGAAACTGTAAAGCGGCCATCAGGGGTTACTTCGTCATACTTGACGTTTAATTCTTTGCAGATATGGGTCGCCAATTCACGACCCCCTTCCAAAGCGCAGGAAATATTTGTGCAAACTTGCACATGAAATTTACCCACCGGTTTTTGGTTGAACATCGTGTAGAATTTAAAAACTTCGTTGATACGACTTTCCGGAAGATCCATCAAGCCAGCCAACTCTGAAATCACTTCGGCATTGATCCAACCCTTATTTTCGCCTTGAGCTAAATACAAACAAGGGATGATCGCAGACTCACGGGTTTCGTAACGCTTGAGTTCCATTTCAACTTTTTTTCGACCGTCATCAGATAATTTAAACATACTAGCCCCTACCGATCCAGTTCGCCGGCAATAACGTTCATACTTGCGACGGTTGCAATGGCATCTGCCAACATCGCGCCCTTCACCACACTTGGAAACGATTGATAAATCGCAAAACAAGGCGGTCTTACTTTTAATCTGTAGGGATTAGCACTGCCGTCACTGACCAGGTAAAATCCTAGCTCGCCATTGGCCGCTTCAGTGGCGTCATAGGTTTCACCGATCGGTGGCCGTAAACCTTTGATCACCAACATAAAATGATTCATCAAGCCTTCGATATTTCCATAAACATCTTTTTTCTCTGGAAGAACGATGCCTTTATCTCGGATTGTGTAATCTCCGCCAGGGACGTTTTTGCAAACTTGTTCAATGATACGAATACTTTGTCGCATTTCTTCAATACGAACTTGATATCGATCATAAACATCCCCTGTCGTGCCAACTGGGACATCAAAGCTCAAGGCGTCATAACCGTAATAAGGCGTCAGCTTTCGCAAATCTAAATTCACACCGCAAGCCCTTAACAAGGGGCCCGTGTAACCCCACGCGATCGCATCTTGGGCCGAAATGGGACAAACACCTTGAGTTCGCTTGATAAAAATTTTGTTATCCAAAAGAAGTTTTGAAATCTCATCAACTTCGCCGCGCATTTCTTTACAAAATGTCAGCACGTCATCGTACCAGCCTTCGGGGGCATCTTGCGCCATGCCGCCGACTCGGGTCAGAGCCACGGTTAACCTCGAACCACAAAGTTTTTCAAACAAAGTATAAACTTTTTCACGATAAGTGAATAAATGAAAAAATGCCGTCAGTGCACCTAGGTCGACGCCACCGGTGCCGACAGAAATAATATGATCTATAATCCGTGAAAGCTCACAAAGGATCACCCGCATCGCTTGCGCCTTCGGAGGGATCTCAACACCCAAAAGCTTTTCGACCGTTTTGCAGTAGCCGACATTATTCATCGGCGCTGAACAATAATTTAAACGATCGGTGTAGGGAATCACCTGGTTGTAAGGATGCGTTTCCGCCATTTTTTCAAAACAGCGATGTAAATATCCGATTTCGCAACCAGCGCGAACAATGGTTTCGCCATCAAGTTCAGCCATCACTCTTAAAGTTCCGTGCATGGCCGGATGCGAAGGCCCGATATTGATCGGCACAAAATTATCGTTCAACACCGAACCGTCTTCACCATCGACGTTGTCGAAATGAATTGGCATCGTGCTTGTGCAGTGTTGCTGACGATCAGCTTCGTAATCTTTTCGTAGGGGATGACCGACAAACTGATGATGAGTTAAAAGTCGACGCAGGTTAGGATGACCGACAAATTGGATGCCGAACATATCGTAGGCTTCGCGTTCAAACCAGTCGGCCCCTTTCCAAATGAAAATGGCCGTTTCAATCGACTCGCCTTCGCCGACGGGGGCTTTGATTCTGAGGCGGGCCCCATCTCTGGATGAAAATAAATGATAAACGACATCGAATCTTTTTTCTCGGTTCGGATAATCAACTCCGGCGATATCCATCAGGAAATCAAAACGGCCTGACGCTTTTAAGTACCTTAATACGCGCGGCACATCTTCTTTGGGGACGATCAGAACGTCGTCGCCCATGGATTGCTTGAATTGAAAGGCCTCAACATCAAATTGCTGAGCCAGATCGGCTTTAAGATTTTCCAGTTTGCTCATAAGGATTTTTCCAATTGTCTTTCCAAGGGCGTGGAGTGTGATCTTTAATCATTTTTTGTAAAAGCATAATTCCATCAAGGACGGCTTCTGGTGTCGGTGGGCATCCTGGAACATAGACGTCGACAGGAATGACTTTATCGGCGCCTTGCAGGACGTGATAGGCGCGGTAAAATCCTCCCGAGCTGGCACAAGCTCCCATCGATAAAACATATTTCGGCTCAAGCATTTGTTCATAGATTCGAATTAGAACTGGCGCTATTTTTTCAGTGATCGTACCCGCCACCAAAAGTAAATCAGCTTGGCGCGGTGAAAATCGCACGACTTCGGCGCCGAATCGAGCCAAGTCATATTTAGGTCCCATCACTGACATCAATTCAATCCCGCAACAAGCGGTGCCAAAGGGAAGGGGCCATAAAGCATTTCGCTGGCCCCAAGCCACCAGCGCATCAAGCTTTGTGGCGAAGGCAAAAGATTTGACCAGCTCTTCATCTCCATGGGCGACCATGCTGGCCTTTTTTGTGATGACAGAGCTCGAAGTATTTTCAGCGTTGCTCATTTCGACCTCACTGCAAAAAGAGTCTTCTTTCGGGCAAGGCTCTCATTTAATGATCATTTGGATTCTTAACATAAAGTAGCGAAAACCCATTGGCGTGACAACAACATAAGTCGCTCCAGTGGCTGTGTTTTTTCATTCAACGCGCATGCTCTAAATGAGCGATTTAAGTTGGACTCAAACCCGCTTCCTTGGTTGACTGAAGGCCTAGACTAAGGAGGGGATCCATGAAAGTAACTTTATTGATTTTGATGTTCGGTTGGACCGTGGGGGCGGCTGAATCTCATAATGCAAGTGACGGTTTGAATAACAAAAAGTCTGATTTGCTAATTAAAATGGCAAATGACAAGTCGATCAGCACATTACTGATGGATTTAGACAACAAGAACGTAAAAACAGAAGAGCTTGGCGGGTCTTGGGTTCGCGTTCAAGGCGACAGCAAAAGCCCTTTGTTTAAATCTTTAAGTAAAAATCCAAATGTTGAATATGTTCAACCCAACTACCCTGTTCATTTAATGAACGATTATAAGTTACAAGATAATTTGCGCAGGGCCGCTGTTTCTCGTTTTATACAAGCTCATCCTGAAAATCTTCTGACTGTGCCAGCTGACAATCCACCGATTCCTTTAGTGGTTCCTCCGCAAAGTCAGGGACCGGATGTTCAATTTCCGAAACAATGGGGCATGAATGATATCGGCGCCAAGGATGCTTGGAAAAAAGCCACCGGCGAAGGAATTATTGTGGCCGTGATCGATACAGGTGTGGACTACACTCATGAAGATCTGTTGCCCAACATGTGGAAAAATCCAGGCGAGACTGGCACTGACAGCCAAGGCCGAGATAAAGCTACCAATGCAGTGGATGACGACAACAATGGTTTTATTGACGACGTCGTTGGTTGGGACTTTGTCTCTAACGACAACAAGCCCTTTGATCTTGCAGTCGAGCCTTTACAACTTCTTGTTGGTGGCGGAAATCCGGGACATGGAACTCATTGCGCTGGAAATGTCGGCGCTCGCGGCGATAATGGCATCGGAATTTCTGGCGTCGCTCCAAAAGTAAAAATTATGGCTTTGCGGTTTATCTCTGATAAAGGCCAAGGCTCGACAGCCGATGCGATTAAAGCGATTCACTATGCGGTGGATAATGGCGCCAAAGTTCTTTCGAACTCTTGGGGCTCTGAAGGCGAAGATCCAGCCGATGGCACTGAGAACAAAGCGCTTCGCGATGCGGTTCAATACGCTCAAGACAAAAATGTTTTATTTGTAGCAGCAGCAGGCAACGGACATAGCGGCGCTGGCTACAGCAATGATTCAGATCCAAAGCCATCGTACCCTGCCACTTATGACTTTGAAAATATCGTCAGTGTTGCGGCCATTGATTCAAGT
The DNA here is from genome assembly GCA_043779185.1 of Pseudobdellovibrionaceae bacterium. Classification (GTDB taxonomy): domain Bacteria; phylum Bdellovibrionota; class Bdellovibrionia; order Bdellovibrionales; family Bdellovibrionaceae; genus JAYWDA01. The sequence goes on from JAYWEQ010000038.1 coordinate 18,991, forward strand.
AATAACTTAGGATCTTTTTCAAACTGGGGAACAAAAACCGTCCACTTAGCAGCTCCTGGAGTTGCGGTGTTTTCAACGACGGTCGGAGGACTTTACTCTGACACTGTCATTGATCAATATGGTTTTCATGCCACTTGGGATGGAACTTCGATGGCATGCCCTCACGTGGCTGGGGCGGCGGCTCTTTACTGGTCCATGCACCCTGAAAAAACTTATAAAGAAGTGAAAGAGGCTTTACTGAAGTCAGCAAAGAAAATTCCTTCTTTATCTGGAAAGCTAGTCTCTGAAGGAAAATTAGACGTCAAAGCACTGATCGAACAGTAAACTAGAGCTTCATGATATTTAAATAAAAAAGGGCTCTTTTTGAGCCCTTTTTTATTTTTAGAGTTGATGAAAAATCAATCGGCACCAGCTGGATTGAAGTTAATTTTTATCGCTACGTCGGCGGCAGGAACCCAGGTTCCATAAAAACGAATTAAGTTTTCTGTTGGTAAATAATCCCAACCATTCACATTGCTTCTTGGCACTGGCGTGCCATTTGAAAATACTCGGATACTACTGACATCCGGCTTTCTTGATAATTTAAAATCTGTCAGAACTTGAATGATTCGAGCTTTGATATTTTTAATCGCTGGCGTCAGGTCAGATGAACAAATTGATTCCGCTTGACCATGAGAGGCATTCACTAAACCGATGAAAGTATCACCACGCTCGGTGTAGCTCTGGTCAGGATTTGTCGGGCATCGAGGATTCGCATCCAAATTTCCAATGAAATTAAAAACCCAAGACTTTTGACCATTATCAAATGGCTTTTTTCTTTGTTCAAAAAATTGGATATAATCAGCGACCGTTCCTAGGCCGCTATGATCATCCTCATTAGAAACGGCAATCACAGACAAGAGAGCCTCTTCACGAAAAAACCCTTGCCCCTCAGCTGACAATAAATACTTATCAGATAAAACCGTCATAACACTTTCAATGCCATATTCCCGAGCCGACCCATCTGATCCTAACTGCAACCGCCGAGCTAAAACCGACGCTAAATTAGGCGTGGCATTGGTCAAAACCTTAGGATATCCCAAGAATTTTCCGCCACGCATTTTAGAGGGACTCATACTGGAAGAAACAACAACAATATGAAAATCCATCTTCAATGCTAAAAGACTTTGAACCAACGCTGGCATCGCTTCGGCCAATCGATCATGGTGATATCCCATCGAGGAGTGATCATCGATCATAAAAACCATATCGACCTTGTTGTTATACTGGACGCTCGATGGAAAAACATCCGAACTTGGCGGAATGCCAAAATCGTATTGTTGGCTACAAGCGCTGAAGAACAAAACTGCGAAAATAGAATAAATGGATGATTTTAATAATTCCATTTTAGCCTCCTTTTAATTAAGCGACTTTGGGATCGCTTTTTTCTCCCGTGAAAGATTTTATTGAATCCCGAATATTTTGACTGATGCTTGTAAATCGCACGCCGTATTTAACAGTCACACCCTCGGCCGATTTTCCAGGATTTGTTTTTATAAATTGCTTACTGACCACGTGGCATAAAGCATTGAACGGTGGAACACCATCACCAGGTTGGAAGTGCAAAAAAACCGTTTGTCCCGGCTGCAAAACTTGGCTTGGAATGACAATCCCGGCGCCGCCCACGCTGATTTCAACACTGTGGCCTTTATAAAGATTTTTATTGTCGTGAAGAATTAAAGAACAGCCGTAACTAGCTCGAGCATGGCGTCTTCTAAAGAATATTTCTGACACAGAAGCATCCCCTGAGTTTTTTAAACTCTTGATTGTTTCTGTCATAAATTCTGGAAGTTCAGCTATGCGGCGCCAAGCTGGCAGCTCTTGATTCCAAACATAGTCATATTCGAAAAGTGATTTCTGCTGCAGTCTTTGGATCAACTCTAGCAGGCAATAAGGACCGTAATTATTTTTATCGCGTAAAATATACCATTCTTTTTCTGTGAATTTATTCGCGGGATTCTTAAAACCCTTTGGCTCGATAATAATGGGTTGGACACCAGGGCGGCCCCAGCCCGCGTTAAATTTTTCTGTGAACAGCGGGTGCTCTAGAATCATCAACCAGTCTCGGTTTGATTCTACATAAAGGCACTCCATCCAATCCAATTCTTGCGTCTTAAGAAGTTGTAAAATTTCTTCAAAATGAAAGGGGCCAATATTTTTTCCATTTTTAGTCACGATAAATTTACTTTGCACGAATGGCCTCCTTACAATATCTATCGGACGAAGGGCCATTTGACTTAATACACACTCCTCATACAAAAAAGGCTTCTTATTGTTTTTGAAAGCGTCGAAATTTTATACAGGACTCTACCATTAAAAAATTTTGTTGAAAAAACTGTCAAGACCCCAAGCAACTGACCGAAGATAGAGGGACAAGAGGCGTGTATGACATCTTTGTCGATTCAAAAAAAGAAAGTTGCACTGGTGGATGACGAATCAGGCCTTCATGAGTTATTTCGCGACATCCTGAATGAAAAATATGAGCTTTTTACCTTTGATAATCCGAAGAAATTTCTAGAAACCTTAGTTTCAAAAAAGCCGATGCCCTTTGATATTCTGATCACAGATTTTCGAATGCCTGGATTGACCGGCCTTGAGATGATCCGCCAAGCCCAGAAGAAGGGTTTCTATTTTCCTTCGATTATTCTTTCAGGACATCTTGATAAAAAATCTATTTTTGAGGCCGTCGATTTAGGCGTTTTTCGTTTGCTTGAAAAGCCGACCAGTCCAGACTTGATTCTGTCAGCTATTGAAGAACTGCTGGTCGAATATGAAATCCGAGATACTCGGAACGAAATTCGCCAAATCATAGCTCAGATGCGAGAGTATTATTCTTTTATCAGGCTACTGATCAGTGCTCATATCCCCGAGACCGAAGTAGAAAATTTTTCTTTACAGATCAATCCTCAGGGCGAAGTTCTTCATCAAGAAAGTTTTGATCATTTGATGGATCAACTAGAGGCCCGCCTAGAAGGCCTTCTAAAAAGTGAGCGCCTTCTAGAACAAGCCCGCGCCCTCCGTTACAAAAATATCGCCTAAACTGGATTTAAACCGACGGCCAATTTCCAAGCTGGTGTTGGATCTACAAGCTTTCGAATGTTCAAATCAAATAATCCAAAAACAAAGATGGCGTCGGCCGCGACCTCTTTATTTTCTTTGATCACTGTTTGTCGTAGTTTTCCAATTTTACCTTTATACTCGATCAGGTCAGTTTGAATGCTGATTTTTTCACGCAGTCGTAATTCATGCAGGAATTTTAAATTCACTTCCAGGATCACCGGACCCTGCTTGGATTCACGAACTTTGTCCAAACCGTAACCTCGTTCCGTGATCATCTGCCAGCGTGCTTCTTCCATGATTTGTAAATACGTGGCGTTATTAACATGACCAAAAGTGTCGATATGGGATTCACGAATCATCAATGAATAAGATTTCATAAAAGAACTTCCTTGTGTCTTAAAAAGATTCTACATTGTAGACAGGTCATCAAAGGACACTTTATATGCCGCATCACAAAACTCTTCTCGAGGAAATAAGAAATCGAGCTCAAGCTTTAAATCGGACAAATGATTTTTCATTGGCCGTCTTTGATCTTGATTCAACTTTATTTGATGTTGGTCCCAGATTAGAAAAAATTCTTTCCGACTTTGCCGCTCAGCCTGAGTATCAAAAACGGTTTCCAGAACAAGTGCAGCATTTCAAAAACTTAAGAATTGAAAGGCGCGACTGGGGGGTTAAAGATACTTTGATCCGCGCCGGTTTAGATGGTCACCATCCTGAATTTCACGAAACTTTAAGGACTTTCTGGCGGAATACTTTCTTTTCCAATGATTATTTAAAATACGACGTTCCGTATCCGGGGGCCGTTGATTATGTTCAATCGTTGGCGTCAGCAGGATCTGAAATAATTTATCTGACCGGCCGGGATGTTGAACGCATGGGCAAAGGCTCTGAAGAAGTCTTAAAGAAATGGCATCTACCAATGGATGAAAAAGCGAATCTAGTTTTAAAACCGCATCGTTCAATGGATGATGCAAAATTCAAGAAAGACTGGTTCGAAGCTTTACCAAATGGCAAGTACCGTAAAATTTGGTTTTTTGAAAATGAACCCGTCAATATTCGCTTGATTCAAGAAAGTGCTCTAAATATTGAAATGATCTTCTTTGACAGCACTCACTCGGGCCAAGCCCAAGTTCCAGAAAACATTCCGGCCATTATGCATTTCCTGTTGGAAGAATATGTGGAAAGGAACTGATGCTTTACCTTGTCGCAACACCCATTGGAGATATTTCCGAGATTTCATTACGAGCCCTTGAGATTTTGAAAAATGCAGATTTAGTGATTTGCGAAAGCACCAAAGAGGCCTCTAAACTTTTAAAGTCCCATGGCCTGAAAGCCAAAGAATACCGAGTCCTCGACGAACACTCCCGACCCGACGATCATCTGGAGCTTTTAGAAATTTGCAAAGAAAAGATCGTCGCCCTGGTCAGTGACTGCGGCACGCCTGGTTTTTGCGATCCTGGCGCCGAGCTTGTTGGACTTTGTCGGCGCAATAAAGTGGTTGTTAAATCAGTTTTAGGACCCTCAAGTCTGATGGGACTTCTGTCGCTGGCGGGAAGAAAAGTTCCGCAGTTTCATTTTCGTGGGTTTTTGCCTGCCGAAAATGAAGAACGAAAAAGATCTTGGCTTGAACTTAAAAAAACCAAGGATGCCATCATTTTAATGGATACTCCGTATCGTTTAGGAAAACTGCTAGCAGAAACAAAAGAACATTTTCCAGGGCGCCCGGTTTTGCTAACAATTAATTTATCTCAAGAGAACGAAATGGTCTTAGAAGGACGCATCGAAGATGTGGTCAATGCTTGGAACCAAGAAAAAGCTGAATTTATGCTTCTGCTTTATTGATGGAAAACTTGCCTTTAATCCCGCTTCCCATTGATGATTTTATCATTGAAATTCTTAAAAAATTTTCAGAACATCGAAATCTTGTCTTAGTGGCCGAACCTGGGGCCGGAAAAACAACCCGAGTCCCACCCGCCCTTTTGAAAACCGTCACACAAAAAATTCTAGTTCTTGAACCCCGACGTATGGCAGCTCTTGCCGCCGCAACACGAATTAGCCAAGAACAAAACTTTATTCTTGGCGCTGATGTCGGCTATCAAGTGCGCTATGAAAACAAAACGACGCTGAAGACTCGTTTAATTTTTATGACGGAAGCTTTATTGGCGAAAAAAATTTTACAAAGTCCGACCCTTGAAGGCGTCGACGTCGTTGTATTAGATGAATTCCATGAGCGATCTCAACATGTCGACCTGGCCCTGGGTTTACTGCGGGAAGCGCAAGAACTAGGATCAGCGGTTAAGATTATTGTCATGTCAGCCACTTTAGATGCCGAAAAAATTAGTGACTTCTTGGGGAATGCACCGATCATCCGGGTTCCAGGAAAAAGTTTTCCCCTGGAAATTAAATACGATAAATTTCCGCAAAGTCTGCGGGCCGACGATAAGTTTTACCAGCGCCTGATCACCCGAATCAAAGAAGCCAGCCATCAAAGTTCAGAAGATATTTTGGTGTTTCTTCCAGGTGTCGGCGAAATTCATCGCTGCACTCGCGAATTACAAGACGCAGGCTTTAGTCGCAGGATCGATCATTTGCATGGTTCACTGTCTATCGACGAACAACGGCGAGTTTTGAAAAAATCAGACTTAGCTCGGGTCATCTTATCAACAAATATTGCGGAGTCTTCGGTCACCATCGATGGCGTCGGCGTCGTGATCGATAGTGGTCTTAATAAAATAAACTCTTGGAATCCCGACACGGGCTTTGAAAGCCTTCTTCTTTCAAAAATCAGTCAGTCTTCAGCCACTCAGCGCGCCGGCCGTGCCGCCAGGCAGGGACCAGGTCTTTGCTATCGCCTTTGGAATGCTCAAGACGAATTTTCTATGAAACCTTTTACCGAGGCAGAAATTTTGCGGGTTGATCTTTCTGACGCCATTTTGTGGCTGGCATCCCTTGGAGTTCCAGATCCAGAAACTTTCACTTGGTATCAATGCCCCCCGACTCGTCATTTAAATTTAGGAAAAATTCTTCTGATCGACCTTGGGACTTTAGATAAAAATGGCCGGTTAACAGAAAAGGGACGAAGAATTTTAAGTCTTCCCTTATCTTTACGTCTGGCTTCGGTCTTTTTTGAGCTTGAAAAAATGGGCTTTGCCGAGGCCGCTGATATTGCGGCCCTTCTGCAAGAACGCGATATTTGGAGTCAAAATTATGATCTTCAAAATTTTCATGAGAGCCATGAAAATGAGTTGTATTTGCGCTATGAACTTTTCGAAGCCTTTAAGAATAAGGCCTCAGGCCCAAGTTTCGCCCAGAATTTAATAAAAGCGCGAGACCAGTTACGAAACCTTTTAGCCTTCGTTCCTGAAAAAAAGACGATGAGTCTAGCTGATTTGCAAATCGCTTTATTAAATAGCTTTCCAGATCGAATCTGCCGACGACGAAATCCCAAAGAATCAAAAGCCTTAATGGCCAATGGCCGCGGCGTTGAATTAGACGTGAAAAGTATGGTTAAAAAAGCCGATTTTTTTATAGCCCTGGCTGGCTTAGACCTGAATGACAAAGACACTCGTATCACTATGGCGGCAGCCTTAACGAAGGATCAGATTTTGAGCCATTTTTCAGATCAGGTGATGAAATCACGCCAGCTTAAACAGGATCCGTCCAATGGAAAAATTTGGGTCGAAGAAGTTAAATATTTTCGCAAGATTCCCCTAGAAAAACCGGTGGTCCGTGCCGCCAGTGCTGAGGAAGTGCAAAAGCTACTTCCTGCTTTAATGGCAACAGAATGGAAGCAAGTTCTTAAATCCCTACCCGAGCTTCAAAACTGGCATCAGCGATGGAACTATTATGTTTCAACAAAAAAAATTCAAGATCCCCTTGTCGATCTTCTGCCGCAAATTATCGAGCAAGGCACCGTCGGCCTTAATAGTTGGGATCAAGCCATCAAACAAAATTGGATTTATATTTTGGAATTAAACTTGCCTTTTGAATTTGTTCAAGAGTTTCAAAAATCAGTTCCCGCCCAATTGGCGGTCGGCCCTCGCCAGCTGGAGATTCAATATGAAAGTGGGCAAGATCCTTTTATTGAAGCGAAGCTGCAGTTCTTTTTTGGACTTAAAACTCATCCCCAAATCTGGAACCAGTCGATTCCACTAAGACTTATTCTTCTTGGGCCCCACGGGCGACCCGTTCAAATTACAAAGGATCTTGTGGGCTTTTGGAAAAGTAGCTACTTTGAAATTCGAAAAGAATTAAAACCTGATTACCCTAAACACAACTGGCCTGATGATCCGTCACTGGCTGAAGAGCCCTTAAAACGTAAATCACGCTAAAAATTTGTCTCAAATTTAGAACTTTGAATATCCCTTAAGTCGAGGTCTATGGGATCCGAAGAGATGTGTGTAAGGGGGAAAAATGAAAAATATCGGTCTAACGCTATTCATCATCTTGACATTCACTTTGGCTGGTCTTGTCGCCGAGGCAAAGCCTAAGTCCAAAGGCTATAAAACGGCCCGCGTTTATATGAAGGAGCACAAAAAAGCTCATCAGCAAAAACGAACAGTGGCAAGCAAAGCCCATAAAAAGCATGGAAAGAAAGTAAAATCTAAGAAGAAGAAAAAAGTTTACTAGCCATGAATCAGAGTCTTGCAAAGTATCATGCCCGAGCGCCCCGCTATATTTTAAACACGGATGACGATTATTTAATCCGTGTGGCTGGGCCTCGCCAAATTCCTTGGGAAGAGGGCACTGAGATTCGCAATGTCTCGCTGACAGGTTTGGCCTTTACGGCGGCCGACGATCTTTGCCCGATTCTGGGCGAAGTCATTAAGATTCAGTTTAGTATCCCCGGGGGAAGGCAGATGGCTTGCCACGCTGTCGTGACGCGGCTTGAAAGTGATCCACGGGATCTAAAGCAAATGCTGGTGGCAGTTCATTTTTATAAGCTAGAAATGGCCCACCGAGTGATCTTGGCCCAAGGAATTTCAAGAAAATTCAAAGATCACCATTCGAAAAAAATAAAGGATTTAGAGGAAGATCCAACAAATCTTCTTCAGTATTTTCCGCAAATTTTTATGATGGGCACTCTTTTATATTTGTGGCTTGCCGCTATGTACGGTCATATTGTTTGGGGCCCCACCGGCTGGCTTGATGGCTTAGCCCAATTCTTCCACAGTCTCTAAATTATTATAGGCCTCTTTAACTTTTTCTTTATCCGCATCGACCGTTCTGAAGCGATCAAATAAAGCATATGCACAAGGCACAACATACAAAGTTAAAATTGTTGAAACCAACACTCCACCAATAATTGTAATAGCCATTGGGCGAACAGTCTCAGCGCCGTCTCCGCGGGCTAACGCGGATGGAACTGCTGCTGCCATCGTTGCTAAAGAGGTCATGATAATCGGCCGTAACCTGATAGGACAGGCTTTCTGTAAAGCTTCGATCGGATCCTTTACACCGTGTTCTCGGATTTGATTGGTGAATTCGACAAGCATGATCGAATTCTTTTTCACAATTCCCATCAGTAGCAAAATTCCAATCATGCTGTAAATATTCAAACTTTGAAATGTCACAAGCAAAGCAAAAAAGACTCCGCTGATACTAAAAGGCAGGGCCATCAAAATCGTCACGGGATCAATAAATGAATTGAACTGCGCCGCTAAAACCATATAGGCCACCAGCAAACCCAAAACCAAAGCAAAAATCAAACCCTGAAAGGACTCCTTAAAAGTTTGTGCCGAGCCCTGCCCTTCAAAATGATAGCCGGCGGGCAAAATTTCACGCGCTTTTTTTTCAATAAAATCCATGGCTTCTTGTTGGGAGGTTCCTGGTTTTAAATTCGCAAAAACAGAAATTGAACGTTGACGGTTGACACGCGAAATCTGCTGTAGCGAAGGTTTTGTTTCCTGAGTCACGACTTGCGAAAGCGGAATTAAATTAGATCTGGCATTGCCGACCAAAAGATTTTTCATGTCTTTGATCGTTTCGCTTTTCTTGACCAGCTGCAAACGGATGTCATTTCTTTTTCCATCCTTTTGATATTGCCCGACCCGGACGCCACCAATCATCGCGTTGATCGTGCTCCCAATCGCTTGCACACTCACGCCATGCATCGCCGCTTGTTCTCGGTTGGGTTTAACTTGGATCTCGGGCATGCCCAGCAAATAGTTGCTATCGATATCGGCCATCTTGCCGCTTTTTTCCATTTCATCCATCACTTTTTTTGTCACGGTTGCCAACTGATCCCAATCGCCCCCTTGAATGATAAATTCAACGGGGAAACCGCGCGAAGATGAAAAGCCCCGCATCGAAAGATCTTGTAGAAATATTTTTAGGTCCGGAATTTTCTTTGTTTCAATGCGGACTTTTTCCATAAATTCAGTCTGAGTGAGTGAGCGTTCATTTTTAGGTTTCATTGTGACAAACATCATGGCCGTGTTGGCATCACCACCACCCGTGCTAAAGCCACCCACGCTGGCAAACACTTGTTTGACTTCAGGCTGTTCGCGGACCCATTTTTCAACTTTTTTAGTTTGCTCATTTGTAAATGCTAAAGAACTTCCGACCGGCGTTTGAACTCGGGCTAAAAATAAACTTTGATCCTGCGGCGGCGAAAATTCCTTCGGAATAAATCGAACTAAAATAAAAGACGCACACATAAAAACGACAGATCCTAAAGTCACCAGTCCCTTGCGCTTTAAGCTCCAGTCCAAAGTCTTTGCATAAAAGGCCGCAAAGCGTTCGAACATAATATCAAAGCCTTTGCCAATTTTTGAGGTTCTTTCCGAGGTATCAACAAAGCTCGCTCCCCGCATTGGCGTGATTGTCAGGGATTCTAACAAGGACAGCATGACCGCCAATGAAATCGTGATTCCAAATTGCAAAAAGTATTTCCCAATCACACCTTTCATAAAGGCGACCGGTAAAAAAATCGCCACGACCGCAACCGAGGCCGCCATGGCTGCAAAAGCCACTTCGCGCGAGCCCAAGATAGCTGCTTGAATGCGCGGCCGGCCCATCTCACGATACCTAAAGATATTTTCAAGCACCATGATGGCATCATCCACCACGATTCCAATCGCCAACGTTAAACCTAGAAGCGTGAACGTATTTAAAGTAAATCCCAAAAAGTACATGGCGATAAAGGCGCCCATGATGGAAGTCGGTATCGCCAATAAAACATTCAACGTGGCAGACCAGCTGCCCAAAAACATCCAACAAACTAAAGATGTTAAAATCACAGCCAGCACCAGATGCGAGTTCAATTCATGCACGCTGGTCTCGATAAAGCGCGTACTGTCAAAATTCACTCGTAGTTGCATGCCCTCGGGAAGATCTTTTTGAATTTCTGCGATCTTTTCTTTAACGGCTTGGGCGACCCCGACGGCGTTGGCGCCCCTTTGTTTTCGCACTCCCATGCCCAGCGAAGGTTCACCATTAAATCGAGCAATTCGACGAACTTCATCCAAGCCCTCTTCAACATCAGCAACATCTTTCAGTCGCACCGAATGGCCCGGATCAGAAATCAACTGCCCGGCACGGCGGTTGATCGGAATTTGCCCGAACTCTTCCACCGACTTTGCTTCGCCCATGGTGCGGACATTATAAAGCTTCGACCCCTCTTCAATAAATCCGCCGGGAAGCTCTGAATGCTCAGCCTTGATGGCGTCGATGATATCATTCACCGCAATATTTCTTTGACGAAGCTGATCTGGTTTCACCCAAACCCTCAGTGCGGGGGCGGTATAGCCACCCAGAAAAATCTCGCCAACGCCAGGAACCGTTGTAAAACGATCTTTGACAAAATCACGAGCGAATTGATTCAAAAACTTTTGATCGCCGGTGCCATCTTTTTTTGTGTAGGTCAGAGCCAACCAAATAATGGGTTGGTCCTCTGGATTTGTCTTTGTGATAACAGGGGTGTCGATTTCTTTCGGCAGCAATCGCTGAGCTTGAGCGACTTTGGTTTGGACCTCTTGAATCGCCACATCAATATTTTTGCTCAGGTCAAACTCAAGAGTGATGTTGGCAGCCCCGCTTTTACTTGATGAGCTGATCGAGCGAAGACCCTCAACGCTGGTCATCGCATCTTCAATGGGATCCACCACCGTCGTTTCCATAACTTCAGGCGCCGCCCCGTCCAAAGAAACTGAGATATTAAGGACTGGAAAGTCAGCATCTGGCAACTGACTGACCCCCATCCTAGAAAAGCCAATAGCACCAAAGATAATAAGGGCTGCCATAAGCATCCAGGCAAACACGGGATTGCGAATTGAAACGTCTGAAATAGCCATGGGCCGACAATAAGTAGATTTTAGGACTTAGTCATTCAGAAATTAGCGCCTTGCCATCCAGCAAGAACCGCTTATTTTTTTCACCATAGGGGACCGTATTTGACATTTTGGAAGCTTCGCCCTATTTCAGTAGGCCATCATTGGATTATTAATCAGCTGTTTGAACCGGAGTTGTCGATGCTTCCAGCCGCCGTCATGAATTTGACTTTTGGGCTCTTTCTTTTTTTCAGCACGTCGGCGATCGCATCCCCCGTTTTAACAATTTTTTGCAAAAGCCAAACCTACGGCGAATCGAGCCGATTGAGCACTTTTCCCAGCGATGTTCGAGCCACTTACTTTGCTCCAGATCTTGAATTCAAAGACGAAAATGCGCAACCCTTTCGAAATATTTTTGAAGGCCAGCCCTACGCAGGGGATGATTTAAAAATTCAACTGTTGGTAAGAGCCCAAACCCAAGATGGAAAAGTGGGTCTTTATCGATCTTCGGCCCATGTTGGGCGCCGCCTTGCCTCGAATCAGCTTTTAGCAAAGTCGCGCAGTTTACCAGAAAATCTTCTGACTGATTTAAAAGAAAAGGATTTCGGAACAAGCCTGATGGCACAAAAAGGAAACACTTTTGTTTTTGCAGGAGCCGGCAGCGACGAGTTTTTGATTTACGATTTAATCTCTCAGGCAACCCGTTCAGTGCATTTGCAGCCTTTGTTGGCGAACCCACGATTTTCAGTCAGTGGAAATTATTTGTTTTTCGATTTATTCAATCAAAAAACTTATCGATGGCAGCAGGTAGCTTATGACTTCAATAGTTTTAAAGTGGTTTTCACAACTCCGGCATCAAATTTAGAATCCATCAGCCTTGAGTACAACCCAGCTCGAAAAAACTGGGTTTGGCTTGAATTTGATCCGCGGTCTTTAGCGGCAAGCCTGGTCGAATCTAATTCAAATAATAATTCAAATAATAAATCTTCCTTGGTAAAAATAAACAGCCATTTGAGTCGACCTCTTATTTACTCGAACCTGGAAACAGGTTTAAAAGTTTATTGGGTCGAGACGTCTTTCACACCAGGAAAGGGCGCTTCTGGACAGGCTCACAGCCTGCTTTTGGAATTAAATTCTTCATCGGCCAACGCCTGGCCGCTCCCAGAAATCCTTCTGACTGAACTAAAAGATTCCCTTCCGGAGCATCTGATGTCAGGCGGTTTTAAAGCACCACAAAATGACGAAATATATTTTAGTCTTTATTCAAAGGGTGGATTGATCTCTTTGAATACGACAACAGGACTTTGGAGATTGATCGCCACATTTTACCCTTGTCTAGAACCACACTGGACATTTCAAGGACCGCCGCAATGACAAAACTTTGTTTTATTTTTTTAGCGCTTTTAGTGGCCACCGTAGCCATGGCTAACAATGAATTGATCGATAAAGCGTCCCATGAAGCCGAATCACCTCGGGTTACTCAGACTGTCGCTAGTGATGTGGGCCTGAGCGCGGACTCAACGTCACTTCTTATTTTGAAAGATCCTACTCCGGAATTTAAAACCCGCTCTTATGAATGGCTGCTTGGAGTCAAAGTTCAAAGCTTTCAACCGTCAGGAGAATTGCGTGGCTACAATATCGCTCCTTACCGTCTAGAAAATATTTCTGCTTTTTATTTACCGTCTTTAGAACTGGGTTTGCAATTTGATCTATCGGCTCCGCAGTGGACATGGGGATTCCTCACCCATGCCGGTTACAGCTCCCAAAATAGTTTGGTTTCATTTTCTGATAAAACTCAAGATCCAGAAGCGCGTTTGACGACTCTTTTAACTGATGTGGGTCTTCATTTGTCCTACGAACCGCTGCCTGGCCGTTGGGGTCTACAAAGCGATTTGGGGGCTGGAGTCATTAATTATTCGCAGTCAGGCTCAAGTGCTTATTCCAGGGTCTCCCGCGAAAGTAATTTCGAGTTCTTATCGCTGGGAGTTCACGTCAACGCCCCTCGGAATTGGCAAGTCTTACTGTCCTATATAAATAGGAATTTGTTGAATCCTCAGAATTCAGAAATTTTCCTTCCGACGGATTCGCTGGAGCTAGGGACCCGGTTGATATGGTAATTCATGTCCTGATCCTGTCGACACTGATGGCGATGGCGGCGCGCCCCACACTTCTCTTGAGTCCTAAAGATGCTGCTGATTTGATCTTGCGCCAGGGTTTAAAAACCAAAGAAGTGAATGCTAATTACCAAACCTTTGCCTTAAAGTCTTATGAAGCACTGGCTGTTTATGATTGGAAAGTCAGCCTAGAGTCTGGCTTTGAAAAAGATCGCACTGAAAGCTTCACTCTTTATGGCGTCGATCCAAACATTGAACGCCGCAAGGCTACGCTGGGACTGACGAAATCTTTTGTCACGGGAACAGCCCTATCTTTTGATTATGCGCGAATTTCGCAAAAGTATATTTCACCAATAAATCAAATTCCTCTGACTCTGGATACGGCGACCATCACTCTTGAACAATCTCTGTTGGGAAACTTTTTTGGCATCGGCGACCGCGCCACCGTTCATGCTGCTGAAGTTGAATATGAAGCGACCAAAATCTTACGCGTCAATGAGCTGCAAAACTTAGTTTTGGATACGCTTCGCCAATTCTGGAATACATATGTCGCCGAAGAAAATTTTAAAGAGTCTTTGGCCTCAAAAGAACGCTACGAAAAATTAGTGGCCGCCGTGAAAAGAAAAAACTCGGTGGGCTATTCGTCGCCAGGTGAATTCACCCAGATTCAAGCTGAATATGAAACCCGCATCCAAACGGTCAAAACGGCCTCGGTCGATTATTTAAAAAATATGGACCAACTTCAGACGCTGCTGGGTCTGACTCCGGGGACTGAAATTAATTTTGTAATTCCCACAGAACTACCGCCGGCTCCGAAGTTGAAAGAGTTGCCCCTTGATGACCGCCGTACCCTTGTCTCGCAAAAGTTAAAAGTCGAGGCTGCGCAAGAGTCCCTTCGTGCGGCTCAATCAAAAAAACTTCCGACTCTTAATTTCGTCGGAAAATTAGGCGATAGCGGCCTTGATGACGACGCCAGTTTGGTCTTGAATCAAATCAAATCAGGCGACCATCCGAAATATTATGTGGGCCTAAAATTTCAATATAATTTTGGCTCTGATTTACAAGCTCAAACCGAATTCAATCGTCGGGCTACTTTTGAATTAGAACAAGCTCGCTTAGATCGCCAGCGCCTGGAAGAAAAAGACAAGCAAGTCGAAGCCGAACGAAAAGTGACTTCAACCTTTGCTGTTGCGCAAAGTAAAAAGTTGCAAAAAGAATATCGCGAAAAGGCCATTCAAGAACTGACTAGATCCTACAATCAAGGCCGAACGGATATTGCGATTTTAATCGATGCTATGAATAAATATTTTTCATCTGAAGTAGAGTATGTGCGCTCCATTGGCGATTATCAAATCGCCCTGAATGAATGGGCGGCGGCTCGTGATGAATTGATTCCTAACCGGGAGAGCAAATGAAACCTCAGACACTCAAATTCTTTTTGGTCGGCGCTTTAGCTTTTCAATTCAGCGCCTGTTCCTTCGATAAAAAAGAAGTTCGCGATGAGCAGCAACGCCGAGAAAGCCAGCAAAAGGCAGACAGAGATGCGGAAGCGGACCAAATCGTTGGCACCTATGAAGGCTTTTTAAATATTCAAGGCAAAGCCTACGAAATTATTATGACGATCAACAACTTGGGTTCTCAGGGCGCTAGTAAAGACTCTGGCAGCGGAACAATTTCCTCGGCATCGACCATAGCTGCTCGAATTAAAAGAAGCGATGTGATTCTTTCTGAAGACGCAAAGCTATCGGGAACCTATTCGCAGAATAGTAAGTTTCAGCTGAATAATATTAAAGCTATCGATAAAATCGGTGAGTTTGAAACTTCACGTATCGAGATTTCCGTCAGCGGCGACAGGCTGATCGGCAGTTTAAGTCAACTGGGCGGGAAATTAGGAACCTTGGACGTCACCCGCACCAGCCGAATTTCAAATTTAGACTTCCTAGCTACTTGCGATTCCTTCTTCAAAACAGTGCGGCCCAAAGTGGAAGAGATCACAGGCCTTTACGAGTTCACTCGCCGCCCCGAGGGCTATGCCCCGATGACACAAGATTTAAGCATTCAAGCTTTCCGAGATCTCTCTTTATCAGCTGTCACCCAGGCCGATGGCTTTGAAGCGATGACGATGAGCGCTTTTTTTGTTCCTTATGATGGGCCGGGAACTTTATATTTAAAAACGATCTCAGCGGGGAAAGAAATCTTGGCTCTGACTCTTGAGAGGCAAGACGGTCCCGTCGTCGTGTTTGCAGGAACTTATATTTCAAGCACGGGCCGACAGGGTCGGGCCGAACTTCGCAAAGTCTCTGAGGCAGCAAAGTTTTGTCCTGCCATTCCACCCGATCGTCCTTGAAAACCCAGACCAACGCCTGGCCTTTAACAGCTAAACTTAATTTTATTTTTCGATCTGGACCTCGCCATGGGAGCGTTTTTATCCGATAAAACGGGGGCGAGGTTTTACTTTGGATTTTTCACCCCTTGATCATTTTTATGACGCCTTAGCGGCTTTAGACACCAATGGTTTGGTGATTTATTGCAATGAATCTTTCGCACAAATCGTCGGCCTTTCTACGAATCGCATCATCGGCAAATTACCTCTTACAAAACTTTTTCTAGAATTTGATGGCCAGCCGGTGAACCCTGCAGATTTAGTGACCTCAGAAGCAACCAATTCACGAGTCGTCCGCTTTAAAACAAAGTCCAACGAAGACGGCATCGGTCAATATTGCCTCATTCCCAGAAAGCACGACGAGAACACGGTCATTCTTTTTGTGATGCAGGACCTGACTTTGGAAGAACAATTAAAAAGTAAGTACAAAAAAGAAATGGATTCGAAAGATCGCAAGATCGAGGAGATGAAATCACTCAATCATCTTTTACAAAAAATCCGTATGGTGCGCGAACCAGGGCAATTACTCCGGGAATTTGCCTTGCATGTTTTGCAGCAGTTTAAATTAGACAGTGCCTACTTGATAACACCCGAAAAGGTCGTTTCAGGCGTCTACACGAAAGAAGTTTTTGCCGTTGATCCCTTGATGGCCACTCTTCGAAGCTCTCAGTTGCCAGATCAATATAAGACTTATTCGGCGCAGGAATTTACTCATTTGCAATTAGGATTTGTCCCCGGCCTTGAACAGCTGCTGGTCATCCCCATCCGAACCCAGAATAAAGCAAGCTATTTGCTGGCGGTGCCCATTTATAGCAATCTTTCAACGGCTCACTTGGATCACGAGACCCTTAGAACACTGGCCGAACAAATGTCCTTGATGCTGGAAAATATGGTCCTTGAAAAATTAAGCATTTACGATGATTTGACCGGTCTTTTTAATGCTCGCTTTTTCAGAGAAAAATTAGACGAATTCACAAAGCGTTATCAATCATTATCCTTAGTGTTGCTGGATATCGATTTTTTTAAAAAGGTGAACGACACTTACGGACATCCTGCCGGTGACTTGGTTTTACAAAACATGGGACAAACTTTAAAATTAAACCTTCCCAAAGAAAGCGTCGTCGCACGCATCGGTGGCGAAGAATTTGCTATACTTATCCCTGAACTTTCCCTGGATAAAGTCATGCTTTACGCCGAAGAGCTGGCCGTTCGAATTCGCGCCCTCAAGATGCCCTATGATGGGAAAATTTTAAAGATCACCTCTAGTTTTGGCGTTTCTGTTTGGAATCCTCAAGCCATGGTCGTTCGTCAATTCTACAAGGCCGCCGATGAGGCTTTATATCATTCAAAGAAAAATGGCCGTGATCGCATTTCAATTTACAAAGCCTCATGAAAAAAATTTAAAAGTCGATTTTCTGTATTTGCCACTGCTGTTGGTTAACGTGAAGGCGCTTCAAAAAATCATCTCTAGAAATATATTTCCCGCCTAAGTTTTCTGTCACAGGTGTCACCATTTGAATATCCATCCATTCTAAACCGCGACTTTGAAGATGTTGGACAAGAAACAAAAACGCCAGCTTAGAAACATTCGGCAGCCGATGAAACATGCTTTCTCCACTAAAAACTCCCTCGACAAAAACCCCATAGATTCCTCCCACCAAGGTCGAATCTTTCCAACACTCGATGCTATGGGCAAATCCAGCTTCATGAAATTTCATGTAAGCGCTTTTAAGCTCAGGCACGATCCAAGTGCCATTTTGATTTTTGCGCAGCTGAGTCTGGCAGGCTTCGATCACTTGCTCAAAACTTTGATTCATCGTGAAAGAATATTCCTGTTTTTTTTGCAGCTTTTCCAAACTCCGAGAAACATGCAGATCCGCAAAATCGACCACGCCCCTTTTTTCTGGGGAAAACCACAACATTGGATAGCCCACCTGCGGCCAAGGAAATATTCCCCTTTTATACGCATGAAATAAAGTCGCGACATCCAAGGTTCCACCAACGGCAAGAAGACCATCTTCGTAAGTTTTATGGACCTCTGGAAACTGAACACTGGATTTCATAATTCTTCCAAACAGGCATCGCAATGCCCGCAGGGTTTTTCTTTTTCATGACCAAAATACAAATAAATCTGATTCAGTCGGCAATCCTCTTTGTTTTTAATAAATTGAACCAAATCTAATAATTTTTTATTGGCCCATCGAAATCTTTTTTCTGGCTGTTCCAAAGTAAAATCCTTTTCTTCTGGGGAACGCACGGCTCTGAAAGGGAATGGATCTTCAGTTTTTTCTAAGCAACCCCAACGTTCTAAAATATTGACGCTGGATTCAATTCTGTAATCTGTTTTAGTTTTAAAAACCATCTGTTCGCGAATATAATCAAAGCCGCCATCATCAACGCGGTCTCGGTGGTTGACGATCAGCTCGTACACCCGACGAACAAATTCGGGTTCTGGATTAGACCATTTTAAAAAATTCATCTGCAAACTGATATCATCCTCATCATACATCAACAGGCATTCAGCCGCTTTGCCGTCCCGACCGGCGCGACCAATTTCTTGGTAATAAGCTTCAAGACTTCCGGGAATTTCGAAATGAATCAGATGGCGAATATTTTCTTTGTCGATGCCCAAACCAAACGCCGGCGTAGCCAGCATCAAAGGACTTTCTTGGTCCATAAAAGCCCGCAAATTTCTTCGACGAATATTTCCTGGCAGATCACCGTGAAATATTAAATGGTCTTTTTTCCGTTCAAGGAAGCGGGATACTTTTCGCAAAGTTTCGATCAGTGAAAAATAAATAATCGTAGGTCCTTTTGAAGCTTTTAAAGACTCAGCAATATATTCTAATTTTTCGTCAAAGCCATAAGCTTCGGCCACCCGAATGGCTAAGTTGGGTCTAGAGAGGCCATCCGTTTTAATTTTTGCTTCCAAGATATTTAAACTTGTTAAAATATCTTTTTGAACTTCAGGCGTTGCTGTTGCGGTCAGGGCTAACGTGAGTGGATTTCCTAGTTGAGCACGCAAGAGGCCCAGCTTTGAATAATCCGGCCTAAAATCATGGCCCCACATTGAAATACAGTGGGCCTCATCGACGGCAAAGAGGCGAATCTTATTTTTCTTTAAGGCTTCACGAAATTCAGGCACCCGAAAACGTTCAGGCGTGATAAAAATAATATCTAATTCACCTTTTGCCAGCTGTGCATAATTTCGATCCCGCTCCAATCGATTTTGAATGGACGTGATTCCTGCGGCCTTCAAACCCAATTTTAGACATTTGGCTTTTTGATCTTCAATCAATGCAATCAGCGGCGAAACGACAAGAACTAAGCCTTCATTGGGTTTTCCAAAGAATTGGTAGCAAAGACTTTTCCCCGAACCCGTGGGCATTAATCCGACGCAGTTTTTTCCGCCCATCAGCTCTTGGATGACTTCCTTCTGATAGGACCGAAAGTCAGGGTACGGAAAATTAATTTGCAGTCGCTGGCGAAGATCCATGATTTTTATTTTTTTTGAGTGAGGGCTCGGACGCGAAAAATTTCTTTTTGAGCTTTTTTAATATTTTCAAACTTAGCCTCTGGGACTTGGAACTCGCGACCAATATCGATATATTCTTGATCTATTTCGTTGATCCATCGACCCAGCTGGGCGGCTCGAGTCAGAGAGGCCATCATTTCCTGAGGATTGATCGGTTTATCCAAGAAGTCCAAAGCCCCTAAACGCAAAGCTTCTAAGGCTTTTTCTTTATCGCCATAGCCAGTATAAAAAACAAACGGAACGGCGAATTCCAATTTTCTAATTTCTTTCAGCAGCAAAAGTCCATTCATTTGGGGCATATTAAAATCGGACATAATAGCATCAAAATATTGACCCTGATTTTGACGAGCTTTGATCAGATCCAATGCGACTTGACCATTTTGAGCTTTAAAAACGTGGTAGCCAAGGGCCTCCAACTGAAGAGCAATAATCTCTAAAAGATCTGGCTCGTCGTCGACAATCAGAATATTAAAATCTGTTCCAGTAGGCACAATCCCATGCTAGCTCTTTCCCTTTGAAGATCAACTCCCTGGAAAAACCTAGCCCTATAGCGCAATGCATAAATATCGTCTTTTGCACTTAAAGATGAATTCTGATAATCCATGAGCTTCGTTAATTTAGCGATCAAAGTTTGCTCTTCAACTGAGCATCCCAAATTATGAAAAACGCTTCTAACAAAGGGTAAAATTATGGCCAAAAAGTGGGACATTAATATTGTACGAAATATTGGTATCTCGGCGCACATCGACTCGGGAAAAACAACTCTGTCTGAGCGAATTCTTTTTTACGGTGGAAAGATCCATGCGATCCACGAAGTAAAAGGAAAAGACGGCGTCGGCGCCACCATGGATTCAATGGATCTTGAGCGCGAAAAAGGGATCACTATTCAGTCTGCGGCGACGCAAGTGGAATGGGCTGATCATATCATTAATTTGATCGATACTCCGGGGCACGTGGATTTCACCATCGAAGTGGAACGTTCACTGCGCGTTCTTGACGGTGCTATCCTTGTTCTTTGCGGCGTGGCGGGGGTTCAATCTCAATCCATCACAGTCGATCGTCAAATGAAACGTTACGGCGTTCCTCGTCTGGCTTTTGTTAATAAATTAGATCGACAGGGCGCAAATCCTATTCGCGTAAAAGATGCTTTGGTTGATAAATTGCGTTTAAATGCTTTTATGGCGCAAATTCCAATTGGCCTTGAAGAGCATCATAAAGGCGCTATTGATTTAATTCTGATGAAAGCTTTCATCAATGAAGGCGAAAGCGGCGAATCGGTTAAAGAAATACCAATTCCAGCAGATTTACTTGAGCAAGCTAAAGAGTACCGCCAAATTATGATCGGCAAGTTAGCTGATGTGGATGATGTGGTCGGGGAAAAATTCTTAATGGAACAAGAACCGACAGTTGAAGAGCTTCGCGCAGCGATGCGAAAAGGCGTCATTGCCTTGAAGCTTGTACCTGTTTTTTGCGGATCTGCTTTTAAAAATAAGGGCGTTCAGCTTTTATTAGATGCTGTGACTTACTTTCTGCCAACTCCCGCCGAGAAAAAAGAAACCGCTTTGGATCTGTCAAAAGGTGAAGAGAAATTTGACCTTTTTCCCGTGAATGAAAAGCCTTTGGTCGCCCTGGCTTTTAAACTTCAGGATACTCAATTCGGTCAGTTGACTTATATGCGTGTTTACCAAGGCCAAATTAAAAAAGGTGCCTTTATCATCAATACGACCAACAAGAAATCGGTCAAAGTACCACGTTTAGTTCGCATGCATTCTGAAAAAATGGATGATATTGACGTTTCTTATGCTGGTGATATCGTGGCCTTGTTCGGAATCGATTGTGCATCCGGTGATACTTTCTGTGACGAAGACGTCAATGCAGCGATGCAATCCATGCACGTTCCAGATCCAGTTATTTCTTTGGCGATTGCTCCGAAATCTAAAGAAGGTTCGAATAATTTTTCTAAAGCTCTGCAAAAATTTAGAAAAGAAGATCCTACTTTCCGCGTTTACCGAGACGAAGAATCCAATGAGACCATCATTCAAGGAATGGGCGAGCTTCATTTGGAAATCTACGTCGAGCGAATGAAGCGTGAGTTTGCTTGTGAGGTGATCGTCGGTGCGCCTCAGGTGGCTTATCGCGAAACGATTGGCCAAGAAGCCGCTTATGATTACACCCATAAAAAACAAACAGGTGGCTCGGGTCAGTTCGCCAAAATCGTTGGAAAAATTCGTCCCCTTCCTCCTCAGGAAGACGGCAAGGTTTTCATGTTCTCTGATAACGTCACTGGTGGTCGTATTCCTAAAGAATTTATCCCAGCTGTTGATGAAGGATTTGAAGAGCAGTGTCGCAAGGGTCCATTGATAGGCTTCCCGATCGTCAACATTGAAGTTGAATTGCTTGATGGATCTTACCATGATGTCGATTCCAGTTACATGGCCTTCAAAATTGCAGCGATGGCAGCCATGCGTGAAGTTTATCCAAAAGCAAAACCTGTGGTTCTTGAGCCCATCATGAAGCTTGAAACGACTGTCCCTGAAGAATACCAAGGTCCTGCCACTGGGCAAATCAATCAACGTCGCGGTGTGATCCTTGGAACAACTTCTTTCGAAGGAACTGTTGTGATTGAAGCTGAAGTGCCTTTGTCAGAGATGTTTGGATATTCGACGGACCTACGTTCTGCCACCAAAGGTAAGGGCGAGTTCAGTATGGAATTTGCGAAATATTCGCAAACACCTCGGAACGTCCAAGAAGAACTGGTTAAAAAGTTCATTCAAAAGAAGGCTGACGAAGCTAAAAAGTAGTGTTGTTCAAAATCATAAAAGAAATAAAAAAGCCGGTCTTAACAATCTGCTTTTTTATTTTTGGATCGCGACCTGAGGCCGCTTTTCAGCCATTAATTTTTCAATGATCAAATAATCGCCATTGCTAAGCTCCATAAAAAGCCCTAATCCAACGATTAAAATAAGACCCAAACCATAGATAATATACTTAGCCATACCCAATAATATCGGCCAAACCTGGGCGAAGGTTGAGTGGAATCAGCGCCAAAATCTCGTTTTGAGACACGCCTTTGCCCTCTATAACCCGCGTCATGGATGTTTTTATACATTCCTTAATAGGGCCGTGCTAACTTCGAGACTATTTCATGACAACAATTATAATTCTCCTCATTTTCACTCTTGGTATTTCATTTTTATGTTCGCTTTTAGAAGCTGTCATTTTATCTGTTAATTCAGCTTTCGTTGGCGTCTTGGTCGAAAAGAAAAAAGGCAGTGGTAAGCTGCTTGAAAATCTTATTGAAAAAATAGATCGACCTATCTCGGCCATTCTTACTTTAAATACAATTTCCCACACTTTAGGTTCGGCTTTTATTGCCTTTCGAGTTCAAAAACTTTACGGCGACGAATACGTCACAATGACCTCTGTCATCTTGGTTTTTTGTATTTTATTTTTAGCTGAAATTTTGCCCAAATCATTAGGCGCGGCCAATTGGAAAGCTCTTGCTCCCTTTACCGCTTACACTGTTCAAGCAATGATTGTGATGCTTTATCCGCTGGTTGTTTCTTCAGAAAAATTAGGAAACTTTTTTAAACGCCTTGAAGACGTCCCCGAGGTCACTCGGGAAGAAATGATTATGACCGCCGAACTGGGTGCTGAAGAAGGAACTCTAAAAACTAAAGAGTCCATGATCATTAAAAACTTGCTCATGTTAGATAAAATTTTTGTTTCCGACATCATGACGCCACGATCGGTTTTCTTTGCACTGGATGGAAATCTAACAACAGACGAAGTCTCACAAAAGAATAAACCGATCCGGTTTTCTCGGGTACCGGTCTATTCGGGCTCTTTGGATAATATTATTGGAGTGACCCATCGATATAAAATTCTGGAGTCATTGTCTCACGATGAAATCGATAAAAAAATCAACGAGCTGGTCAGCCCCATTGCGACAATTTCCGAGCGAATGACGGTGTCCCATGTCCTTGATTTTTTCATCAAAGAAAAAGAGCATCTGGCGCTGGCCGCTGATGAATACGGTGTCATTACGGGCCTTGTGACGCTAGAAGACGCTGTCGAAACCTTGCTGGGTGTCGAGATTGTCGATGAATTCGATAATGTGGAAGATATGCGGAAATATGCTTTGGAACAGTGGCAAATTAGAAAACAAAAACTTCGTAAAACTTAGATTTAACCAAAAAAAAGAATCTACTTGATGCTCATTTCAAAAAGCTGCGGCAAGCCGGGTCCAAAAAGCACCACCTTCATCACCAAAACTACGACCAGGGTTAACATCCCTAAGATGAAAAAAAGACTGATGGTTTCTAGATCTTTATCTTTTGGTTCTTTCATTTTTTTGCCCTTCACTGCATCAAAGCTTCCGCCTTTACTAATACAGCATAAAATAGGCCAAATAAGCTGGAGCCAGACTGACTGACAAATTCAAAGGAGCTGACAGTGACTCGAGAAGACCTTGCTAAGAAAATTTATCAGATCAGTTATTTGCGCGGAGAATTCAAACTTCGCTCAGGAACGACGTCACAAGAGTATTTTGACAAATACCGGTTTGAGTCGCAACCCACTTTGCTTGCTGCCATCGCTGAGCACCTGGCGCCTTTGATCCCCAAGGAAACTGAAGTGTTGGCAGGACTTGAGTTAGGCGGAGTTCCCATTGCAACCGCCCTTTCACTAAAAACAGGAATCCCTGTCACCTTTGTTCGTAAATCAGCAAAAGACTATGGCACTTGTCAGTTCGCCGAGGGGCTAGATCTAAAAAATCGCAAAGTTTGTATCATCGAAGACGTCATTACGACCGGAGGCCAGGTTGTCTTAAGCACAAAAGATCTGCGCAGCCTTGGCGCCCATGTTGATCATGTTCTTTGCGTGATTCATCGGGGAAAAGAGAAAGAAGAACCAGCCTTAGTCCAGTTGGGTCTAAAGATGAGGCCTTTATTTACGATGGACCAATTAAAAAATTCATAATTTATTGCAATCAGATGGCTAGAAATTTTAAGACTTTCTTTTTTATGGATTATGTATATACTAAATTATGGTGTATTTCCAACCAACTGCCCCACTTAAGTGTGCGTAGCGCAGACTAACGCCTCAAGGTTACTTTGTTATTTTAGGTGTTTAAATGATTCGTTGTTACCAAACGAATT